>CALEKX010000044.1 GCA_937904525.1 uncultured Phycisphaerales bacterium
CAAAGACCCCAAAAATCACAAAGAACACAAGGACAGACAGAAGAGTGGCACCTGCGTCCCGCACGTGCGGGACGCACGTGCCACATTGTGGATCGCATCACCCGTTTTTCTTTGGATTCTTTGAAGTCTTTGAGATCTTTGCGCTTCGACTTCTACAGGCCATATCCCCGCCAGCGGCGGTCGACCAGGGCCTTGGTCTGCGCATCCATCTCCAGCTCCTTGGGCCAGGGGCGAACCTTGCCCTCAGCCGGCCATTTGGCTGTGGCGTCGAAGCCGATCTTGCTGCCGGCGCCCGTTTCCGGTGCGGCGTGATCGAGGATGTCGATGGGGCCGTAGGCGACTTCCATATCGCGGGCGGGGTCGCAGTTGCTGAAAAGCTGGAACAGCACCTGCTGCTCGTCATGCACGTCGACATGCTCGTCGACGACGATGATGAACTTGGTCAGTGCCATCTGCCCCGCGCCCCAGATCGCGTGCATGACGCGCTTGGCTTGCCAGGGGTATTCCTTCTTGATCTTCACGTAGGCGCAGTTGTGGAAGACGCCCGAGATCGGCAGGGAATAGTCGATGATGTCGGGGATGATCATCTTCAGCAGCGGCAGGAAGATCCGCTCGGTGGCTTTGCCGAGGAAGTAGTCTTCCATGGGCGGCTTGCCGACGATGGTCGTGGGATAGACCGGGTCGCGCCGATGCGTGATGGCGGTGACATGGAAGGCCGGATACCAGTGAGCCAGTGAATAGAAGCCCGTGTGATCGCCGAAGGGGCCTTCCATCAGCCGCTCGTTGGGATCGACATAGCCTTCGATGACGATCTCCGCATTGGCGGGGACCTCCATGTCGATCGTCTTGCACTTGACCAGCTCGATGCCGCTGCCGTTGAGGAAGCCGGCGAACAACAGCTCGTCCACGCCCGGCGGCAGGGGGGCCGTGGCGGCATAGGGCAGGACGGCTTCGCCGCCGAGGACGATGGCCAGGGGCATCTTCTGGCCGCGGTTCTTGTACATGCGGAAGTGGCGCGCGCCGTCGTGGTGCATGTGCCAGTGCATGGCGGCTTTGCGCGGGCCGAACTGCTGCACGCGGTACATGCCGACGTTGCGCTCGCCTGTGTCGGGGTTCTTCGTATAGATGCCCGCGAGCGTGATGTAACGGCCCGTGCCGCGCTCGGTGACGTGCTGAAGCTGATCCGGCTCGAGGACCTGGCCGGAATCGAGATTCCCGTCCAGCGGCCAGCACTGGATGATCGGCAGGCGCGTCAGGTCGGCCTGGTCGCCTTCGAGCACAACCTGCTGGCAGATGCCGTTGCGGACGACCTTGGGCGGGAACGATCCCATCTTGATCAGATCGGGGATCCGCCGCAGCTTGTCGACAAACTTCGTCGGAATCTCGGGCTTGACCAGCGCCTGCACGCGCTCAGCCAGGGCTTCAAGATTGTCGCTGCCAAGGGCCTGGTTCACGCGCCAATACGACCCGAACAGGTTGATCGCGACGGGAATGTCCGATCCCTTCACGTTCTCGAACAGCAGCGCCTTACCGCCCAGGCGGGCAGCCGGCGACTTGTCACGCTCGTTGCTGACATGGCTGGCCGGCGATTTCATCACGCGGTCGGCGATCTCAGCCAGTTCGAGCTCCGGATTGACTTCGGCTTTGACGCGCGCCAGCTCGCCGTTGCGGTCCAGATGCTGGATGAAGTCCTGGAGGGTGGGGTAGGGCATGGTTGGTGTTCAGTTGGCAGTTGGCAGTTCGCCGTTGGCAGCAGTTCGATCTGCCAACTGCCACCTCATTGGTTTACTAGATTATCCGCCACAGGCGCCTGGTAGGCTTTGAGGGCTGGGACCAGGCCGGCCAGGAAGGAGATGATGACAACTGCGATCAGGAATGCCAACTCTCCCCAGGCCACGGTATGCCAGGCGAAACCTTCTCCGACCAGCCGGCGCAGGTAGGCTGACCCGCCTGCCGCCACCAGATGGCCGACAATCAGCCCCGCGACCGCGCCGATCGCGCCCAGCAACGTCGCTTCCAGGCTGATGATCGCCAGAATCCGCCCGCGCGTCGCGCCCAGCGCCCGCAGGATCGCGATCTCGCGAATTCGCGCGGACACCGAGTTGTAGATGCTGACCAGGATCGACACCGCCGCCACGATCGTCACAAGAACGCTGATCACCAGCAGCACCATCGAGCCGGTGTTCAGGAAGTTGTCGAAGAACTCGCGCATCACCATGGCTGGCTCGACAGCCAGCGCCTCGTCGCGGTTGCGGAAGATGTACACCAACTGACGAGCCGAATGCGAGCTGTAAGTGTCGACGTACACGGCTGACACCAGCCAGTGCGACTTGGGCAGGTGCAGATGGATGATGCCCTGATCATCGAGGCTGTAGGCGCCGTGGCGATGATCGTCATGGGCGTCGGCCTCGTGGGCGTCGTGCTCCTCGTGATCGTCGTGGCCGTCGCCGTCCGCGTGTTCGGCGTTCTCCTCGTGATCGCCGTGGTCGTCATGCTCTGCCGGACGGGTGGCGGATGCTTCGCCGCGGACGGCGGCGATGGCTTCCAGGCTCTCGGCATGGCCGGAGATGGCGTAAAAGCTGGTCAGGGGAATGAACAGCAGGCGGTCATTGGCTGTGCCGGTCGGTTCAAGAATACCGACGACGGTCCACAGCTCGTCGTGCACATCCGACATCGCCGTGGTCGCCACGTCATGGACGGCTTTGAACGTGCTGCCGACGGTCAAGCCGGTCGCCTCGGCGACCTTCGGGCCGATGACGGCTTCAAACTTCTGAGCATGGAACATGCGCCCAGCCGCCAGTTCGAGCTTCTGGCCGCTGCGCAGTTCCAATGCCGGGGCAGCGATCGGGCGATCGGGATCCCGCTGGTTCGGCGGGGTGCGGGCTGACTGATAGCCATCCCGCAGGCGGCCCAGCTCGTCGTAACCCTCCAGCGGCTGACCTTCGTCATCGAAGCCGAACATCTTCGGCAACGTGCCGACAATCCGGAAACCTTCGTAGTTGTCGCCTACAGCGATCGGCACCGCCAGGCGGACGTGATCGGCAAACTCGCCGCCTTCAAGCAGTTGCTCGTAAACCGAGTATGGGATGTTGCCCGGGCTTCGGTCGATGTGATAGACGCTGTTGAGCACGAGCTGCAGGTCCGACCCCTTCGGGCCAACCAGCACGCTATAGCCGAAGTCGGTCTGGGCGAGGACCGAGTGACTTTCCCGCTGGACAACCAGAATCGCGACCGCCAGAGCCACGCCCAGCGTCACCGAGATGGCAGTCAGCCAGCTCGACAATGCCCGCTGCCGCATCTGCTTGAGGACCAGTTGAAGCAGGTTCATCGCCAAGTGATTATCTGCAAGTGACTTGCATTGGTCAAACCGCAGCCTCGGGGGCGGGTTCGTGGGGGCGGCTGGCGATGACGATCATCACCAGGCTCCAGGCAGCAATGGCCAGTGCAAACAGGCAGAATTGCAGCCCTGCGGGCAGGCTGAAGATCAATGCCGTCATCGGGATCCAGTAGCACCAGCAGGGCAGCAGCAGCGGCAGGCAGCGCGTCACGTACCAGCGGGGCGTCATCTGCCGCAGCGTCGCGGCGATGCTGAAGCGATTGCTCCGCCAGGTGTACACCACAATCCAGTAGGGTACGCCCCAGATCGGCGTGGTGACGAACTGATCGACCAGCACCTTTGTGACGACGGTGGCTGGATCTGTGCCAGGGCCGATTACGATATTGAACAGGCGATACTGCAGATCAGTGATGATGCCGGCGCCGGCAAAACCAAACATCGCGAATGCGATATTGCGCAGTCGCTTCGACGGAAAATGCCATTGACCCAGGACAAACGTCTTGGCGATCTCCGGCAGCAGCGCGCCGGCGATCAGCCCGGCGAGACCGCTGAACAGCAGTCCGCCGGTGGCTTTCATATCGCCCAGGGTGTGGCAGAAGGTGCGGATCGCGTCGACGCGGTAGTAGCCGATCACCAGCAGCAGGGCGATCGTCTGCAGCACGACGCACACGCGCCAGTTGCGCCGCACGGCATCGATGCCGGGCGCCATCAGGGCTCGCAGAGATATCTCAGTGGAAGCTGTGGTTTGTGTCACAAGTCAACCGTTCCCGAACGGCAGGCATCGTAGGCTGGGCGAGGTGTTTGGGCAAACCATCACGGTGCGTCAATGTACCCAACTGTCTCGCCTGAGGGTGTTGGGCGAAGCGAAGGATGACGTTCTGGCCCGGCATGCGCACATCGTGCATCGCATTGAGCGCCCGAGCTGGTCTGATTTACGCCCGATCCTGTCCTGATGATCGGTTGATCGATGTTTGAAACACGACATCATCAGCTCGGCTGGTCGAATCACAGATAGATAGTTCGTCCCGGCAGCGCCCGGGGGTATACTGAACATGCTGGAACAGCCAATGACACTACCGGTTACGATCGAGAACGACGCGCTGAAGATGGAGGTTTGGCCGGCCATCGGCGGCAAGATCGCTTCGCTGGTCGACAAAGCCGACAAGTTCGAGCTGCTGTTTGCCTATCCCGCCGAGCTTCCGCAGACGGCCCAGTACGACATTCCCTACATCAACAGCTGGTACCAGGGATGGGATGAGTGCTTCCCGACCGTCGGGCCGTCGACCTACAGCGGCCATCCGTACGACGGCATCGCCGCGCCCGACCATGGCGAGCTGTGGGGCATCCCCACGACGGCTGTGCCGACGGAGAACGGCATCACGACGGTGTGGCATGGCTTGCGCTTCGGCTATCGCCTGACGCGCAAGCTCACGCTCGATGGGCCCAGCCTGATCGCGGATTACACGCTTGTGAACCTCTCGCCGTTTGAGTTCCAGTTCATCTGGGCAGCCCATGCCCTGATGAGCACACTCGAGCCGATGGAGCTGGTTCTGCCGGGCAACCCCGCCATGCTCACCGAAGGCGACACCGAGCGGTTCGCCTGGCCGACCATCGGCGACGGCTCGAATCTCTCGCAGATTTCGACGCTCGGCGAGCATCGAAGCTGGAAGGTTTACTCGGTCGATCCGATCGCCGAGCCGGCTGTCGTGCGATACCCGCGCCGCGGGCGACAGGTGAAGATCGCCTATACCAGCGATGAGGTTTCGGCGTTCTGGGGGATCTGGATCAACACCGGCGAATGGGCGCGTCAGCGGCATATCGCCGTCGAGCCCACGACCGGCCGTTTCGGCGGCTTGGCCGAGTCGATGAAGGATCACTCCACCGGCTGCGTCCCCGGCAGCGGCCAGGTCCGCTGGCAGGTCCGATGGACGGTGGAGGCGATGTGAGGGGGAGGCGACGGAGGGGGATCCAGGAACGAAGACCGAGAACGACGGCCAAACGGCAGGGGCCGTTTCCTGTCCATCCGATCTCCCAAACTGTTCCCGTCCTTTTGCAAAAGGGATAGCGAAGATCGCAGCCGGCGGGTATTCTGGTCGCTTCGTGTCGTCGTCCCACTGCGGGGCGTCGAGCTCCTTCCTGCTTGCGGAAGGAGCAGTCAGGCAGCGTTACCAGGCCGCCCCCAAGGGACGGAGAAAAGGACAGCAGATGAAAGCCTCGTTTTTTAAGCGTGTGACGGCCTTCGCACTCATGGGTGCACTTTGTGCAACCCAGGCGATGGCGGTCGATGTGGACCTGTCGTCGCCCAAGGCCGCCGTCACCACGCTGGCCAAGGCCATGCATGAGGGTGACGCTGCAGCCGCCCGGGCCGTCATCGACGGCGATGAGCAGCAGCTCAAGGCCATCGATGCCATGATCCAGATGATCTCCAGCATGCAGGCCATGGAGAAGGCAGCCAACGAGAAGTTCGGCGCCGAAGCCACCGAGGACACCCGCACTGAGCTGGCTCAGGTCGTCCAGCAGACCGCCAATGCCCAGGAGCAGATCAACGGCGATACCGCCATGGTTACCGTCCCCGCGCCCGCCGGCCCGGACCAGGATCCCGCCACAGCCGGCCCGGCTCAGCAGATCCCGCTCCGCAAGGTCGGCAATGACTGGAAGGTTGATGCCCAGGCGCTGATGCAGGGCCAGACCCCGACCGACGAGCAGCTCGGCGCCCTGCGTGCCATGGCCCAGGCCGCTCAGAGCGTTGCCCAGGAAATTCGCGATGGGAAGTTCGCTGACTATGCGTCGGCTCGCGAGGCCTACCAGCAGCGGATGTTCGCTGCCATCATGCAGGCGGTCCCGCAGCAGGGCGCTCAGCCCGCTCCCGTACCGGCGGAATAACGGTTCAACCTCTTAAGGATGACCCAGAAGGCCCCGGGAGCTTCCCGGGGCCTTTATCATTGAGCAAGATAGCCGATTGAGATATCTGCGCGTCTGTGCGCAAGGGCGGCGATGACGACAAAACCTGACGGATCGGGTACACCGTTGGCATCCCAGCCCGCTTGAAGGATTTACACATGAGCAACGCATCGAACGAACGGCCGGAATCGGCTGATTTCTCCGCCTCCGAAAACGCCTCGACCGGGTATGACTTCATCCGGCAGATCGTGGCCGACGACGTCGCTGCCGGGAAGTACCAGCAGATTGTGACGCGATTTCCGCCCGAGCCCAACGGCTACCTGCACATCGGCCATGCCAAGAGCATCTGCCTGAACTTCGGCATCGCTCAGGAGTTCGGCGGCCGCTGCCACCTCCGCATGGACGACACGAACCCCACCAAGGAGGAGCAGGAGTACATCGATGCCATCCATCGCGACGTCAAATGGCTGGGCTTTGACTGGGGCAAGCATGAGTACTACGCCAGCGACTACTTCCAGCAGCTTTACGAGTGGGCGATCCTGCTGATCAAGGCCGGCAAGGCGTATGTCGACGACCTCAATGCCGACCAGATCCGCGAATATCGCGGCACGCTTACCGAGCCCGGCCGGCCCAGTCCGTATCGCGACCGCAGTGTCGACGAGAACCTCGACCTGTTCGAGCGTATGCGCAAGGGCGAGTTCGCCAACGGTGAGAAGGTCCTGCGGGCCAAGATCGACATGGCGTCGCCCAACATCACGCTGCGCGATCCGGTGATGTACCGCATCCTGCACGCCAGGCACCCGCGCACCGGCGACAAGTGGTGCATCTACCCGATGTACGACTGGGCGCATGGCCAGAGCGACTGGATCGAGGGCGTAACGCACTCGATCTGCACGCTGGAATTCGTCAACAACCGCGCGCTGTATGACTGGTTTGTCGAGGCGCTTCGGGAAGCCGGCGCCAACGTGCCGAACGTCAGCTATCGTCCGCATCAGTATGAGTTTGCGCGCCTGCAGTTGACGTACACCGTGCTCAGCAAGCGCAAGCTGCTGGAGCTGGTGAAGAGCGGCATGGTGCGGGGCTGGGATGATCCGCGCATGCCGACGATCAGCGGCTACCGCCGCCGCGGCTACACGCCCGAGGCGATCCGAGCGTTCTGCAAGGACGTCGGCGTCAGCAAGTTCAATGCGACGATCGACATCGGCCGGCTGGAGAACTCGCTGCGCGATCAGCTTAATCGCGAGGCTCCGCGCCGGATGGCGGTGCTCAATCCGTTGAAGGTCATCATCGACAACTACCCCGACGGCCAGGTCGAGCAGATGGAGGCGATCAACAACCCCGAGGATCCCTCAGCCGGCACGCGGCAGGTGCCGTTCGGTAAGGTGCTGTACATCGAGCAGGATGACTTCCGCGAGGTGCCGCCTCCAAAGTACTTCCGCCTGTCGCCCGGGCGCGAGGTGCGCCTCCGCTATGCGTACTTCATCAAGTGCACGCATGTCGAGAAGGATGCCGACGGCAACGTGATCGCCGTGCATTGCACGTACGATCCCGAGACGCGCGGCGGCAACGCCCCCGACGGCCGCAAGGTCAAGAGCACGATCCACTGGGTTAGCGCCGAGCATGCCGTCGATGCCGAGGTGCGGCTGTACGATCACCTGTTCAAGGTGCCCAATCCGGACGATGTGCCCGAGGGAGCCGACTGGAAGGAAAACCTCAACCCCAACTCGCTGGTGGTTGTGCCCAACGCCAAGCTCGAGCCGAGCCTGAAGGGTGCAGCCGTCGGCAGCAGCTACCAGTTTGAACGCCTCGGCTACTTCTGCGTCGATCCCGACACGACCGACGCCAAGCTCGTCTTCAACCGCTCGGTGTCCCTGAAGGACACCTGGGCCAAGGTGCAGCAGAAGACGTGAGCCGCAGTCGTGCAAAGCCGAAATAAACGATCCACGAATTGACACGAATGGACACGAATATCGGGGTGACATTCGTGAAGATTCGTGTCCATTCGTGGACCTCTCCGCCTTTTGGCGTGAACGATGGCACGCAATAGCGCGCCCTCGTTGTTGTGGAAAACAAAGACGCGGGCTTCCAGCCCGCGTCGCTTTTTGTTCACTGCCCCTGGGGTTTGTCGGCTGAGGGCGGTTCCCGGCCGGCTTCGGTGACACCGGACGGCCCGGCAGGAGCCGCCTGCGCCGACATCTGGAAGCCCTGCGGCACCAGCCGCAGGGCGGCCGCCTCGGCTCGGCGCGAGTAGTCGATCGACTCGGCCAGAATCCGCGCCGCTTCCTGGTCGGCATGGAAGCCCATCGAGTTCTCGCTGCTGATGAAGTCCAGCCGCCACATGGCTGACGACTGCCACTTGCGGATATCCGCAAGCTGCTCCTCGGTTGCGCCCGCAGCCTGCGCCATGCGGATTGCGTCGAGCATGTCGGTCATGGCGGCAGCCGCCCGCTCGATCAGCGCCCGCGTACGATCCTGGATCGTGTGTACGCGATCCAGCAGTTCCTGCTCGCTGACGTTGTGGCAGGTCTGGCAGGCGTTATTCACATTGAGCAGCGGGCTGCGAACCCAGTGATCCGACACCTTCATCGCGCCTTCGCGGATGTAGGGCATGTGGCAGTCGGCACACGACACGCCGCTGCGGGCATGGATGCCCTGGCTCCACAGCTCAAACTCCGGATGCTGGGCTTTGTACACGCGCGTGCCGGTCTCGGTATGGACGTAGTCGTAGAACGGCTCGCCGTTGGGGAACTTCATCTCCGACCAAGTCTGCTCGATCTGCTCGACCTTCAGCCCATTGTGCCAGGGGAAGGTGAGCGTCATGCCCGTCGCGCAGTAGTACTCAACATGGCACTGCCCGCAGACAAACGACCGCATCTCCTGACGGGAAGCCAGCTTGTTCGGATCGTAAGGTTCGGCGCGATTCCCCTGGCGCCATCGCTCGATGCTCGGCAGATGCGGCACGGGCTCGTTGCTTGCCGCCAGCGCCTGGATGCCGCGGACGAATCCCGGCCGCGTGACGCGGATCTGCATCGTCTGCGGATTGTGGCAGTCGATGCACGACACCGGATGCGCCACGCCCACATGCGACTGCAATGCCTGCTGGGTTGTCGGCGCGCCCTGAGGCGTCGCGAGGGCAGCCGGTGTGCTCTCCGTGACGCTCGACCCACCAGGCATGGGCGTTGCGTCGTCGGGCGTGCCGTCGGGTGTCGCCAGCAGCATGGCGTGCGCCTCGCGGTAGGGGATGGTGCTCATCTTCTCAAAGCCACGCTGGACGGCCTCCCAGTTGAAGTCGGCGGCGAGCGTGGCTTCAGTGACCTCCATGCCCATCTCCTCCATGCCGACGCGCCGCCAGGTGGGCACGATCGAGGCATGGCAGTGCAGGCAGGCGCCGGCTTGCGGCTTTTCCAGCACGCGACGCGTCTGCTCCTGGTCGTAGAGCATGTACGCATGGCCGCGCCGCTCGCGGTAGTCGATGCTGAAGGCATAGCCGGCGTACAGCCGCTTCAGCCAGGGATCCTTGTCCAGCCGCGACTCCGGCATCGCCTCCGAACCGCCATAGCGCGTGCGGGTGATGTCAACCGTCCGCTGATAGCGGTCAAACTGGTGCGGCCAGTTGAGGCCCCACGGGCGCGGATCGGTGCTGATCTCCTTCACCTCGACGACGCGC
Source organism: uncultured Phycisphaerales bacterium (assembly GCA_937904525.1). Classification (GTDB taxonomy): domain Bacteria; phylum Planctomycetota; class Phycisphaerae; order Tepidisphaerales; family Tepidisphaeraceae; genus CALEKX01. Next base: position 9,906 of record CALEKX010000044.1, read on the forward strand.
ACAAACGGCTGACGCGCTTCCTGCTTGCGCTCAAAGATGTTCACCAGCAGTGCCGTGATCGCGAACGTCAGCACGCTGGCGATCAGCATCGCGACGATGATGCCCAGCCAGCCGCGCGAACGGTCGGGCGCAGGCGTGGGTTTGTCCTGGGACGGAGGAGTCGGGTTGTCTGCAGCCATGTTCAGCTCCGTTTCAGTCGCCGTGACCAACGCTCAGATGGCAATGCACGCACGAAATCGTTTCGATCGATCGCGGATCAGGATGGCCAGCCGCCATCTGCGTTGTGATCTGCTCATGGCAGGTCACGCAATTATCTTGCAGGATGCGCGAGTTGCGATCGATGATCTGGATTGGTTCGTGGAAGTTCTGGAACGTGAAGGCCCAGGAGTGCCGCCAGCCGTTGTCGGCTTTGGCGATGTACTTGCCGACGAAGTCGTGCGGCAGGTGGCAGTCGACGCAGCGTGCGTGGGCGTGATGGGAGCTTTTCTGCCACGAGTCGAAGTACGGCTGCATCACGTGGCAGTTGGTACAGGCTTCGGGATCGGTGGAGAAATAACTCCATCCCTCGCCGTAATCGAACGTGTAAACCCCCACACCGATGAGTACACCCACCAGCGTGGAAAACGACAGACCGAGGATTCCACCTGTCGCCTTCATCCTGCCTTCCGCTTGAAACGAAGTTTATAACTTGTTTGCTGGGCAGGACAATGCAAAAAGCGACATTCTGCATGTCGGAAGTGTCATTTCCCCTCGGCGAGCATCTGCGCACGGCAGACGATCAGCTCATCGTACAGCTGCTGCATCGCCTGCGGCACGACGCGCACATCGCCAACGACGCTCATGAAGTTGGTGTCGCCCGCCCAGCGGGGGACAATGTGCTGATGCAGATGCCCCGGCACACCCGCGCCGGCGCATCGGCCGAGATTGATCCCGATGTTGAACCCCTGGGCTGACACCGCGCGCTTCAGCAGCGAGACAGCCAGCGTCGTCTGCTGCATGACGTCCGCGACTTCTTCGGGAGTGAGCTCTTCGAGCTCCGCCTTGTGCGCCTTGGGGGCGACCAACAGGTGGCCGTTGGTGTAGGGGTATCGGTTGATCAGGACGATGCAGTGCTCACTTTGCCACAGCACCAGCCGGCTGCGGCGCGTCGCCTCATCGTTGGCCTGTGCGGCCTGGCAGAGGAAGCAGGCGTCGCCTTCGGGCTTTTCCAGCGACCGGATGTACTCGATGCGCCACGGCGCGTGCAGTGAAGAGCCTTGCATGCGCGACAGTCTACGGCGCAGCCGCCTGATTCTCCAAGGACGCGCGGCTGCGGCTGGCGCGCGAATTCCAGAAATCGTGGATCCGCCGCGCCGCCGCCAGCAGGAAGACCGCGCACACGGCGCCGCCGACGTCGTACAGCCAATCGTCGAGATCGGCATTGCGGTTCACCAGCGGCTGAAGCAGTTCGTCGATCGCGCCATACACCATCGCGATGGCGATCACGGTCGCGCCGAGCCAGTTGCGCGACGGATTGGTCAGGCGCGTCGAGATGTACACCAGCGACGCCAGCACGAAATAGGCGACAAAGTGCATGAACTTGTCGCTGACCGACACGTCCGGCAGACGCTGCGCCGGGATATGGGTTGCGACGAAGATCGAAACCCAGAAGACGGCTGTGAGGGTCCAGAACAGCAGGAGGAGTTTACGTCGAAGCGTCGGTGTCACGTGTAGATTTCGCGGTTGGCGGTATCTGTGGGCGTCGGATCCGGTTGCGCATCAGCCGAGGGCTGGGGCGGTTGCGGCTTGGGCGCCGCCTGAGCTGATGGGGCCTCAGCGGGGCGGGTCGAGCCGTCTTCCATGGCCATCACTTCCGCTGCCAGCGCCCGGTAATCGGCTGCGCCGTTGCTGGATGGCTCATACTGGAAGATCGTCTGTCCGAAGCTGGGACTTTCAGCCAGCTTGATGTTGCGGCGGATGCGGCTGTTGAAGATGCGGGCATCGGACCAGGGCAGGTTCCGCCCGCGCGCCTGCTCGAAGAAGGTCTCCAGCTCGCGCACAACCTCGCCTGTGAGCTTGGTCTGCGCGTCGTACATGGTGAGGACGACGCCGCTGACCGACAGGCGCGGATTCATCCGCTCGCGGACGAGCTGGATCGTCTCCAGGAGTTTGGCGACGCCCTGCAGCGGCAGGAAGTGCGGCTGCATGGGGATAATAACCTCGTCGGCCACGGCCAGCGCGTTGAGCGTCAGCAGGCCGAGGGAAGGGGGGCAGTCGAGGATCAGGTAGTCGAAGTCATGCTGAGCCTGGTCGAGCTTGCGCTTGAGGACCTGCTCGCGGCCGATGACGTGAACCAGCTCGACCTCGGCGGCGGCCAGGTCGATTGAGCTGGGCACAAGGGCGACGCGATCGTCAACCTTGTGCACGGCCTGGAGGAAGCTGTGGTCGTCGCAAAGCACGTGATAGAGGTTGACGCGATCACTGCTCGGCTCGAGGCCGAAGTTGATCGTCAGATGCGCCTGCGGGTCGAGATCGACCATGCAGACGCTTCGCCCGGCCTGCCCCAAGGCAGCGCCAAGATTGACGGCGGTGGTGGTCTTGCCGACACCGCCTTTCTGGTTCATGAGGGCGATTACCCGCATGGGAAGGATTGTAGGTGCAGCGCGGATTTTGGCTACTCGTGCGCGGTTACCTGTTACTGGTTATTTGTTATTTGTTACCCGCAAGGCGTTGACAACGGAGCGGGCGTTCCAAAGCGCAGGACCGGCGAGTGACAAGTGACCAATGACCAATGACACCAAAAAAAAGAAACCCTCCGCCGTGGCGAGGAAGGTTTCTTTGTGTTTCGTGACCTTTGAATTCAGGAGCCAGGTCGAAACATCTAAAGGTGACTTGTTAACCGTAACGCGTCTTTTGACCACAGGCCGCCGGATTCAACCTCCATGGAGCCACGGCATCCGGCGGGATCACCAAGAGAAGTTACTTCTTCTTCTTGGTCGTCTTCTTGGTAGCCTTCTTCGTGGTCTTCTTAGCGGCTTTCTTTGCCATAGGCGCTTTGTCACCTCCTTTCTTAACTGTGCAAATTTATGGATAAGGATCACAAGAGTCAAACATTTTCTCGCGATGGATACCAGATTTTGTTTTCTGGTCGGCGGTATACCCCACCGGTTGTGAGTGACGATCTGTCGTCACCAGGGCACTGCCGGACTGATCGATTCCGCACATTCGACTGACAACTGGCGGTTCGGCCGCTACACTTCGCGGCTCTGAGACGATGTTGTCTGCCAGAAAGGAACCTCTGATGTCCGCTGTTGCCAAACGTCCCGTTGTCCTGATCATCCGCGACGGCTGGGGGAAGAATCCTTTCCCCGAGTGGAACCATGCCAACGCCGTGCATCTGGCGAAGCACCCGGTTGCCGATCGGCTGCTGGCGGAGTATCCCAACGTCCTGATCAAGACCAGCGGCTTCGACGTCGGCCTGCCGGAGGGCACGATGGGCAACAGCGAAGTCGGTCATCAGAACATCGGCGCCGGCCGCATCGTCGACCAGGAGTCGGTGCGCATCACCAAGGCGATCCGCAACGGCGAGTTCTATTCCAATCCCGCGCTCAACGAAGCCGTCGACAACGCGCTCAAGCACGGATCGAAGCTTCATCTGTTCGGCATCGTCAGCGACGCCGGCGTGCACGGGTTGCTCGAGCATCTTTACGGCTGTCTCGAGCTTTGCCGCCGCAAGGGGCTCAATCGCGTCTACCTCCATGCGTTCACGGACGGGCGCGACTCGCCTCCGAGCTACGGTATTGACTATATCGGACAGGTCGAAGCAAAAATGAAGGAGCTTGGCGTCGGCCAGGTCGCAAGTGTCAGCGGTCGCTACTATGCGATGGATCGCGACAACCGCTGGCCGCGCGTTGAAAAGGCCTATCGCGCGATCGTCTTCGGCGATGCGCCGCGCTTCCGCACCGCAGCCGACGCGATCCGTCACTACTACGACAACCCCACCGAACCGAACATGTCCGGCGACGAGTTCATCACGCCGTCGGTCATCGTCGATGACGCCGGTCAGCCGCTGGCCACGGTGCAGGACAACGACTCGATCATCTTCTACAACTATCGCGGCGACCGCCCGCGCGAGCTGACCAAAGCGTTTGTCCTGCCGGACTTCTCCGGCTTCGATCGCGGTCAGCGCCTCAAGGTCCACTACACCACGATGACGGCCTACGAGCAGGGGTTGCCCGTTGCCGTCGCCTATCCCAAGCCGCCGAAGATGGTCAACATCCTCGGCGAGTACGCAGCCGCCAAGGGCCTGCGGCAGTTCCGCTGCGCCGAGACGGAAAAGTTCCCCCACGTGACGTTCTTCTTCAACGACTACCGCGAGCAGCCGTTCCCCGGCGAAGATCGGCAGATCATTCCCAGCCCCAAGGTCAGCACCTACGACCAGCAGCCGGAGATGAGCGCCTACGGCATCACCGACGAGGTCGTCAACCGCATCAACAGCCAGCAGTACGACCTGATCGTCGTCAACTTCGCCAACGGCGACATGGTCGGCCACACCGGCGTGCTCGATGCCGCGGTCAAGGCGGTTGAGCATGTCGACATCTGCTGTGGCAGGATCCTCGATGCCGTTCAGAAGCAGGGCGGCTGCGCGATCGTGACAGCCGATCACGGCAACTGCGAGCAGATGGTCGACCCCGCCACCGGCGGCCCGCACACGGCGCACACGACGTATGACGTCGAGCTGATCGTGGTGGACGACCGGATGAAGGGCAAGCGCCTGCGCGAAGGGGGCCGGCTGGCCGATGTCGCCCCGACCCTCCTGCACATGGCTGGCCTGGACAAGCCGGCGGAGATGGATGGGACGAGCCTGATCCCGTGATTTTGGATTTCGGATTGCGGATTTGAGATCTCAGATTTGAGATTTCAGATTGTGAGCTGGGAACCGCAGACGAATGCGGATAGACGCAGCTTTGAAGATTTCAGATTTGAAATCTGAGATCCGAAACTCGAAATCTCCAATGCAGCCGGCGGAGCCAGGGTTTCTCCGTTTAGAGCTTGAGGCTTCCCAGGAGCCTGGTGGTTGGAGCTTGTGGCTTCGGCCTGCTAGCCGCCTGCCGTTCAGATGCAGACTTCTCCGCCTTTCCCCGGTATGCTCATGGATCGCGGCGGCGCTGTGGCGCGGCCGGTGGGAATACTGACGTGTGAAGGAGAACGCATGAAGCTTTCAATCGTGAGCTGTGCAGCCGGTTTGCTGCTGACGGTCGGCGTGGCTGCGGGGCAGTCGCCCATTTCGGTGGAAGATGCTCTCAAGCCCGTGCAGGACCAGGTACTGGGCGATCAGCAAGCCGAGCAGGCCAAGCCGGCGGCGCAGGAGCGCACGCTTGAGTCCGGCTTGAAGATCGTTGACGTCCAGAAGGCGGAATCCGCGCCTGTCGCCCAGAACGGCGATGCGGTCTTCGTGCATTACACCGGCCGGCTCGAAGATGGCACGCAGTTCGATTCCTCGCGCGATCGCGGCCAGCCGTTTGGGTTCCGCCTCGGCGAGGGCAGCGTGATCAAGGGCTGGGAGGAAGGCATCGCCGGGATGAAGATCGGCGACAAGCGGCAGCTTATCATCCCGCCGTCGCTTGCATACGGCGAGGAAGGCCGTCCGCCAACCATCCCGGCCAACGCCACGCTGATCTTTGATGTGGAGCTGGTCGGCCTGGTGAAACTCGGCCAGTAAGAAGCGACAGAACCAGCCGTCCGCACCGGCGTAATGCTGGCAGTGCGACAGCCGCAGGCCGGGGTTCTGCGATGTGCGGCGGGTGCGGCTGGACGGGTTGAATGGGTAATTGCCCGACCCCGAACCGGCCGATAGGATAAACATACGGTTGTTCTGCGGTGTACGAGATTGGGAGTGATATTGGTCGAACCGATACGTCAACCCCAGGGACCGCTGTTCGCCGGACGACATGCCTGCAGATTCGCCGGTTCTACCGGTGGACAAGACTGGAAGTCGTCGAGCGATGAGACGTCGGAAAGAGCGCTTTCCTTCGATCGGCGGATTACCACTTAGTTCCAAGGGTTTGATCAAACGGGCTCCCACACGGCACAGGTGGATCGAACCGTATCTTTCAGAAGCGCCCGCATCGCTGCGGGCGTTTTGTTTTGCGCGGGATGGGCACGGTGCGCGATGACGGTAAGGCCGGTGACATCAACGCAAAGCGAGCGTGACGGATCTGTTATGCGCCTCACCAAGCCGGGAGATGCGGCGGCGCTGGCGATGTGGATTGCGCCGCAGGCGGCTGCGCTATGCGCCAGCGCGTTTCGATTGCCGCTGTCGGCTGGGTTTGCCGATCCGGCGGAGTCGGCGGCGCTGAGTGTGATGCTGGCAACACAGGTGATCGCGGCAGCAGCGCTGTTCCCAGCCGTCGTGGCGGATGTGCGGCGGTTGGCGATGGCGATCGCGGTGGCGTGGGCGTTCGCGGGGCTGGCGTGTTTTCTGTCAGCCGCGGCGACAGAGCCGGCGCTGCTGGCGATGGGGCATGTGGCGCTTTGGCTGGGGGCCCTGTGGGCATGGGCGGCGCCGCTGGCGCGGGGGCGATGGACGGGGCTGGGGGTGGCCGTCGCCATGCTGTTGACCGTGGGCGGGGCGATGGCGGGGTATCTGCATGCCGAGTATCGCCCGCTGGCGCAGGGGACTGTCAGCGGCAGGTGGTGGGAGTGGAGCCCACTTCTCACCACGCTTTCGCAGGCCGGCGAGGGGGCGATCCTTTGGCCAGGCTGGGCTGCGACAGCCGCTGTTCTGGCGGGGGGCCTGGCATTCCACGCGGCTATCCGATCCCGCCAATGCGCAGCCGTCTGACCAGCGCCAACTTATCCACTGTCCATCCACGATTTTACGCGCATTTCCTGCGCAAGAATGTTCGAATCGGACCATATCGGCGGGGTGGATTACACTGCTTGAGCAAAAGTTGATCTCGCCAGATTTTGGTGATTGAATTGGTGGGAAGATGTGGTAGAAAATCCCTATCGCTGATGGCCAGTGGAAGCAACGCCCTTGAGACACCTGGTTCTATACGGTGAGTACGAGCTCACGATCGACGACAAGAATCGCATGCTGATTCCGTCGGAGATCCGCAAGGCGTTGGACGCTGAGCGAGATGGCGAGGCGTTTTTCCTGGTGTTCGGAACCAACCGCCGCCCGTGGCTCTACCCCGAACGGCAATACGAGCGCCAGGTTGCACAGATCCAGCAGGATCTGGCGCCGACAGACGACGTGCTGGCGTTCGACCAGATGCTGTTCGCGCTTGCCAGCCGGCTGGAATGGGACAAGCAGGGCCGCGTGCTGATCCCGGAAAAGACGCTGCGGCGAGCCGGGTTGAACCGCGAAGTGACGCTCATCGGCGTTCGCGATCACCTGGAGCTGTGGAATCGGGATGAGTGGGAGGTGCAGCGAGAGGCACTTCTGGCACGCAGTTCCGAGATTGCATTGCGGGCTAAGCAGGCCCGGCAGGGGACATAGGTCAACCAGCCGGGCGGGGAGACAAGCACGGGATTGGTGGAGACACCTCCAGGGAAGGATGGGTCTCCTGAACAGGACAACTGAAGACTTATACGGCCGGACACCACCACAAGGTGGTGATGGAGCACGGAGGCTTCGTTTCCACACGGCCGGCGGCTCAGGCGAACAAGGAGGTTCGCACGACAGTTGAGCCCCGGTTTGTCGCAGGCGCCGCAGGACGCGGCCATGCGATCCGGCTTGGGCGATCACCGATCGTCGCATCGGCAACAGCAGGCGATGGCCTGCGGTTGGGACAGGATGTCCCGGAGCGATGCGGAGGTTGGAGCGATGGCTGCAAGACCGGGAGGTGATCCGGTACGAGGTGTGGCGGCTGGGATGGGTTGTGGTCCAGCCGACATGCCGGCCCCGCTCGTTACCCCAGGGGGTGACGGCACGATACGCAAGGAGTGCGTGCTGTTGCCGCCGCCGCTGGCGGGTTGCGAGCGGGTTGATAGCCGCGGGCAAGCGATGGACGCTGCCGGCGGGAAGACGGTCCGCTGAAGCGGGCGATCCAATCAGCCGCGTGAACGGCTGGCTGGATCGCCTCGCCAGGCGGGATGGCGAGGAGCCATCGCGTGATCTGGCTGATCACCCCATGGCGCCTCACCAGGACAATACTGGGACCGATGCCTCGCTCGTTCCGGGTTAGACCGACGGGGCCGGTACCAGGGCAACGATACGGTAGAGCCATCTCACGGATGGGGCCCTCGACCTGGGAAGAGGGGGCAGGATGCCCGGCTCCGCTGTATCGGCCATCGGTTGTGTTCAGCGTGAATCGTCCCGCTGCCCCACGCCGACCGGCCCGACAGGTGCGTCGATTCGCCAAGCCGCGCACGCCGTCTGTTCATGTCTCGGCTGGGCGATGGAACCATGCTCAGCCATAAGAACAAGAACCGAACTAGTATGCACGCGCCAGGCCCGTCAGGCAAGTGAAAAAGGGTGGGAGCGACGCAGCGACGAAGGGGAAGCGCAAAGATTGCAGAGACTTCAAAGATCCCAAAGGGTGTTGGGGGGGACGGTCCGCTTTGGCGGGCCGTTTGTGTTTACGGTGTTGTTGTAGGGGCACATGGCAAGGTGCCCTTGTGGGGCGGTTGGAGCCCGGATGCAGAACCGTGACGGTGAAGGCGGACTGCGATTGGCCGCTACCCTCCCTCGCTTCATCGCTTTACCTACGCTTTACGACCGCAGCGACGCCAACCTCGCCTGCAGCTCCTCTACCCGCGACGGGGACAGACGCTCGATCTCGTCCGGGTCGTAGGCATCGTTGATGCGCAGGGCATGTTCGATTTGCCGAGCGGCTTCGTCGTTCCGGCCGGCGCGTTCGAGGGCGTCGGCGTACTCGAGGCGGATCGACATCTCCTGCGGGTCCAGCGACACGGCTGTCGCCAGATCCTCCAGAGCTGCGTCCATCCGCGGGGGCGACAGGCTTAGCCGATATCGTGCCCGATCCAAATACACGCGCGTTCGCCGCGGGCTGGCATCGATCGCCCGCTGAAGCCAGCGCTCGAGGACAACCGGCTCGCCGCCGGCGTACAGCGCTGCCGCATACGCCCGCTGCGGATAGCTGGGGTTCATCGGCAGGATATCGATGGCATTCTCGTATCGCCCCAGCGCCAGCGGCGCGCGCCCGGCGCGGAGCAGTGCATCGCCTTGTCGCACCGTCTCTTCCGCCAGCAGCACCGGCCATGCCAGCAGGATCATCGCCAGCAGCCAGACCAGCCAGGCTGCGATCGCCTTGGCAACCCAGAACGGCCGCGGCAAACGCACCGCCAGCTCATCGGGCATGACCGATCGCAGCCCCAGCGCTCCGCCCGTCAGCATTGCAAAGACATACAGCGGCCCGCCTTCGGCGAAGACGAAGTCGAGCATGCTGTGCACCATGAACACAGCCGTCGCAATGATCACGCCATACAGCAGCCAAGGCGCAGGGCGCGGATCGCGATTCGGGTGATCCGGCGATCGCATCAGGACCGCCAGGATGCCCGCGAGCAGCAACAGGGCCATCATCGGCCGTTTGAAGACCAGTTCCCAGATCAGGTAACCCGATGGCTGGATGAAATCGATGCTGGCGATGACGTTCACCACCGCGCCGGCGATCACCACAGCCAGCGCCGGCATGATCGCGCTGCCCGTCGGCGCAGGGTCTTCCCCCGGCCGCGCGGGACGCGTCAGCCGCCACCAGCGCGACACTTCCCACGCCACCGCCAGTCCGCCACCGATCAGCCCCAGCTCCGTAAAGAACCGCACGAACAGGTTGTGCGGATCCTGGATCTCTTCCACCGCCACCGGCAGGCGATAGGACAGGTAGTACAGCCCAAAATTGCCGAACCCGACGCCCAGCAGCGGATGATCGACGAACATCCGTGCCGACGCGACCCAGTAGCGCCAGCGGAATGTCAGGCTGCGATGAAAGAGTGTGTCGTGATACAGCCCATGTGCCACAGCCGCGAGGATGCCCAGCAGCAGCGCAACCACGCACAGGCTGAACAGTAGCTTGCGATGGCGCACGATAGTGTTGCGGCCGATGGCGATGATCAGGAGCAACCCAGCCGCCAGCAGCGGCGTGGCGTAGGCGGTCTTGCTGTCAGCGTAGGGCAGCATCCATGCGCCGATGGTGATACCGATGGCGGGGATGATTACGCCCAGCGGCTGGCGGTCGCGGATGCGCTGGATCGCGGCACCCGCGGCGACGACGCACAGCGTGACCACGATCGCCGCGAAGCTGTTGGCTGACCGCGTCCAGCCGATCATCTCGCCGGCCATGATCTTCTGGCCAAAGCGCTCGGCTGCCAGCTCGCCCTCCACCAATCCGCGCTGGCGCAGCGCCTCGGTGCGGAATCCGCCGATGTCCTCGCGCCATTGCTGCTGCAGCTCGGGCAGATCGACCTTCTGATACAGAATCCCCTGACCGCAGAAGACCAGCAGCAGCCCCAGCCCCACACCCGCCAGCAGCCGCAGTCGGCTCCAAGTGCGCACGAGCTGGGCCATGCCCCAGATCAGCGCCATCGCCCCCAGCAGCGTGACGCTGTCCACCAAGGCCGCAAAGACATCGCTGGCCCACAGCGGCGAGAGAATCGCCCATGCGGCCAGCGCGAGCATGAAGAAGTACGTCACGCCATGCGTCAGGCGATAGTCGCGATCGAGCGCGCGCCGTGCCAGTGCCACCAGCCCCGGCAGGCACGCCAGCAGGCTGAGCACGATGCTCGACGTGGGTCCCGCCCCGATCGGCGGCGCTGCCTGCCCCGGCATTGGCGGATGGGGCTCGTACAGCGTCTCGGTCATCGTCGCCCGCGCGATGACGACGGCCAGACCGATCAGCAGGGCGATCCGCTCCAGCCAGCGCCACAGCGGCGGAGTGTCGGCGGTTGCAGCAGGTGACGGCGTTGTTGTTCCGCGATGCGTTCCCATCAGATGCAAATCATACCTGCCGATCCGTCAGGCATTGGACGGTGGCAGGGGATGCTGTTCCAGCAGGGCGACCACGCCCAGGATCAGCAGCGTCTGGCCGAAGATGAGCATGCTTGCCAGCGTCGACGGAGCCTGCGGCAGCAGGATGGCTGCGATGCTCGTCGCGGCGGTGATCAGGTAGATGCACAGCACCGCCGTTCGGCGCGACATCCCGCGCGCCACCAGGCGATGGCTGAGATGATTGGTGTCGCCGACGAACGGGCTCTTGCCCCGGCTGATGCGAATGATGCTGACAACGATCAGGTCGTACAGCGGCACCGCCAGCACGATCACCGGCGCCAGCAGGGCATACCACCCAGCCGCCAGCGGCTGATCCGACGGCAGGTACGTCGTGCGGATCGTCAGCACGCCCAGCACGAATCCGACCACCAAGCTGCCGGCATCGCCCTGAAAGATCTTTGCCGGCGGGAAGTTGAAGCACAGGAACCCCAGCAGCGCCCCCAGCAGCAGCGCCAGCGAGGCAGCGACGAACCACTGCTCGATGAAGATCGCCGTCGCGAGAAAGGCCGTCGTACAAACAGCCGCCACGCCGGCGCTCAGGCCATCCATGTTGTCCAGGAAGTTGAAGGCGTTGGTCACGCCCGCGATCCACAGCACCGTCAGCACGACCGACGGGACCGTTCCCAGCGCGGTCAGGGCCCGCAGGCGCAGCGAAGGCGTGTCCTGCGCCAGCCATTCCATCGCCAGCACGAGGGCCGTCGTTACGCCAAGCTGAACCAGCAGCTTGATCATCGGCCCCAGCGCGCGGGCGTCGTCGTACAGGCCCATGACGTGCAGCACCGTCATCGCGACCAGCAAGCCAACCGCCAGCGGCGTCTGCTGCTGTGCGCCGCTCCAGTAGTCGGGATCGATCCCGAACGACGGCGGCAGGGCGTTCACCACGATCAGCCCCGCCAGAAGCGGCAGGGCGAATCCCAGGAAGATCCCCACACCCCCGCCCAGCGGCTTGGGGGCGGCGTGGATCTTCCGATGGCCGGGCTTGTCGACAAACCCCAGCCGCGGCGCCAGACGCGTCATCAGCAGGACTGTAAGCAGCGAGATGAGCAGTGCCCCGCATCCCAGCAGGAGCAGCCCGAACAGGATCTGCAGTTGTTCTGGCGGCATATCGGATATCCGCAAGCCGTGGGCGCAATAAGAAAGACCCGGTCATCCCGGGTCCGAGCATTGTATCGGCAGCCTCGGCTGCGCGACAGCGAGACTATGGCAACTGCTTGCGGAGAAACTCGATCTGCGCCTTGAGCTCGTCGATCTGCTTGTTGAGCACCTTGCGATCGGCGTCGTTCTTGGCATTCTCCAAGCGGCGGCGGGTGTCACGCACTTCCAACTCCAGCCGCTCGATCTCGGCCATGATCTCCGATTCAGGATTGTAGACCGTACTCATGGTTCACCTCCACGAATCCCGTCCAGATCCTAGCCGCCGCGCGCCCCGCAGGCAACAGCGAAGTTAAGCTGTTGGAAAGAGTTACATCATTGTTCAGGCCCGCGCCATGGCCGTATCGATCGGCTGGGCGCTGCTGCGGATGATCCGCGCCGGCACGCCGACAGCGGTCGCGAAGGGCGGGATGTCGCGGATCACGACAGCGCCGGCCCCGATCACGGCGCCGTTGCCGACGCTCATGCACGGAATCACGCGTGCCCCCAGGCCGACAAACGCCTTCTCCCCGATCCGCACGCGCCCGGCGAGGGCGGCATCGGGGCAGATGTGCGCTCCTTCGCCGATCTCGCACTCGTGGTCGATGACAGCCGACGTGTTGACGATCACGCTGTCGCCCAGGCGGCAATCGGTCCCGACGACGGCATTGGCGGCAATGACCGTGTTGCAGCCGAGCTTTGCGCTGGGGGAGATGACGGCGGAGGGATGGATCGCGTTGATCAGCTCGAAACCGTTGTCACGCAAGGCTTTGGCGTAAGTGAGGCGAGCGGCGTTGTCGCCGATCGCGATGATGGCGGCGCTGATCCGCCGGTGACGCAGCCGCGCCAGGGCGTTGACGTGTCCAAACACCGGCAAGCCGGCAACTTCCGTCCCGGCCAGCGCCGGATCGGCATCGATAAAGCCGATGGGCGTATGCGTGCCGGCGGCGAGGAGAATCTCCAGCACCACCCGCCCATGCCCGCCGGCGCCGACGATCAGCGTGTCCATATTCCAGTTATCGGACGCTGGGGGCGGTTGGCATCAGATTTCCGGGGAAGTTGGCCGTTGGCCGATGGCAGTAGCTGCGGCAGTGATCGTGGCACGTGCGCCCCGTAGGTGCGGCCCGACCATGCACGTTCGAGGACGCCCGTGCCACCAGTGCTGCCCGCCGTCCGCCGCCCGCTGCAACTGTCCGCTACCCCCGATACTCCGCCGGCTGGCCGCTGGCATTGAGGATGACGCTGCCGCGGACGTCGGTGGTCGTCGACTGGATGCGCGTCGGCACGATGACCCAGAAGGTCGCGCCTTCGCCGAGGGCTGAGTTGACGCCGATCTCCCCGCTGAGCAGTTGCGTCAGCTCCTTGGAGATCGCCAGGCCGAGCCCCGTGCCGGAGTGCTCGCGCGTCACGCTGGCGTCGAGCTGGCGGAACTTCTCGAAGATCACGCGATGCATCGACGGATCGATCCCCGGCCCGCGGTCGGTGACGGAGATTTTCACGCGGTCTGCCGCTTCGCGCGAGGCTGACAGCGTGATCCGACCGCCCTGGGGGCTGAACTTGATGGCGTTGGACAGGAAGTTGTAGAGGATCTGCTGCAGCTTCGCCGGATCGGTGTGGATGATCGGCACATCGCGCGCGATGTGCGTGTGGATTGACAGTTCGCGCTGCTGCAGCAGCGGCTTGAGGATGCCAGCCAGGCCTTCGAACAGATCGCCCAGGCTGAGCGGCTCGACGCGGACCTCCATCCGACCGGCTTCAATCTTGGCCAGATCGAGCAGATCGTTGATCAACTCCAGCAATGCCCGGCCGCTGCGGAGGATGTTCTGCGTGTAGCGCTGGCTCTTGGAATCGCCGGCTTTTTCGACGGCGTCATTCAGCAGCTCGGCAAAGCCGAGGATGCTGTTCAGCGGCGTGCGCAGTTCGTGCGAGACGTTGGCCAGGAACTCGCTCTTGAGGCGGTTGGATTCATACAGGGCGAGGTTGGATTCGGCGAGCTGATTGAGCTTGAGGTCGAGGTTGCGGTTGACGGCGCGGAGCTGGTCCTCGGTCTGCTTGAGGTTGGCCAGCATCGTGTTGAACGTTTCGGAGAGCTGCTGGAACTCATCGCCCGTGCTGATGTCCGAGCGGATGTTGAGGTCGCCTTGGGCGACTTTCTCAGCCGTTTCCTGCAGCACGCGAACCGGCTGAAGGATCAGCTTCGTCGTGATCAGGTAGAACACGACGATGGCCAGGCTGGCCGCGAGCAGGGCAGCCGTCAGGAGGAAGATGCGGTTGAGCAGGTACTGGCTGGCGGGGACCTGCGAGGGGATGTCGACCGCGACGATGCCGAGCAGGTCTTCGGGCAGGGGGATCGTCTCGCTTGCAGCGGGGGGCGGCGGAAGGGCGATCTGCTGGGCAGCCGGGCCGGTGGTCGGATGGGTCAGCAGGATCTCCTTGGCCGGCTCGGGGGCCGCATGGCAGCCGATGCACGAAGCCGCCGTATCCCGCCGCAGCGGGCGAGCATACTGATAGCCCCACGACCCGTCCGGCAGGTCGTAGTAGGCGGAGTACATCGGCCGATCCTGCCGCAGGATCTTCTGGAACGCCCGCCGCTGGAAGGGTGTCAGCGATTGCGGATTCTCCAGCGCCCGCACCGGGATGAGGACGGGCCGGTGATGGGGCGTGTCGTCGAGGTCGTCAACCGCGGGCTGGGTCGTCGCCGGCCAGGTTGGCGGCGCCGGCTGGGTGGTCGGATCCGCCGCCGCAGCAGCCGCCCGCTGGGCCAGGACATGCTCCTCGATCGCGCTGCGCGCCAGCGTCTCGGCGGCCCGCTCGTTGATCTGCTCCATCAGCCCGTCCATCCGCTGCCAGGGAACAAACAGCGCTGCGGCGATGATCAGCACCACCGCCGCCCCGAACAGGATCTGGCACTTGGCGGCCAGCGAGATGTTCAGCCGACGCAGCTTCTGGAACATTCGCGGGCTATTGTAACGGCGCGCCCCATCCATGCACGTCTGGGCGCGGGGGCGCGTTCCCCAACGGTAGCCGCGAAGGGGTCGCGAAGGGGTCGCGCAAAGATCCCAAAGATCACAGTTGGCAGCGGCCAATTGTGGCACGTGCGTCCCGCATGTGCATACAGGACTTACGCGCCGGCACGTGCGAGGATCCCCGTTCCACCTACCCTGAGACCGGTCTTTGCCGTCTTGGCGCCGTTCCACAACCGGCTACATCGATCCCAACCCGCTTTATGCAGCCGACGGCTTCGGGCAGAACACTGGTGAAACGCCGCCAGGACGCTACACCACCATGATCCAGCAACGCCTTCCCCGCTCTACGCCCGAAGCCGAGGGGCTTCCTTCTTCCGCAGCCGAGGCATTCGCACGGGGCCTTGATGGCCTGACCAGGCAGGGCACGCGTGTCCATGGCTACCTGCTGCTGCGGCATGGCAAGGTCATCTCCGAAGGGTACTGGTCGCCGCATCCAGCCGATGCGCCGCATCAGCTCTTTTCGCTGAGCAAGAGCTTCGTCTCCTCCGCCATCGGCATCGCGCAGGGCGAGGGCCTGCTGTCGATCGACGACCGCCTGGTCGACTTCTTCCCCGAGCGGCTGACGCCGAAGGTGACCGAGCGGATGCGGCGCGTGACGCTTCGGCACCTGCTGACAATGTCCTCGGGCCATGCATCATGCGCACTTGGGCGCTACAGAGCCGGTGATGTCGGGCATGACTGGATCGGCGGCTTCCTCGAGGATGAGCTGCCGTATGAGCCGGGGACGAAGTTTGTCTACAACTCGGGCGCGACGTTCGTGCTCTCCGCCGGGATCCAGAAGGTCACGGGCCAGCCGGTTTCGCAGTACCTGCGGCCCCGGCTGTTCGATCCCCTGGGCTTCGGCGAGGTTGCGTGGGATCGCAACCCCGATGGCATCGAAGTCGGCGGGTGGGGGATGTGGACCAGCGTGGAGGAGATCGCCGCGTTTGCGCAGCTTTGGCTGCAGGGCGGCATGTGGAACGGCCAACAGCTCATCCCGCGCGACTACGTCGCGATGGCGTCGCACAAGCAGATCGAAAATGCCGCGATCCCGTGGGGTGGTCCGCCCGACTGGAATCAGGGCTATGGCTTCCAGTTCTGGATGTGCCGCTACAACCTGTTCCGGGGCGACGGCTATGCCGGGCAGGTTGCGCTGATGATGCCCGAGTATGACATCGCCGTCGCGATGACAGCCGGCAGTGTTGACATCCAGGCGATGCTGGACGTCGCGTATCGGTCGCTGATGAATGCCGTCAAGCATCGCCCGCTGCCGGAGGACAAGGACGCACTGGCTTCACTGCGGGCATTCGAGTCGAGCCTGCGGCATGAGCTGGCTCCGCCGGCGGGGCCGAAAGTAGGCGTGGCCGCGGCGTCATATCGCATGGAGGAAAACCCGCTTGGCTTGCGGCAGGTGTCCATCGCGCCTGCGGGCGGCGGTGAAGGCGTCGAGCTGATGCTGGAGTTTGCCGATCGCACAGCCACGCTCCAAGCCGGCTTCCATGCCGACACATCCCGACGAACGTCGCTGGTCTACCGCGAGCCGGTCGAGCATGTCGCCCGGGCGGGGTGGGTCTCGGAGCAGGAGCTGGTCGTCAACACGCTGCCGGTCGGCACGCCGAGCTGGTTCACGTTGAACCTCACGTTCGACGGCGATCGGCTGACCTACCGCCAGCGAACGCCCATCTGGTTCCGCCGTGAGGATCGGCTTGATGTCACGGTGACCGGCAAACGCATACCGACGGCCTGAATGTAGGGCACGCTATTGCGTGCCGGGATCAGCCTCTAGAGCAACCCCAGCTCCAGCAGCGCCGCTTCGCTCATCCGCTCTTTGGTCCACGGCGGATCCCAGACCAGATCGACGTTGCAGCTCTTCACCTCATCGAGGCTTTCGATCTTCCGCTCGACCTCGGCGACCAGCGAGCCGGCGACGGGGCAGCCGGGGGCGGTCAGCGTCATGCGGATGCGCACGGCGTTGTCCTCGGCGATGTCGATGCCGTAGATCAGGCCCAGCTCGTAGATGTCGACCGGGATTTCCGGGTCGTAGACGGTCTTGAGCTGCTCGATGATCTTCTCCTCCAGAGCCTTGTGGTGAGGCGGCTTGGAGGTGTCGAGGGCGCGATCGATCAGCGACCGCTGGTTGGGGAGTTTCTCCTGAGCGGGGTTTTCGCGGGCGAATTCCTGGCGCAACTGCTCCACCTTGTCGTTTGGGTTGATGACGGGCAGGCTCGAAAGACGCGATGATCTGCGGTCTTCGTTCATGACAACCCTCACTTCCCGAGAATCCCCTCAGCCGAGGTGCGGATGCGGCTGATCATGCCGGCCAGGCCGTTCCGCCGCTGCGAGCTGATGAACTGATCCAGGCCGATGCGGCTGAAGAACGCCTCGATGTCGAAGGCCAGCACATCCTTCGCCTTCTGGCCGGAGTAAAGGCGCTGCAGGATGGCGATCAGCCCGCGGACGATGTCGGCATTGGCATCGGCGGTGAACTCGAAGATGCCGTCGCTGCCCGGCCGCTTGCGGCCGATGAGATACACCTCGCTCATGCAGCCCGGCACGCGCGCGGTCAGTCGCTTGAGCGTGTCGAACGCATGCGGGAGCTGCTCGCCCAGATCCAGCACATACTGCGTGCGCGACTCGCGATCCTCAAACAGCTCGAAATCGGCTGCCAGTTCATCCGCCGCCGCCTGCGGCGACTCAGCCGACGCGGCCGCGAAGGGGAGCTGATCGGGATCAATGATCGTGTTGCTGTGCGAGCCGCATGCGGCGGCTGTCGCGCGCGAAGCCTTCTTCGACTCGATCAGGCGATGCAGAGACTCGACCAGCTTGTCGATCTCTTCACGCGTGTTATAGAACGCGAAGCTTGCGCGCGTCGTCGCGGGCACCTTCAGCCGGTCCATCAGCGGCATGCAGCAGTGATGGCCTGTGCGGACGGCGATGCCGTCGCGATCCAGCGCCATGCCGATGTCGATCGCGCTGATCGGCGGCTCGTCGATGACGAAGCTGATCGCCCCAGCCCGCTTGCGGGCCCGGCCCAGCACGCGCACGCCTGGCAGGGCGGTGATCTGCTCCAGCGCGTAGGTCAGCAGGTCCTTTTCATATGCCTCGAAGGCCTCAAAGCCGATGCTGGTGACGTAATCGATCGCAGCCGCCAGGCCGATCGCGCCGGCGATGTCCGGCGTGCCGGCTTCGAACTTGTTGGGAATCGGGGCGTAGGTCGTGCCCGCGAAGCTGACAGTCTCGATCATGTCGCCGCCGCCCAGAAGCGGGGGCATGGCTTCCAGCAGCTCGCGCCGGCCCCACAGCACGCCGATCCCCGTCGGACCGAACAGCTTGTGGCCGGAGAGTGCGTAGAAATCGCACCCGATGGCTTGCACGTCTGTCGGATGATGGGCCACCCACTGCGCGCCGTCGATCAATACCTTGGCTCCGACGGCCTTGGCGCGGGCGACGATCGTCTGGACATCCTGGATCGTCCCCAGCGCGTTGGAGACGTGCTGGATGGCGACGAGCTTCGTCCGCTCGGTCAGCAGCTTGTCCAGTTCGTCCAGGATCAGCTCGCCGTCGTCGTTCATGGGGATGACGCGTACGGCGGCGCCGGTGGCCTGAGCCGTCATCTGCCAGGGGACGATGTTGGAGTGGTGCTCCATCTCGCCCAGGAGGATTTCGTCGCCGGCTTTGAGATTGGCGCGCGCCCAGCTCAGAGCGACGAGATTGATCCCCTCGGTCGCATTGCGGACGAAGATGCACTCAGCCGGTTCGCGGGCATTGAGGAAGCGGGCGACGGTGCGGCGCGCGGCGTCGTGGGCCTCGGTCGCCCGCTGGCTGAGGGCGTAGATGCCGCGATGGATGTTGGCGTTGTCGTGGCTGTAGTAGTGGACCAGGGCGTCGATGACGGCCTGGGGCTTCTGCGTGGTAGCCGCGTTGTCGAGATAGACCAGCGGCTTGCCGTTCATCCGCGTCTGCAGGATCGGGAAATCCCGGCGGATCTTGAGTACATCGAAATCCGTAGCAGCAGGTTGTTCAGCCAGTCTGGTCATCGAGGCTCACCGCAGAGACGCAAAGCACGCAGAGAAAACCGCTTGAGGATTATACCGTCTGGTCCTTGCGACTTCTCCGCGATCTCTGCGTCTCAGCGGTGAAAGTCGTCTTACAACACCTCGGCGTCGAAGTCGCTGAGGTCTGTGATTCGCAGATCCTGCGGCAGGCCGTGCTGGGCAGCCATGAAGTCCTCGATCCTGGCGCGCACGGGCTCGACGGTGATGCGTCGCGTCACGTCAGCCACGAAGGCGTAGGTCAGCAGGTGCTTGGCGGCGTCGATGCCGACACCACGGCTGCGGAGGTAGAACAGCATGTCCTGGTCGACCGGACCGACGGTGCTGCCGTGCGTACATTTCACGTCGTCGGCGTAGATCTCCAGCGCCGGCATGGAGTTGATCTCGGCGCTGTCCGACAGCAGCAGCGACTTGCTGGTCTGCTTGGAGTCCGTCTTCTGGGCCTCGGGATGCACGTAGATCTGGCCCTTGAACACGGCGCTGGACTTGCCGTCGAGCACGTGCTTGTACAGCTCGTGGCTGGGACAATTGGGGCTGAAGTGGTCGAGCAGCGTGTGGTTGTCGCAGTGCTGCTCGCCATCGAGGATGACCAGCCCGTTGAGGACGGCATAGGCGCCTTCGCCGGCCATTTTCACGCTCGGGTCATTGCGCGTGATGCGCCCGCCGATGGTCGTGTTGTGGCTGATGAAGTAGCTGCCGCGGTCCAGATGCACATGCATCGCAGCCGTATGGAATGCCCGCAGCGATTCCTGCTGCAGCTTGTTGTGGTCGATGCGCGAATCCTTGCCAATCGCGACCTCGGTGACGGCGTTGGTCCAGTAGACCGCGCCTTCGGGGCCGACGTAGCTTTCGACGATGGCGGCTTCGACGTTGTCTTCCGCGAGGATGAGGACGCGCGGATGGCAGACCGTCGGCTGGCCGTCGGCGCCGGCTGTCGAGACGAACAGCAGGTGGATCGGCGCGGGGATGGTCGTGTTTCGCGGCAGGCGGATAAACGCGCCATCGAACACGAACCCGGCGTTGAGGGCTGTGAAGGGCGTCGTATCCAGCTTCACGAGCCGGCCGATGTTGTTCCGGACGGTCTGGTCGTCGGCATCAAACGCGTCGGCCAGCGTGCCGACGTGGGCCTCGCCCGGCAGGCGGTCGAGCTTCGACAGCTCGCGGGCGAAGTGCCCGTTGATGAACACCAGCTCGATCGCAGCCTTGTCGCCGAAGCTGTACTGCTTCGCGACGTCGCGAGCCACCGGCGTGATCGTTCCCAGGCCGGGGGTAAACTTCGTGCGGGCGATCGGCGCGACGTTGGTGAAGCGCCAGGCCTCTTCCCGGCCGCTGGGGAATCCCACCTTTTCGAAATGCGCCATGCCGGCTCGGCGCAGCTCGTCGAGCCAGGGCGTCGACGGCGTGTCGAGCGTTTCGCGCATCTGCGCGTAGGTGGAAACGAGAATGTCTTTTTCTTCTGCCACTTGCGTCATGTCTTACTCCAACGGCCCGTTGGATTTGCGATTGGATGATCAGGCACCGGCGGGCTGGGCGTATTCCTTCTCGACCCAGTCGTAACCCTTGGCTTCGAGCTCCAGCGCCAGCGACTTGTCGCCGCTGGTGACGATGCGCCCGTCGAGCATCACGTGCACGTAGTCGGGCACGATGTAGTTGAGCATCCGCTGGTAGTGCGTCACCAGCAGGATGCCGCGCTCGGGGCTGCGGAGCGTGTTGGCGCCGTAGGAGACGGTCTTGAGCGCGTCGATGTCCAGGCCGGAGTCGGTCTCGTCCATGAGGGCGAGGATCGGATCCATGACGGCCATCTGGAAGATTTCGTTGCGCTTCTTCTCGCCGCCGGAGAAGCCCTCGTTGACGGCGCGGTTCATGAAGCTGTTGTCCATGTGCAGCAGCTTCATCTTGTCTCGCACCAGCTTGAGGAACTCGGGGGCGCTGATCTCGGGCAGGCCGCGGTGCTCGCGCACGGCATTGACGGCAGCGCGGAGGAAGTAGCTGGTCGAGACGCCCGGGATCTCCACGGGATACTGGAAAGCCAGGAAGACACCCTCGCGGGCGCGCTCTTCGGCGCTCAGCTCCAGCAGGTCCTTGCCCATGTAGGTGACGGAGCCCTCGGTGACCTCGTAGGTCTCCCGGCCGGCAAGCACCTGGGCCAGCGTGCTCTTGCCGCTGCCGTTCTTGCCCATGATGGCGTGCACCTCGCCCTTGTTGATCGTGAGGTTGACGCCCTTGAGGATCTCGCGCTTGTCGCCGCTGGCGACGCGAGCGTGAAGGTTTTCGATGACGAGGAGTGGTTCTGGCATGGTTCGATGTTTGGTGTTTGGTGTTCTGGTGTCTTGTGTTTCGTTTCCTGGTGATGGTTGAGACGCGGCTGCGAAACAACCAAACACCAGATAACAGATAACCGGCTACCCGACCGAGCCTTCGAGGCTCACGCCCAGGAGCTTTTGGGCTTCGACCGCGAACTCCATGGGCAGCTCGCGGAAGACTTCCTTGCAGAAGCCGTTGACGATCATGTTGACCGCGTCTTCCAGGGCGATGCCGCGCGAGGCGCAGTAGAAAAGCTGATCCTCACCGATCTTCGAGGTCGACGCTTCGTGTTCGACCTGGGCGGTGGGGTTCTTCACGTCGATGTACGGCTCGGTGTGGGCGCCGCACTTGTTGCCGATGAGCATCGAGTCGCACTGCGTGTAGTTGCGGGCGTTTTCGGCGCCCTTGAGGATCTTTACCAGGCCGCGGTAGGTGTTCTGGCCGTGGCCGGCGCTGATCCCCTTGGAGACGATCGTCGACCGGGTGTTCTTCCCGATGTGGATCATCTTCGTGCCGGTGTCAGCCTGCTGGTAGTTGTTGGTCAGCGCGACACTGTAGAACTCGCCGACGCTGTTGTCACCCTGCAGGATGCAGCTCGGATACTTCCAAGTGATGGCTGAGCCGGTTTCGACCTGCGTCCAGGTGATCTTGCTGTTCTCGCCGCGGCAGGCGCCGCGCTTGGTGACGAAGTTGTAGATGCCGCCCTTGCCGGTCTTGGGATCGCCCGGATACCAGTTCTGGACGGTGCTGTACTTGATGGTCGCATCCTTGAGCGCGATCAGCTCGACGACGGCAGCGTGAAGCTGGTTTTCGTCGCGCATCGGAGCCGTACAACCTTCAAGGTAGCTCACATATGCGCCTTCGTCGGCGATGATGAGCGTCCGCTCGAACTGGCCGGTCTTGGCGGCGTTGATGCGGAAGTAGGTGCTCAGCTCCATCGGACAGCGGACACCCTTGGGGATGTAGCAGAACGACCCGTCGCTGAAGACCGCGCTGTTGAGCGTCGCGAAGAAGTTGTCGCTGTAGGGCACCACCGAGCCGAGGTACTTGCGGACCAGCTCCGGATGGTTCTTCACGGCTTCACTGAAGCTGCAGAAGATGATGCCCATCTCCGCAAGCTGCTTCTGGAAGGTCGTCTTGACCGACACCGAGTCGAAGACGGCATCGACGGCGACGGCGGGGGTGTCCTGGCTGCCTTCGGCATCGTCATCCTGAATGCCCAGCAGGGCCTTTCGCTCGTGCAGAGGCACGCCCAGCTTGTCGTAGACCGCCAGCAACTCCGGATCGACATCGTCCAGCGAACGATACTTCGGCTTGGGGGCCGAATAGTAGATCGTGTCCTGGTAGTTGATGGGCGGATACTTGAGCTTGCCCCAGTGGTGGGGCTCGGTCATGGTCAGCCAGTGGCGATAGGCCCGCAAGCGCCATTCAAGCAGCCACTCCGGCTCCTCCTTCTTGGCGGAGATGAACCGGATGATGTCTTCGTTGAGTCCCGGTGGGGCGGACTCGGACTCGATGTCCGAGACGAACCCCCACTTGTACTCGCGGTTGGTAAACTGTTCGAGTTCTGTATCGGTCGTGGGCATGGTCTAGCCTGGCGGTTGTCTTCGGTCCTGCGAAAGTAATACGGGAGACATCGCGTCCACCGAGGCGGACGGCTGATGATAGACCGGTTGAGACCGTGTCTCAACTCATGCAGAAAAATGGTCATCCGGCCGATGCCGGATGCCGCCATTTCTAGGCAGTGAAACTGCTGCCGCAGCCGCAGGTGCTGGTCGCGTTGGGGTTCTTGAACACGAAGCCGCGGCCCATCACCTCATCCTTGAAATCGATCTCGGTGCCGTTGAGGTAGAGGTTGGACTTCATGTCGACGAGGATCTTCACGCCGTGCGACTCCATCTCCTCGTCCATCTCGCCCTTTTCCTCTTCCGTGAGGTCGAGCATGTAGCTGAAGCCGGAGCAGCCGCCGCCCTTGACGCCGACGCGCAGGCGGGTCTTCTCGGGGTCGAGGTTCTGATCGGCGATGATGCTCTTGATTTCCTTGGCTGCGGTCTCGGTCAGTGTGATGGCCATCTTCGGGGCTCCTGAATGAGTAACTGGTCCAATAGGCGGACCTTATTGTTTTGTCAAATCTTGCCGCATTTGCAGCGGATCGACTCCAGCGGGACGTCGATGCGTCGGCCGGGGGTGACCAGGTCCGACACCATCACTTCCCGCAGGCAGCGGGCGAGGCGATACTGCAATGCCTGTACGGGCCCGACGGTCGACAGGTTCCTGCCCGGAGGACGCTCCTGGGTGTCCAGGTCTTCGTCTATGAAGCGCATCAGCTCATAGACGCTGAGGCTTTCCAGGGCCCGGTGCAGGCTGTACCCGCCCTTGGCGCCGCGCGTGCTGGCGACGACTTCGTGACGATGCAGACGCTTCATGATCTGCATCAGCAGAGCCAGCGGCAGGTTATTGGCGTCGGCGATCTCGCGAGCGGCGATGACCTGGCCGGGACGGGCGTCCAGGTAGGCCAGGGCGATCAACGCGTACTCCACCGATCGGCTGACGCTTAGCATCCTCGCGATCGAATATAGGACAGGTTTAGTCCCGTTTCCAGAGCAAATTGAGATTTAGTCGCAATTTTCCTGCCGCACGGGGTGATCTCCGGCCTAATGTGAGCCGGAAACGGGCGGAGACTGCGCTATAACTTCAATTACCAGAAGTCTTTGCGGCGAAGGACCAGCGCGCCGAAGGAGTAGTCGCGCGGGTTCTTGACCTTGGCCTCACGGGGCGGCGAGAGGTATCGCTTGCCGTTGTCGATGAACTCCTGATTGCCAGCGAACTCGAACAGACCGTTGGCTGTGAAGACCTGCTTCACCCGCTCGGGCGAGTCGAGCTGGTTGCGGTAGCGGTCGTCAAATGCCATGCAGTCAAAGACATACGGTGCGGGGTTGTTGTAGTCGAAGGTGATCCCGACCCAGCCGCCGGGCTTCATCGTGCGGTGGAACTCCACGAATGCCCGCTGCTTCAGGTAGAAGTCCAGGTGCTCGAAGACGCAGATGCTGAAACAGTGGTCGAAAAAGCCCTCCTTGAACTCCATCCGCGACACGTCCATGGAGTAGGCATGGAGGTTCCAGCCCATTTTCTTGGCTACCAGGTTGGAGTTCTTGATCAGTGAGGGGTTGATGTCGATCGAATGGACCTCACAGCCGAGGCTGGCGAGGAAGAAGCTGAAAAGGGACGACGTTCCCCCCGCATCCAGCACGCGCACGCCCGGGCCGAGCTTGCCCTTGAAGGCGCGGACCATGGCTTCGATTTCCCAGTAGAGGAACCAGGGGATCCGCTCGTCGTCGACGGCATCGGGCAGGGGCTCGTAGTTGGGGCCGCGGTTGTCCATGCCGACGCCGGTGTTCGGCTTTTCGAGCGTCCCGTACCAGGAGGTCATGTAGACGCCCTTGGCATACATGTCGCGGATGAGCTGATGGATGGCTTGGACGGTTGGCCGTGCCTCGGGGTGGAACAGGTCATCACGGTCCATCGAGCGGTTGAAGGGGGTGATCGAGTCTGACATTCGTGTCCTTGCAAAAGCCTTGCTGTGGGAGCGAAACCGGCAACGCGAACGCCGCCCGGCGCCGCAATTGGGGCGACAGCTTAACAGATCAGCCCACCTCGCGCAAGTTTCCCGACTGGAGCGCTTCTGGCCCTGGCTGCGCGGCCAGATCTAAGGGCAGCATAAACCGCCGTCCCGCCCCAGACAGCGGCCTGCAGGCGATCTCTCGCGTGCCCTCGATGCTATCAGGGAGCCGATGCCAGCGCCTGGCCATTACCACCCGGCCACCAGCAACTGGCTACTGCAAACTGCCAACCGCCAACTCCCCTAAAACCACTTCACATTCCTCTCCTGACACGCCGCGAAGTGCCAGTTGTACATCAGAAGCAGGCGCTTGCCGATCAGGACGCGCAGCACCGCCATCGTCCACATGAACGCCATGAAGCGGTACTTCGAGCAGCGAGGGGGCTTGTCGTAGCAGCCTTTGAGATCGAAATGCTTGTAGAGGAAACGATAGATATGCGCCAGCGCACCGCCGAGCGGGCCGTAGGTTTTCACCAGCCGGAAGGCTTCCTTCACGAACAGCGCCCCGGCTGAACCGGTCTTGTTCGTGTCCGAAAAGTAATACCGCGACAGTACGCGATCGGTCACCTGGATCTTCGCGCCAGCATTGCGCAGTCGCGCCCACAGGTCCCAGTCGAATCCCAGATGATAGCTGGTATCGAGCTGGCCGACCTTGCGATGCATCGACGCCTTCCAGAACGTGCTCGGCTGCTCGATCACGTTCTGAATGCCGATCTTCTGCCACGTCTCCGGGTCGCCGCCGGTGACGAAACGCGTCTGCCCGTCCGGCATGACGCGCTCGCACTTGCCCGTCACGATGTCGACATCAGGATTCTTCGCAAAGATCTCCGCCACGTGATGCAGCGTGCCGGGCAGCAGTTCATCATCCGCGCACAGCCAGCCGAAGATCTCGCCCGTCGCGCGCGAAAACCCCTTGTTCAGCCCATCAGCCTGGCCCTTGTCCTTCTCGATGATGAGCACGTCGAAGTGCTCACGGTACTTCTCGATGATTTGCTTCGATTCATCCGTGCTGCACGAGTCCGCCATGATGAGCTGCAGCTTCGGATAGTCCTGCGCCAGCAACGACTGGATGCATCGTTCCAGGACGGGCCCGCTGTTGTAGTTGGGGATGACGATGGAGAACGTGGGAGTCATGAAGCAGCTAATACGGGGGACACACGTGTCGTCCGCGGCAGCGCAACTCGGCGGTTCGTGGGCGAAACATGCCTCGCCCGTGCGAGGCGGGATCGAATCGTCACTGCGAGCCTCCCTGCGTGGCGGGCACGGGATGGAAGAACGGCTCGATCGTCTCCGGCCGGCTCGGCGTGCGGGCTTCGATCATATATCCCACATCCCAGAACCACATCATCACGCCGATCGTGCCAGCCGTCTTCAGGCGGTACAGCATCCGCGCCATGCAGTTGGGCAGGCTGATCGGATCCGCCGGCCGGCCAAGCACGCGCTGAAGCACAACGTACGACCGGCCATGCCCCTTGATCAGACGGGCCAGGTACTTGAGCTTCAGCCGCTCTTTCTTGATGAAGTGCTGCAGCTTCAGCGACGGCTGATAGGAGCACGCATACCCCAGCCGGTTGGCGATCCGCGCAAACAGCGAATCCTCGCCACTAAGCAGATCCGACCCGCGCCGCCCGAGCGTGCCGGCGTGGGGGATCGACTCGATCAACTCGGCAAACTTCTCAGCTACGTCGCGGCGCGTCACCATGCCCGCGCCGATCGGCTCCCATTTGCCCCAGTGATCGGCTGTGGACGTGATCGGCTCGGGGCCGTAGTCGCGCACACCCAGGTAGGGGAGCAGGCGCGACTTCCACTTGCCGATGGGGCGTTCGAGGATGCCTTCGGTAATGCCGCCGAACGCGCCGATATGCGGCTCGGCGTCGGCGATGCGGAGGGCGTTTTCCAGGTACCGGCTGTCCAGGAAGTTGTCGTCATCGACAAACACCATCAGCCGGCCGGTGGCAGCGCGGATTCCCGCCACACGCGCATAGCTCAGCCCCTGCCGTGGCTGGCGAATCACGCGCAGCGTCATCTCACGATCTTTACGCAGCGCCTCGGCCGACAGCGGGGGCTCGGAGTTGTTGTCGACCACCACCACCTCGTACCGCGTATGCCCCAGCGTCTGCTGCTCGATGCAGTCCAGCGCACGCTGGAGAATGTCCATGCGGGGGTTGGCAGTGCAGATGATGACTGAAACACTGATGCTCATGTTGGATATCTGACGTCTGGATTGGGGATTTCACGCGGATCGCAGCTCCCTCAGGAACTGCACATCCGCCATCCCGCAATCCAAAGCCGACTACGCCCACCGGTTGCTGGCAACCAGCGGACTCTTGTCGGATACGAACACCACGTCCACCTGCGCCAGGTCGTCCTGGTAGGGGCGGCGCAGGGATCCGGCGAAGTCAAACACGCGATACCCGCGCTCCGCCATGTAGGTGACGACCTCGTGCAGCAGCGGGCACTTCGGCATGAAGCGGTACAGATTGGTTTCGATGATGAACACCTCGGCAGACGAGAACAGGGCACTGCCCCCCTCGAGCACCTGCATCTCGAAACCCTGCACGTCGATCTTGACCAGTTGCGGCGGCTTGAGCTTGCCGGCTGACAGAAGATTGTCGATCGTGTCCAGGGGGATCTGACGCTGGCGCGACGGGTCGGCGCCGGGATAGTCCAGGGCGCTGGAACCGTCGTAGTCGGGCGTGACGTTCAGCGTCACCGTGCCGGTCTGGTTGCCGACCGCCAGCAGCAGGTAGTCGAATCGGCCGTGCTTCCGGCAGATCTCCTGCAGCGACGGCTCGCTTTCGACCAACGGGTCGATCATCTGAAACCGGGCCTGTTTCCACCGGCTGGCTGCTCGCAGGCTCCAATATCCCTTGGCGGCGCCGATATCGAGGACCACCTCGGGCGCAAAGCCCTTGGCCAGCAGATGGTCCAATGCCTTGTCCATCTCATCCTGCTGCATCCAGCTTCCCTTGACCCAACGGGCCAGTCGTCGGATCGTGCTTCTCAAAACCAACGCCTCCCGCGCGCAGGCCGAGCCAAAACGCGCATCGTCGCTCTACCCGTCGCCACGGTGGCGCGAGTTTCGCAGCATAGCACAACCACCTCAGCCATGCCATGACCGCGCCGCCCTCCCCGCAGGTCAGTATAATCCCCCTCCAGTTACCGCCCATGCCCCAACACCGGCCCACAGTCTGCATCGTCACCCCCTCGTTCAACCAGGCCCCCTGGATCGAGCAAACAATCCAAAGCGTGCTCCGACAGGACTATACGAACATCCGGTACCTGGTCATGGACGGCGGGTCCACCGACGGCACACTCGACATCCTCAAACGCTACACCGGCCGGATTGATTGGATCAGCCGGCCTGACGACGGCCAGACAGACGCCATCAACCGGGGTTTCGCCCGGGGCGGGGGGGACATCCTCACCTGGCTGAACTCCGACGACACGCTCGAACCCGGCGCCGTCCGGGCGGCGGTGGAGTACCTCGAAGCCCACCCCGACGTAGCCGTTGTCTACGGCGATGCCAACTTTATCGACCCCGCCGGTCGCCGCATTGGCCGCTGTGCCCATGTCGAGCCGTTCAACCGCCATCGCCTGCTGTATTACAGCGACTACATCGTTCAGCCGGCAGCGTTCTTCCGCCGGAGCGTCTTTGAAGCCGTCGGCGGCCTGGATAAGTCCCTCAACTGGGCCATGGACTATGATCTGTGGCTGAAAATCGCCCGCGACCATCGGATGGCGTACATTCCGAAGGTGCTGGCCAATTACCGGTGGTTCGGCGCCAACAAGACCGCCGTCGGCGGCCTCCAGCGGATCGACGAGGTCGAACGCGTCGCCCGCCGACACGGCGCACCGCGACTGCCGGCGTATTTCTGCCTCGAAGCCGTGCTTGTGCACGCCTCGCAGGCAGCCGCGCATGTCCGATCCGGCCGATGGGCCGACGCGATCGCACAACTGCGGCAGGCAGCCGGCCGTGTGCTCGGCTCGCGCGCGGCGATGCTCGCCCTCGCCGATCCGCACACGTGGCACATCATCTGGACAGGTCAGGTCCTGCGGCACCGCGTCCGCGGCTGATGGGAAGGAGACATCGATGGGGATATTCCGTGTGCCGACAGCAGTCGGACTGATCATCTTGCTGCTGTCAGCCGTCGCAGCCGCCGACGAACGCATCCATCACTTCGACAGCCGCATCGTCATCCATGCCGACGGCAGCATGACGGTGACCGAAACCATCACCGTCACCGCCGAGGGCAAGAAAATCCATCGCGGCATCTATCGCGACCTGCCCCTCACCTATCCCGGGCCCTGGTTCACGCAGATCGTCATGCCGCTGGAGGTGACAAAGGTCCTGCGCGACGGCCAGCCCGAGCCGTGGCACACGAAGCAGGAGAACGGCGAACTGCGAATCTACATCGGCCAGGAAGATCGCCTCCTCCAACCCGGCAGATACACTTACACGCTCGAATATCGAACCAACCACTGCATCGATTTCTACGACACGCACGACAGGCTGTACTGGAACGTGACGGGAAATGACTGGGATTTCTCCATCGAGAAGGCCACAGCCGTCATCGAGCTGCCCCGGCCGGCGCCGCTGAGCGAACTCCGCCACAAAGCCTACACCGGCAAAAAGGGCGAACGTGGCCTGTCGTACACCTCCTGGATCGATGCACGCGCCGGCCACATCCACTACGAATCGACGAGCATCCTCCTGCCCGGCCAGGGGATAACGATCATCGGCGAGTTTCCCAAGGCCATCATCGACGAGCCGACGCGCGACCAGCGGATCGCGGTGTTCTGGCAGTCGAATCGCCCGCTGCTGGTCGGCTTGATCGGCCTGGGCCTCGTGATCCTCTACTACATCTTCGCCTGGTCGGTCGTGGGGCGCGATCCGCCGCGCGGCATCGTCCAGCCGCGCTTCGAACCGCCGGAGGGTCTGTCGCCCGCCGCCGCACGCTTCATCTGGCGGTTGGGGTACGACAATCGCTGCTTCAGCGCAGCAATCATCAGCCTCGCCAACAAGGGCGTCGCTGAGCTGCATCACCAGGCCGACGGCTCATTCCTGCTCAAGCGCCTGACGCGCGATTTCTCCGCCCTGTCTCCCGGCGAGAGGGCGATGGCTGAGCATCTGCTCACGTCCGAGGAGATCCGTCTGGACCCGAAGAACCAGCGGACGATCAAGGCCGCCGGCGAGGCGCTGGCGCGCTATCTCAAGTTGGAATACGAGGGGACGCTCTTTTTCACCAATCGCCGCTGGCTGATCCCGGGGCTGGTCCTGTCGCTGGCGGTGCTGGTGGTGGCATTGCTGATGGCGCCGTCGGATCAGATGCTGCTGGGGCTTTTCCTGGTGGTGTGGCTGGCGGGTTGGTCGACTGGCGTTGTCGCGCTGCTGGGGATGGTGACCACCACCTGGGGGCAGGCGATCGGTGGTGGGGGGGTTCCCGCCTGGGCTGCCGCCATCTTCTCGACGCTGTTTGCCCTGCCGTTTGTCGTCGGCGAGATCGTCGGCTTGACGATGCTCGGGCTTGCGGTGGGGGTTGTGATGATCCCCGTCCTCCTGGTGATCGTGGGGGTAAATGCGCTGTTCTTCCATCTGCTGGAGCGGCCGACGGCGATGGGGCGATCCATCATGGATCAGATCGAGGGTTTCCGTTACTACCTCAAGCAGCGGCCGGAGCAGGTCCCCACCTACGGCCGCAACGCGACCGAGCATTACGACGAGTACCTCGCCTATGCCGTCGCCCTCGATGCCGAGCAGGAATGGGCTGAGCGCATCTCGCCCGTGCTGGCCTACGCGCAGGCCGGCGGTGACTCGCACATCCGCCACTATCCGCGCTGGTTCCGCCGCCATGGCAACTCCAAGCCGATCGGCGGGGGGCTGGGCAGTGCCCTCAGCGGAGCGCTCGCCCGTTCCAATTCATCGTCGAGCAGGGGTGGCGGAGGCGGCGGATTCTCTGGCGGCGGCAGGGGCGGTGGCGGCGGCGGGGGATGGTAACCACCCTCATCCGCTGGCCAGAGCACCGCAGACCTGCTAAATAAGTAGCCCAAATGCAGGACGACGCAGTCGCCGTCGCCAGGACATCGAGCAACAGGACGCAGAATCGATGAAAATCCACGAATACCAAGCCAGACAGATCCTCGCCGACGCGGGCATTCCCGTTCCTCCGGCGGAAGTCGTGCGGTCCGCGGATGAAGCCGCCGCCGCGTTCGAAAAGTTCGGCGGCGGCATGTGCGTCGTCAAAGCCCAGGTCTACGCCGGCGGCCGCGGCAAGGCCGGCTTCGTCAAGCTGGTCAAGTCAGCCGACGAAGCCCGCCAAGCAGCCCAGTTCATGCTCTCCAACCGCATGGTCAGCTACCAGACCGGCCCCGAAGGCGTTCCGGTCAGCGTGCTGATCGTCGCCCCCGGCGTCGACATCGCCAAGGAGTACTACCTGGGCATCACGATCGACCGCGCCCGCCACACCGCCACGCTCATCGCCAGCGCCGAAGGCGGCGTCGAGATCGAGGAAGTGGCGAAGAAGTCGCCCGAGAAGGTCATCAAGGAGCCGCTGCATCCCCTGCTGGGCCTGCAGGGCTACCAGGCGCGTGAAATCGCCTATCGTCTCGGCTTTGAAGGCAAACTGGCTGGCGCAGCCGCCAAGCTGATGGCCAACCTGGCGAAGGTCTTCCTGGAGACCGACGCCTCGCTGGCGGAGATCAATCCGCTGGTCGTCACCAAACAGGGCGAGCTGCTGGCGATCGACGCCAAGATCAACTTCGATGACAACGCCCTGTTCCGCCATGGGACCATCGCGCAGATGGCAGATGAGTCGCAGGAAAAGCCGCTGGACGTACGTGCCAAGAAGGCGAACCTCAATTACATCGCCCTCGACGGCAACATCGGCTGCCTCGTCAACGGCGCCGGCCTGGCCATGGCGACGATGGACATCGTCAAGCTGCACGGCGCCGAGCCGGCCAACTTCCTGGACGTCGGCGGCGGCGTGACTGCCGAGGGCGCCATCGAAGCCTTCCGCATCATCCTGTCGGATCCGAAGGTGAAGGGGATCCTGGTCAACATCTTCGGCGGCATCGCCAAGTGCGACCTGATCGCCGAGGCCCTGGTCAAAGCCGGCCGTGAAGTCGGCTTCAAGGTCCCGGTCGTCGTCCGCCTCGAAGGCACGAACGTCGAGCGCGCGAGAGAGATCCTGAAGGCCGCCCAGTCCGAGCTGCCCACCCTCCAGCCCGCGACCGACCTCACCGATGCAGCGAAGAAGGTGGTCGCAGCCGTCGCAGCGTGAGGGGTGTGGTGAAGCGCGAAGACGCGAAGGCTTTGCCAGGCGGAAAGAGGACAAAGATTGCAAATATTGCAACCTGATGATCTTGCTGTGGCGCGGGCATTTTGCCCGCGTCTTTTTCTTTGCTTGTGGTGGGGACGTTGGCCTGGGATTGATGATCCGCGATTGATGCGTACGAGGGGCGTCAGTTAACGATCTGGGCAAACGGCTATCGATGTCTGTGACGCTCTGAGCGTCCTCCGCAGTGCAACCCACCCTATAGGTCATCGACAAGCGCCCGCAGATCGCGCGCATCCGTCGGCAGCCGGGCCTGGTTCAGGTCCGCCCACATCGCAGCCTCGCCGTTCAGCGGGCTCTTAATGTTGTAGGCCTGGTAGGCGATCATCTCACCGATACGGACGACCAGGTCGACCAGCCGCTCGCCGGCTGTCCAGTGGTCGCCGACACAGATCGTCGTCTGGTCGAAATTCGGGTGGAAGATGGGCGTCAGGATGCGGCAGCGGGGGCTGATGCGCGGATACTCGCTGGTGCATTCGATCTCGACGCGATGCTCGCGGCGCGGCGACGGTTCGGCCTGGCCGTTGCGCTCGAGCCCCGTGACGCGATAGAGGATCCGATATCGGTCAGGCGGGCTTCCCTCAGCCGACTCGATGACGATCGGCCCATCGGCAGCGCCAAATGCGCGCCGCATCTGCTCGGCTTCGGCCGTCAGGCGGCGGATGCGCAGCGGCTGACGCGGTGCCGAAGATGCCTCAGCCGGCGCGGAGGATGCCGCCGGCGCCGCGGCTGCAACTGTCGCGGGCGCAGGGACCTGGATCGACGTCCCGCACGCCTTGCAGCGGGCGCGCCGCCCGGCGAACTGGTCCGGAACAGCGAACGATTTGCCACAGCCGGTGCATTTGAACTGGATCATCGCAACCACCACAGGTACGACACAATCACCCCTGTCGCAAGGCCCGCCAGGCTGAGGGCCAGTCCCGCCAGCACGATCATCCGCCGATCGCGGGGCGCCTTGGCCAGGTAGTAGCTCCCAGCCATCGCAAGTGCCAGCGACGGCAGGCCAAACGCCAGCACGCCCAGCGCCGCGCCCAGCACGCTGCCGCCCAGCAGGACGTATTCCCACGGCACAGCCTGCACCTGTGCGGCTGCGGCGACGGCGGCCTCTTCGACGGCTGGATCAACCGGCGGCGGCATGACCGCCTGCTGTGCCGCCTTCGCATCCGGGTCGAGCGCGTTCACCTGCGAGCAGCCGTACGCGCTGCAGCCGAGATTCTCTTCCCAGCATTCGGTATGAAACTCCAGGCCGCACTCCGGGCACTGCGTGCGCTGATCGCCTGGGCCGATGGGACACTGGCAGATGCTGCAGACGATGCGACTCGCGGCAGTCGATGCCTCCTCGGTCTTCGCCTCGACCGCGGGCCTCTGCGCCACGGGCGCAGCCGGGATGCGGATCATCTGCCCACAGTGTCCGCACTTGCGTTCCCGGCCCGCGAGGAAGTTGGGCGCCCAAGTCGGCGCGCCGCAGGCGCAGTCGATCAGAAAACCGCTGTGATCGGCCATCAGCCGATCATCCGCCTGCTCCAGCCGGATCGGCTCGGCCCTGGCGGGCAGGTCATCACTGTCGCGGAACAGGATGCTTGTGCGCGCGATGTGGATCTCATCGCCATCCCGCAGGGCGACGAGCCGGTCGATCCGCACGCCGTTGACGTATGTGCCGTTGCGCCCGCCGCAATCACCGATCCAGAACTGGCCGTCGCGCCGCTCGATCCAGGCATGGATACGCGACACAGCCGGGTGATCCAGCGCGATGGTGTTGAACGGCTTGCGGCCGATCAGCACGCGCCCCGTGATCACGCCGGCCTGGCATCGGCCATCGGTCTGGATGATCAGGCTCGCCATGGCGTTACGACTTCACCTTCTTCTCGTGGAACACCATCGTCGTCGAGCCGATGCGGATCTGATCGCCATTGCGCAGACGCACGCGGCCGACAGGCCGGCCGTTGACCAGCGTCGTCGTCCCCAGCGGCAGGTCTTCCAGCTCGAACCCGCCGGGGACGATATGAATCGCTGCATGCCGCGGGCCGACGGCGGCGTCGCGGAACAGGTAGATGCTGCACGACAGCGCGCTGCCGATGTACGTCGGATTGCGATACAGCACAAACTGCTTGCCGGCGATCAGGCCCTGCGTCACCAGCAGCCAGCCGGTCTTGGCTGCGTTCTCCAGCCAGCCCGTCGCCAGGCCGCTGACCGCGCCGATCGCGCACAATCCGACCAGCCGGCTGACGTGCATCTGCCCGCTCCAACTGGCAATCGGATCGAACAGCAGCCCGCCGATCATCCCGCCGATCGCGCCGCCCACCAGGCCGATCGCCAGCCGCTTGCCGTTGCGCATCACCAGCCCGGGGGCAAGCGACAGGAACACCCCCAGCACGCCCCAACTGATCATCCGCGCCAGCATCTGCCGCCGCGGATCGACCATCCCTTCCATCGCGCCGCTGACCAGCACGAAGTACAGCCGATCCACGAACAGCGACACCACCACGCCGCCGATCAGCCCCAATACCGCACCAATCGACCCGTGGATGATCGCGCTGCGCGTGTTCCGCTGAACAACCGCATCCGCCATCGACAGCGACGTTGCGATCATCATGCCGCCAATGCTGTAGAACAGCACATTGGCAAGGAAATCCGCCCAGGCGTTCTGCGCATCCAGCGCCGCCAGGGCATCGCGGCGCCGCGACTCATCGAGTTGCGGGTCGCGCGCGATCACGTAATACGGGTTGTCCGCGCCCGATCGCTCCAGCCGAAGTACGGCGGCTTTGAAGTGCGGCTCGGAGATCAGGCCCTGGTCGAAGATGTGGCGAATTTCCCGCTCAGCCGCGATGAGCTCCGCCGCCTCCATCTTGTAGTTGGGGCGGAAGTGAAGCATCGCGCCGCACGCCCAGCCGAGGAACCCTCCCAGCAGGCCGAACATCGCCGTGTAGAACGCCGTGTTGTAAAGGATCGTCCGCGGCTTGGTCGCGCTGGCAGCCGCGGTGGGGGGCGGCGGCGGGCGATACGCGCGAACCGTCTCCTCCTGCCGACGCAGCTTCTCGTCAACGGCTTTGCTGTTGACGTCCTCGTACGAAATGGTGAGCTTGCTGCCGTTCATCGATCAAACCGGTGGCTGACGCATCGTCAGATGCCGCTGTAGTCAACTGAAAAATCGGTCCAGGGCGCGGCGCGCCAGCGCCCACCATCGTCTATCGGTTGTCCCGCCGGGAGACAAAGGCTCCGCTGGCGCCGGCGGCGATATTACCGTCTGGGCGGCTGGATTATCGCCCTTCACCGGCAGGGGCGGCGGGGCTGGCGCTGCCGAGTCCTCTGCGGGCGTGTCATCCGTCCATCCGCCGGCGTGGACGATATGCGGCTCGCGCCCGCTCTTGCCGCCTTTCCAGACGAAGAACCCTTCGTCACCCTGCACCGGGTCATACACCAGCGCCACCTGCCACGGCAGGTTGAAGAAGTTCTCCTGGATGAACAGATCCATGCCCGACAGGAAAACGCCAAAGTCGGGATGCGTGTGATACCAGCCGACGATCCGCTGGCCCGGAAAGTCCCGCTCAAGCACCTCGTGGGCGTAGTCCCACGTAGCCGCAGTGAACGTCACCTGGGCTGCGTGATGCGTCGCATGGCGGCCTTCGATCGAGCCGGTGATGTGCAGCCATGGCCCGCGGTCGTCGTGAAACACGCCGCCCACCAGCAAGCCGCAGATCTCCATGTCGAGGATGCTCTTGCCGTGGGCATGGATCGCCTGCTGCACATCCTTCTGGATCACCACCTGAAACCCGTCGCGCCGCTGGGGCGGTGCAGGCGAAAGTACGCGCCGCGGCCAGTCGCTGGCAACGATGTTGCCTGCGTCGACAGGTGCGTCGTGTTGGCTTGGTGTGGTCTCCATCTTGATGCGTGGTGATTGGTGATTGATGCGTGAAATGTGCGATCAGTGTGTTTCACGCATCAATCACCAATCACCACTCTTCACTCCGCCCAATCCAGTTCGCTTTCATCCGACCACAGCGCGCCAAGCACCTTCGGCGCGTCGGCAGTCAGCTCCAGACCGATCGCGCGCGTCGCCGAGCGGGCTGTGAGGATATCGAACGGCGGCAAGCCGATCTGCTCGGGCGTGCGACTGAGGAACGTCGCATCGCCCGCGATTCTGTGGAACGTCCGTACATCGCGCGTCACGCTTTCGCACTTCGGGCACCTGGCCCGATCCGCCGTCACGCGGCCCAGCGAGCAAAAGACCTCTTCCTCACCGCCGCAGGACGGGCAGACAAACTTCCACAGCACCTCCCGCGCCAGCTCGAGCGTCGCATCGTCGCCGGCATGGCGGCGCGCCAGCTCCAACAGTTCAGCCAGCGTGATCGAATCCGATCCCGCATCGAGACCGATGACCTCATCGAGCGGATCATGGCTCATGCAGTCGGGCTTGCGCTGGTATTCGACGCCGTAGCAGTCCGCCACTTCGCCGGCGAAGATCAGCCCGCGGCCAGCCATCGCCTCCATGCCGTGCAGCAGCTTGAGCGCTTCCTGCGTCTGGATGCCCGCGATGATCGAGCTGATCGTCGGCGTCGTCGGCGTCTTGCCGGTTTGCATCTCCGAACGGCTCAGCAGATTGCACGAGCGGCGCATCTGCAGCAGCTTCCAGTCGGTCTCGCTCATCGTGCATTCGTAGCACGGCCCGGGCGGCGCGAAAACGCGCGCCTGGCCCTGGATCACCTCGATCGCGCCGTCGATCCATGGCCGGTTGACCTTGTAGCAGGCGCGGTTGATCGACAGGCGCGCTTCGCGATTGTCCAGACCGCCCAGGACGACGTCCGCCCACCGATAGACGCCCAACCCCAGGTCGTACACGACATTGGCATTGATCGCGACAGCGCGGATCTCGGGATAGATCTGCGCAGCCGCCTGCGCGGCGACGGTGGCTTTGGGCTGCCCGGAATGTTCGGCGCGGTACAGGACCGATCGCGAAAGATTCGAGTTCTCGATCCGGTCCATGTCGGCGATGGCGACATTGCCGACGCCCAGCAGGGCAAGGTTCTTGATGATCTCATTGCCCAGCGCGCCCGCGCCGACGACCAGCACTCTAGCTGCGCTCAGCCGCTTCTGATCCCACCAGGAGATCAGGCGGAAGCGGTCGAACCGGTCGCTGTCGTCGATGTCAGGGTTAATTTGAAGGGGGGACGGCATGGGTGGATGGTTATTCGGTGTCAGGACCGGCCGGCGGTAATTTCCGGCTGGAGTCGCAAAACATCGCCATCCTTGACGCCAACATCAGCCAGGCACTGATCATCCAGCAATTGTTTGCCCGAGGCCCGGTGGTGGAACTTGTAGGCCAGCGGCTGGCCATCGGGGGCCATCTGGGGGAAGCGCATCTTCTCCACCAGGACGGCCAGGATGCGCTTAACTGGCGTGTCCAGCGGCATTTCCACTTTTTGTCGTTTGTTACCGGTGGCGTCCCAGACCTGTACAGTGACCATTCGCATACGCAAACATCTCCTGTGTGCCCCAGCCCGGTGGTGCACTGCAACGTGATCCGGGGATGTTTATAACCTACGGATGAGGGATCGGCCAAAGCGCGAAGTGCGAGGGCGGGGAAGGTCCGATAATTATGGCGAACGGGCGTTCGGGCGGGCTATGGCTGCCTGTGGTCAGGCGGTGCAGGCATCAAGGGCCTCATGGAGGGCCGTGAGGGTGTCGACGGTGCGATGCGGCGCCGGCTGGAACGTCAGCGGCCGACCATGGCTAAGCCAGACCGTGTGCATGCCCGCCCGGTGGCCGGCCTGGATGTCGAAGACCGCATCGCCGACCATCCAGGCATGCTCCGGCTGAACCCCCAGGCGCCGGCAGGCCTCCAGGAGTCCCGCCGGATCGGGCTTGAACGGCAGGTCGTCATCCCGGGTGATCAGGGCATCGACCGACAGGCCGTGCAGCCGCACGACGATGTCCGCGCACGTGCGGCTGTTGCGCGTGATGATGGCGTTGCGGATCGACTGGCGACGCAGCCAGTCGAGCAGGTCATGGCAGCCGGGGTTAAGCGTCGCCCGCTGGGCGGCGTCGTCCTCATGGCGGTGAAGAATGGCCATGGCCGACGCGCGGCGGGCGGCTGGCATGGCGGCGATGGCTTCCAGGATCGGCGCGCCCGGGGCGATCTCGAGCTCGGCGCGGATGGCGTCGAAATCGAGCAGCGGCTCGGTCAGTGTGCCGTCCATGTCGAACAGCACAGCCCGGGGACGAAGCAACGGCGGGTGGTTCATAGGCGTAATAGCAGGATGGTGACAGACCAGCTTGTGGCACGGGCGTCCCGCACGTGCATGATAAAGGAAA
>CALEKX010000045.1 GCA_937904525.1 uncultured Phycisphaerales bacterium
CTGGGAGGCATAGTCTGAAGTATATCCAATCCCCCTGGTCAATAACACAAGGTGTCGGTGGTCAAGGGGCAGTTGTTAGTTGCCAGTTGTTAGTAAGACTTCGTCTCTTCGTCTCTCTGTCTCTTCGTCTCTCCTACAAGCCTTCGTCGCTACGTCCCTTTCTTCTCCTCCGTCGCTCCATCCCTCCTTCGCACAACCACGCTGGCCGCGTGCGCCTCCAGATGCTCCGCATGCGCCAATGCGATGATGCCGGGCGCGTCGGCGGCCAGACCGTCGGCTGTGTATCGCTCGACGCTCATCGTCTTGAGGAACGAATAGACGCTCACGCCGCTGGTGAAGCGGGCGGTGGTGTTGGTCGGCAGGCAGTGGCTGGGGCCGGCGATGTAATCGCCAGCCGCAACGGGCGAGTACGGCCCGACGAACACGGCGCCCGCATGGCGCAGGCGCGACAGCGTCCGCGCGTCGTCGGCTGTCTGGATGTTCACATGCTCGGCTGCGAAGCGATCCGCAAGCTCGATCATCTCATCAAGGCTGCTGCCGATGACGATCGCGCTGCTGTCGCGAAGCGCCCGCTCAATGGCGTCGCGCCGCTCGCGCTGGGCGGTCTGTCGGGTCAGCTCATCGCGCACCTGCTCCGCGAGTTTCGGGCTGGGGGTCAGCAGGAAGCAGCTTCCCGGGTCATGCTCCGCCTGCGCGAGCATGTCGGCTGCAATGTAGGCGGGATTGCCCGTCTCATCAGCGATGATGACGATCTCACTGGGGCCGAGGAACCCGTCGACCCCGACGGCCCCCGATACCGCCCGCTTGGCCAGCTGCACATAGGTATTGCCCGGGCCGACGATCTTGTCGACGGCTGGGATCGTCTTCGTCCCGAAGGCCATCGCTGCGATCGCAGCCGGCCCGCCGGCGCGGTAGACATGCTCCAGCCCGAGCTCCGCACACGCAGCCAGCACGAGGTCGCTTCGCCCGAACCGGCTTGGCGGCGTGCAGACGACGATCTTCCGCACACCGGCCACCTGCGCCGGCACCGCCAGCATGATCAGGCTCGAAGGATAGCTGGCCTTGCCGCCAGGGAAGTACAGCCCTGCGCTGTCCAGCGGCGTGTAACGCAATCCCAGCTCCACGCCCGGCCGTTTCAGCGGATGGATCTCGCCGGGCATGATGTGCGACTGATACTCCCGCACCTGCGCGATGGATCGGCGCAGGGCAGCCATCAGTTCCGCCGGCACGCGATCCGCGGCCGCCCGCATTTCATCAGGCGTCACCCGAAGCTGATCGGCTGAGAAGTTGGGATCGTCAAATCGCCTGGCCAGGTCGACGATCGCGTCATCCCCCCGCTCGGCGACGTCCGCCAGAATCGCCTGCACATCCTGCACCATCTTCGCGCGCTGGCCCCGCTGGAGTGCCATCTCCACAGGGTCCAGCCGCAGGCGGCGCAGGATCGCTTCCACCTGCTGGCGTTCCCCCGCCACATCCATTCGCAAAACCGGAATCATCGCAGCAGTGTACGGCAAAGCGCCCCAAAGCTGAATCGGCTGGCGGGCAAACCCCATGCCGGCGATGCCGGGGATATCGAGCTATTGCCCATCCCAGCCGTCGTCATGCCGTGCGGCGCGCAGGGCCTCCTTCGCCTGGCCGTAACGCTCCTGGTACTGGCGTCGGATAACCAGACGGACGTCGTAATCGCTGTAACCGAGATGCCGCCCCAGCTTGCGCAGCATCCGCTCCTCAACGCGGTTGATCCGCCCGTCCGCCACAGCGATTGCGGCCATTTCCTCCAGCCAGTGCCTGGCCTCTTCCCGATCTTCGGGCAAGGAGACTTCCACCAGACCAAGGCGGGCGGAGGTGACAATCCGATCCAGCGTCTCATCCGGCACGCCATACCGTGCCGCAACATCGCGCAACAATGCCGCCTCCAGCCCGTCGGCTGACGGATCCGCACGGAGCGTCTGCGCCGCCCATGCCAGCAGCTCCGCCGGGGCTTCGTGATTCTCCGGACGCCATCGACGCCCCACCTCGCTGACAACGGCCTTCTCCACCTCCCGCGTCGCCTCAAGCTCCGCGAGATCGCCTTTGAGCGCCGCCAGGCGCGCCCGATACTTGCGAGCCGCCGGCGACTGCCAGTCGTGCATCCCCACCAGCACCCAGCCCAGACGCGTGCGGTTGGCTGTCGTTCCGCAGAACGCGCACGCATCGCTCGCCTCGCCCGACTCGGGCGCGCCGCACGACGGGCAATGTGCCGACGACAGCGACTTGTCGGCATCGGTCCTGACCCACGCCTCCCGCTCGAACACGAACATCGTCCGCGCCAGCACCTCTGTCCCTTCGGGCTGAGGCGCATACCCGCTCATGGAGCGGAAGTGCCTGCCGGACCAGCGCACCTCCACCAGCGCTCGATGCACCCCTTCCTCATGGAGGATGCCGACGATCTCCACCGATCCGACCGCGCACTGGCCGACATAGCGCCGGCTGCCGTTGCCGTCGCGGGCGATGCGGTCCAGGCGCGTCTGTTCCTGCTGACACCACTGCTCATCGGCCACCTTCCACAGCGGCGCGACATTTCCCAGCCGCTGGGCTGCCGCCCATCGCCAGAAGACCACCGATGCCCGGTCTTCCATCGCCTGCAGGTTGAACTCCGGATCCACCTCCCTCAGTTCCGCCACGCCCGGCACCGGACCGGTCGGCATGCGCCATTCGCATTCCTGCGTGATCTCAGCCAGCACCCAGTCATACTCGCCGCTGCGCAGCAGCGCGCCGCAGTGCTTGCAGTTCGACCACTGGTTCAACTCGACCAGTGCGCCGCAGTTGGGGCAGTTGCCCTCGATCAGGCCATTGCCCGTGCGCGTCTTCACCCCGCGGCGGCGCAGCCACGACCAGACCTCCACAAACTCCTGCGGCTTGGTGCTCCCGCGCAAGCGCCGCCCCGATTGCAGGCTGACGTAGTAATCGACCGCGCTGGCGACGATCCGCACCGACAGCACATCAAACACCGGCCCGGACTGCACCGCAGCCACCGACATCCGATGGATGGCGGTGCGATCCATCTGATTGCGCTCGCCCATGTCGCGCTGCTCGTCGAACTGCAGGCTGAAGCGCTCGGCGATGCCGTCGGAGATGAACGGGCGGACGGTCGACAGATCCTGCGCGCACCATGCCGCCTGGATTTTGCGGAATGCGTCGCAGCACCGCGAGTAGAACGCGTTGATGTCAAAGTCGGGATCGCGCTGACGAAGCTGCGCGATGGCACGATCCTGGGCGGCGCGATTGAGGACGGCTGCCCCACGACGGATCACGCGTCTCCGCCTCAGCTTGTTGGTGCTGTGTGCCTCCCACCAGAAGAGGGCAAGAACCACGAGCGTCAGCGAGATCCCGATCGCCGGGTGCTCAACAAACAGCAACTTGAACAGGACGATCAGGTCAACGCCATCGCCGCCACCGCCACCGAAGCCGCCCCCGCCGAAACCCCCACTTCCGCCAAAGCCGCCACCATAGGCCTCGCCGCCTCCGGCACGCCCCAACAGCGTCGCGGGCATGAGCAGAACGCCGGCGCCCGCTGCCATCGCAGCCGCGCACACGCGTTTGCCTTTGGCCAACCAACCGCGCATCCGTCTGTCCTGGCCTCCCATGCTATTCGGCTGCGGCTTCGAGCTGCACCGGGACCTCGACGGTCGTGCCGTTGCGGAAGATGGTGAGCGTCACCTGCTCCCCGATTTCATGCTCCTGAAGGGCCACCAGCAGATCCTCCACCGTGCGGACGGTCGTCTGGTTGACCTTCTGGATCACGTCACCGGGAATGATACGCCCGTCGCGGCGCCGCAGCGTGGGACGCAATCCGGCCCGGCTGGCGGGCGAGTTCTCCTTCACGCCCAGGACCAGCACGCCTTCCACGCCCATCTGCTGCGTGATTGGCTGGCCGATGCGATCATCCAGCTCGACGCCAAGCCACGGCCGCGTGACGTGGCCGTTGGCGATCAACTGTGGCACGACGCGATTGACGCGATCCACCGGCACGGCAAAGCCGATCCCCGCATACGCTCCCGACGGGCTGTAGATCGCCGTGTTCACGCCGATCAGTAAGCCGCTGCTGTCCAGCAGCGGGCCACCGGAGTTGCCGGGGTTGATGGCTGCGTCGGTCTGGATGACGTCATTGATCGGAAAGCCGGTCATCGAGCGGATCGTCCGGCCCAGCGCCGAGACGATCCCCGTCGTCAGCGTCTGGTCCAGCCCGAAGGGATTGCCGATGGCAAACACCTTCTGGCCAACCTGCAGGTCGGCGCTTCGGCCGACGCGGA
Source organism: uncultured Phycisphaerales bacterium (assembly GCA_937904525.1). Lineage (GTDB taxonomy): Bacteria > Planctomycetota > Phycisphaerae > Tepidisphaerales > Tepidisphaeraceae > CALEKX01. Next base: position 4,293 of record CALEKX010000045.1, read on the forward strand.
TCGGCTGGAGCTTCTCGGCTGGCGCGCGGATCCGCAGCACAGCCAAGTCGTCGTTGGGCGACGCTCCGACGAGCTCAGCCGAATAGGTGCTGCCGTCGGCGAGCGTCACGTCGGCACTGCTGGCGCCCTGCACGACGTGGAAGTTGGTCACGATGTGCCCCGCCTGGTCCCAGATGAACCCGCTGCCGGATCCGCGGGGGATTTCGGTGATGCTGCGCGTCCACAAGTCCATCCGCCGCTGGGAGGTCGTGATGAACACGACCGACGGGCTGGCGGCACGGAACAGCTCGACGGTCGCCTTCTCGTCTTCCGCCAGATCCCCGCGCGCCTCAACCGGCCGCGGCTGGACCGCCGGCTCGCCCTGTGCCGCGAGCTGGCGCGCCAGGTAGAAACCCCCAACCATCCCAGCCAGCAGCAGCACCAGGAACATCCCCCCGCGTGCCACCGAGTTTGATGAAGGAGACGGCTCGTACATGATCGTCCATCCTAACGCACAACGGCGTCATTGCCGCGCCGGAATGACCGATTCGCGCCTGCAATCAGGCGCAATCTGACCGGATCAGGCTGCCTGCCAGGCTAAATGCCCCACGCGCTAGAGCACGGTGCGCCGTTTGCATATCGACCACGCCGTAGGCATTGGGTCTGCAAGATCTACCGGTATGGACGCCGGCAAGCGTTCGCGCTGCGATGGCGTCCCCAACGAAAGGAGTATCGTCATGAGAACACAGGACATTCTGGCACGCGCGTGCGTGGTGGGCACCCTGGCAATGGCTCCAGCCGTCATGGCTCAGCAAGCAGAAGGCGAGATCCGCCTGGGCGACGGCGCTGTCCAGGTCGATCGCGCTCAACAGGGCGTGATGACCGCGGTCAACTTCCCCGCCGGCATCCGCGTCCATCCCGATGCGGACGTCGCTGACGCCCGCGACGACATCCGCGAAGTGCTGGCGGAAGTTGTCGAAGCCGCCCTCACCACCGGTGGCTTCGATGACCTGGTGGAGCGTCTGGTTGACCAGGACCGCAATCGGATCGGCGACCTCGACGATTCGTCCCAGCAGGCGCTCGATCGGCTGGTCCAGACGTTCAATGAGAACTGGAAGGCCAAGTACGGCGACGACTTTGACATCAACGACGACCAGTTCCTGGGCGCGTCGCTGGCTGTGACGGTCGGCGAGGTGCAGGATTCGAGCCTCGCGATGCGAAGCTGGCCGATCTCGCCAACGGGACAGGCTGATCGCGATGACATGGCGCGCGAAGCCGCCGCCGCCGTTCCCGCCGATGAGAACGCGCTTCATCAGGCCAACCTCGAGGAAGGCCGCAATGTCGCCATCGCCGCGCTCGGCATGAAGGATGGCAAGGCGCTGCACGTTTCTCTGATCAGCGAAGCCGGCGGCTGGAAGATCGACCTGCCCAACAACGTCACCCGCGATGACCTGCACAAGCGCCTGAGCGCTGCGCTGCAGGATCTGAACAGCAAGCGGGACCAGTGGCCGGCGGACGCCACGCAGGCGTACAACGAGATCGGTCAGAAGCTTCTGTCGGCGTTGTACGACACCAAGGCCTCAGCCGACGACCGTGAAGCCCAGCCGGCTGGCGGTATCCAGCGGGATGGCAACGGCATGTAGGCTGTCGTCCCCCCGCATCGTCCGCGAGAACACCCACGGCCCGCGCATTGGCCGCTGCACACCGCAGCGACGATGCGCGGGTTTGTGATTTGTGGCGTTTTGTGTTTGGTTGTTTGGGTGTTTTGTTGTGTTGCTGCTTGCTTGTCCACTGCGGACTGCCGA
>CALEKX010000046.1 GCA_937904525.1 uncultured Phycisphaerales bacterium
CTTCGCTCAGGATGACCTTCGCGAAAGGACTTGCGCCGATCATGCATAATGTTGTGATAGCCCGTGCCACAAGACGAGCCATGAGACGTTTTATCACATGCTGTATTGCCGCATCGTTACTGCTGGGCCTGTTTGGGTGCAGCGGTGGAGACAGGGACGAAGGCGCCAGTTACGACGGCCCGCCGAAGGCGGGGGGGGCGCTGATCGTCGCGGTCCAGGACGACGGCCAGACGCTCGATCCGCATCGCGCCACCGATGCCGCGTCGATGCGTCTGATCGAGAACATGTATGCGACGCTGATGCGCTACACGCCGCAGTACGGCCAGGTTGAGCCGGATATGACGCAGGAGTTGAAGATCAGCGATGACGGGCTGGTCTACACCATCACGCTTCGCCCGAATCTCACCTTCCACAGCGGCCGGCCCGTGACGGCTGAGGATGTGAAGTTCTCCATCGAGCGGATCATCGAGCAGCAGGTGCGGGCGGATCATTTCGCGATGGTCGAGCGGATCGAGGCGGTCGATCCGGCGACCGTGAAGCTGCACCTCTCGCGGCCGTCGGCGCCGCTGCTGACGCATCTGGCGTATCCGATGAACGCGATCGTGGATCGGCAGACGGTTCAGGAGGCTGGGGGTGATCTGTCGAACGCCGATGCCGGCTGCGGGCCGTTTGCGCTGGTCGAGTGGCGCAAGAACCGCCATCTGAAACTGAAGAAGCATGCGGGATATCACGTGGAAGGCCGGCCGTATCTGGATGAGGTGATCTTCCGGCCGATTCCGGACGAGACAGCCCGCACGACGGCGCTGCGCAACGGCGAGGTGCATCTCGTGCTCGACCTGGCGGCCAAGGATGTCAAGATCGTCCAGAACGCGCGCGGCGTGGTCATCCAGTCCGTGCCCGGGACGTTCTGGGAGTACATCGGCTTGAACACGTCGAAAGCGCCGTTCGATGACGTGCGCGTGCGGCAGGCGATCGCGCATGCGATCGACCGCGAGGCGCTCAATCGCATCATCAAGCTCAGCCGCGCCACGCCCCTGGACGGCGGGCACATTCCGCCCAATCACTGGGCGTATGCAGCCGATCTGCATCCGTATGCGAAGCGCGATCTCGATCGCGCCCGGCAGCTTCTGTCCGAAGCCGGTCTCGGCGGCGGATTTTCGAGCGTGATGAAAGTCGGCTCGTCGTTCAAATATCAGGTCGATGCAGCGCAGATGGTCAAGCAGCAACTGGCTGAGGTCGGCATCGACGTGCAGATCCAGGCGCTGGAGTCGGGGTTGTTTTTCGATGCTCTCAACCGGCGCGACTTTGAGATGACACTGGTCGGATGGCTGGGGTTCGTCGATCCGGATGAGTGGACGTACAACCTGTTCCACAGCGACGGCAAGTACAACCAGCAGGCGTTCTCGAATGCGGAGCTGGATGCGCTGCTGGAGCAGGGGCGGCGGACGCTGGATCAGGAGGCCCGCCGGCAGATTTATGCCGACATCCAGTGGATCATCGCGACGGAGGCGCCGGTCGTGTCGCTGTACGTGAACGACCAGACATCCGCCTGGCGCAGCGAGGTGCGCGGGTATGTCGTGCATCCGACAGCGACAACGCTTTGGCTGCGCGAGACGTGGCTGGCGAAATAAGGCCATGACGCAATACATCGTCCGACGACTGCTGATCGCGATACCGGTGCTGTTGGGCGTCTCGGTGCTGGCGTTTTTCCTCGTGCGCGCGGTTCCCGGGGACACGGTGACCGTGCTGCTGGGCACGAGCTACACCGACGCGCAAGCCGAGGCGCTGCGGCAGCGGCTGGGGCTGGATAGGCCGCTGTGGACGCAGTACCTGATCTGGCTGGGGCGTGTGGTGCGCGGTGATCTGGGGGACTCGGCCTTCACGGGCCGGCCGGTGCTGGCGGTGATATTGGATCGATTGCCCGTGACGCTGGAGCTGGCGGGGCTGTCGATCCTGTTTGCGGTGGTGGTGGGGATTCCGCTGGGGGTGATGTCGGCGTTGCGACGGCGGCAGGTGATGGGACAGGCGTCGAGCGTGGTGGGGCTGCTGGGGATCAGCGTGCCGGGGTTCTGGCTGGGGACGATGCTGATCCTGGCGTTTTCGCTGAAGCTCGGCTGGCTGCCGTCGGGCGGGTTTGTGGGGATCGGGGTCGATCCAGCCGAGAACCTGCGTCACATGGTCCTGCCCGTGCTGGCCTTGGGGACAGCCGTGGCGGCTGTCGTCGTGCGGATGACGCGCTCGTCAATGCTGAACGTCATCCGCCAGGACTACGTCCGCACCGCCCGAGCCAAGGGCGCATCCGAGCAGAAGGTCGTCTTCAAGCATGCACTCAAGAACGCGATGATTCCGGTCATCACGATCATCGGCCTGCAGGCTGGTTATCTGATCGGCGGATCGGTGGTGATCGAGCAGGTCTTCTCCCTGCCGGGCGTGGGGCGATTGGCGCTTCAGGCCATCGCCAGCCGCGATTACGCGCTGCTGCAGGGGGTGGTGCTGTTCATCGCTGTCGCGTTTGTGATCGTGAATCTCGCGGTTGACATCCTGTATGCGATGTTCGACCCTCGCATCCGGCTGGGAGGCAAAGCCGATGCGTGAGCTGCTGGGCCGGTTCCTGGCAAGCAAGCTGGCTGTGGCAGGAGCAGCCGTGATCGGCCTGTTCGTGCTCATGGCGATCTTCGCGCCGTGGATCGCGCCACATGATCCGTATGCGATGGATTCCGGCGCGGCGCTGTCGGCGCCGGGGGACGGCTACTGGCTGGGCACGGATCGCTTCGGCCGGGATATCCTCAGCCGGATCATCTACGGCTCGCGGATCAGCTTGTGGGTGGGGATCGTGTCGGTCGGGATCGCCCTCTCGGTGGGGACGACGATCGGGGTCATCGCCGGCTATTTCGGCGGCTGGGTCGATTCGGCCCTGTCGCGCCTGACGGATACGCTGCTGAGCTTTCCCGACATCTTCCTGGCCCTCGCGATCATGGCGATCCTCGGCGAGAGCACGACCAACGTGATGATCGCGATCGGCATCGTCTATACGCCGATCTTTGCGCGCATCGCGCGGGGATCGGTGCTGCAGGTCAAAGCCAGCGCCTTCATCGAGGCTGCGCGGGCGCTGGGCGTGGGGCATGGACGGATCATGTTTCGCCACGTCCTGCCCAACATCGGCCCACCGCTGATCGTGCAGACGACGCTGAGCCTGGCGTTTGCGATCCTGGCGGAGGCGGCATTGAGCTTTCTCGGATTCGGTGTTGAGCCGGATGCGGCCTCGTGGGGTGTGATGCTCAACGAGGGCAAAGACTGGATGGAGCTGGCCTGGTGGGTGGCGGTGTTTCCGGGGATCGCGATCACGCTGGCGGTGTTCAGCTTCAATGTGCTGGGAGACGGCTTGCGCGATGCGCTGGATCCGCGGATGGGGGAGTGAGGGCTCACCGCGGAGACGTGGAGGTGGTGATTGGTGATTGATGCATGAAGCGGGCAGGCATGTAGCAGGCAGGTAGTCTGCCCTGTCTGATACGCAGATCGTTCCAGAAGGGGGCGACGGGCGTATGCGATGATGAACAGCGGCGGGCGATGCGTCTGTTCCCGCATCGCGGGCGCGACCAACATTATGCATGATCGGCGCAAGTCCTTTCGCGAAGGTCATCCTGAGCGA
>CALEKX010000047.1 GCA_937904525.1 uncultured Phycisphaerales bacterium
ACGGGCGTCCCGCACGTGCATGATAAAGGAAAGGCAGCACGTGCGGGACACACGTGCCACTGTTGTGCAGGTTGTGACGTGGTCCAGAGGATGAGAGACATGACATGCCACCGTCGTCGAGGTTATGGAGGGTTGCTGCAGGCGCTCCTGCCGGCTCTGGTTGTCCTGCTGCTGACAGGCAGCGAGGCAATGGGCGCATGGTGGGATGCCGCCTGGCCATATCGGCGCGGCGTGATGGTGACCTGGCGCGATGAGGAGGCGCGGGGCACCGAGCTGGCGCAGGCTACGATCTACACAGCCGGGCACCATCGCGAAGACGGCAGCGATATCCGCGTCGCGACCCACGACGGGCGGCTGGTGCCGTTCGAGGTGTTGAAGGTTGGGCCGGGCGATGAGGTGTCGGTGGCGTGGCAACTGCGCAAGGGCTATCGGCAGTATTTCATCTACTTCGGCCATGAGAATCCGCCCGCACTGCCGGCGGATCTGCCACCGTTCAAGCCGACCGGCGGGTTGCTCTTCGAGACCCGCCGGTGGGACGGCCAGGGCGATGATCCCCGTGCGCTGAAGAGGGCATTTGAGCGGTCCAAGCCCGTGCTCGGCAAGGCGATGATCGAGCAGCCGTTCATCGGCTACAACCCCGCGACGCTGGAGCAGCGGACGGTGTCGCGCTTTGCGGGGACGCTGTTCGTCCCGCTGGATGGGACATATCTGTTCGCGATGGCGGCGGATGATCGGGGCGCGCTATACATCGACGGCAACCTGCAGGTGCAGGCTCGCGGCGCGCCGGGCGATACGCGTTTCAACCAGAAGGTCGAGCTGAAGCGCGGCCATCACGAGATCGAGATCTACCATGCCGACTATGGCGGGGAGTTTCGGCTGAGTCTTGGCTGGCAACGGCCGGACATGGCGAAGGTCGACGTGATCCCCAAGGATGCGTTCGGCCTGCTCTATCCAGCCGAGGTCGGCCCGCTGGAGCATGCCAAAGGGCAGCTCGTCGCCAGCCTGGAAATGCAGTATCTCGCGGAGACGTTCTTCGCCGATGACTACGCGCATCACGTGCGCTTCACGGCGCCGGAGCTGGCGGGCGTGAGCTACGAGTGGGACTTCGGCGACGGCGTGCGTGGCCGCGGCAGGCAGGTCGAACATCTGTACCTGCGCGGCGGCGTCTATCCCGTGCGCCTCACCGCCCAAAGCCGCCAGCAGAAGGACACGCAGACGACCAAGGTCCACATCACGCGCGACTTCACGCGCGGACGCGAGCCGCGGGCGATCGCGCTGCCGGATACGTCAGCCATCGTGGCCGGCTATGACGTCACGAAGTTGTCGTCGCGCATGCTCGTGCGCGCGGTGCAGCTTCATCAGCGGGCTGGGCATCGCGAGCCCATGCTCCATGCAGCCGAGGCCTTGGCTAAGATGCGTCGACATGCCGATGCCGAGCAGGTGCTGACGACACTGCGGGAAGCGACGCGCGATGCGATGCTCAACGGCCGCGGCGATCGGGCGATCGAGGTACTGCAGCAGGTGCCGGCGGATGCGAGTATCCAGCCGAAGGCGGCAGAGATGCTGGCGGAATATCTGCTGTGGTGGCGGGGCGATCCGGCGGCTGCGGCACGCGTGCTTGCGGGCGTGCAGGCGAGCAGTGACTCCGCCAAACTTGCCTATGGGCAGGCGCTTGTGCTGAGCGGGCAGGTGGAGCAGGGGCGGAAGATCCTGCAGGCGTTGCCTGTAGAGGGCGATCCGAGCAAGCGGCCGGCCATCAGTGGGGCGATGGCGCGCACAGTCGAGTATTTTATCGGTGAGAAGGAGTGGGAAGCCGGCGAGGAGCAGTGGCAGCAGTGGCAGGCTCGGTATCCGACCGATTTCCTGGAAGGCTACAGCGTGCTGCTGCGGACGCGGTTGATGGCGTTGCGCGGATTCCAGAGCGAGGCAGCCGCCGTGGCTGGGGCATTTGCGACGGCTGTGCCCGAGTCTTCGTATGCTCCGCGCCTGCTGCATTACGCCAGCGAGCTGCTGAAGGAGCGCGATCCGCAGCGCAGCCAGGCGCTGAGGGCGCTGTTACGTGAGCGGTATCCGGAGGATCCTCTGGCCCAGTGAGGAACGCGGCGGCCGCGAAGGCGCGAAGATCGCGAAGGGGGCGCGAAGGCGGGGCTGGGCGCAAAGACCTCAAAGAGCGCAAAGATAGCAAAGAAGATCGATCTGTAGGGTCCGCCTTGGCGGACCGGCATATCCGGCTCCTCGTGTGACACGTGTATCCCGCTTGAGCAGAGAATCGCGGGCGAGGACGCCCGCGCCACGATAGGGTAGGGCACGCTATTGCGTGCCGTCGCGGGCGGTGGTGGTGTCCCCACTGTAGGGTCCGCTTTGGCGGACCGATCCGGCCGATATGCTCGGGCGAGAGCGCCCGTGCCAGCGGGGGGCGATGGGTTTACTGTGGCGCGGGCGTCTCACCCGCGTTTTCCTTCGCGTCCTGTGAGGGCGCAGGGTCTTGCGGGAACGCTTCCAGCCACGCTTTGCGCCAATGGGCGGCTGTACGGTGGATGGCCAGGGCGATCTGTTCGGCTTTGAGTTCGGCCAGGGAGACGCGTTTGCCGCGCCACTCGGCTTCGAAGGCATAGAAGGCTTCGATATCGAAATGGCCGTCGGACGGCTGGGTCGTCGCCCCATCCGTCTTCCAAGCCGCCGCAGCCGCCTGGCCGATCAGCGGCAGGGCGTCATAGCTGTTCAGCGTCGTCTGGACCGAGCCGGCCCACACGTCCTCAATCCCGACAGGATCCTCGACCTCCTCAAGCTTGCGGATCAGTAGCGTCCACAGTCGAAGCCGCAGCTCGGGATAATCGGCGTACTCGTCGTCGACCGGCTTGTACTCGAAGTGGGCATGGATGTCGGGAATTCGCGCATCCGCCGGGAAATACGAGCGGCTGCGATAATCGACAGACGAGTGATGGGGCTGGGTGTTGTCGGCGATGTAGTGCGAGAGCAGGCCCGCCCATCGCGCGGCATGCTCATCGCGCGGAAATTGCCCCGGCTGATCGTCCAGCCGGCCGGCACGCAGGTGCTGGACGAGCTTGTTGTAAGACTGCTCGACGCGGAAGGGGAGCATGCCCGCCTGCTGGTAGCGCGGATCCGCAAGGTCGCGCGGGAAATCCTCCAGCCGCGGGCGGGCGGACAGATCCGGGTGATAGAGCGGCTTGGTGTCAGCCGGGATCGGCTGCTGCGCCGGGTCGAAGAACTCGACATCCAGGTAGTGCAGCATCCGCTCATGCACGCCGAACGGCGGCACGGGGCGCGACCGCTGCACGAGCGCCTCCAGATCGGGTACGACGGCCCAGTAGGCCACGCCGTCGACGCCGCGCGGCCAGATGCCCTGGCGCGTCTCGATGTAGAACGCGCGCAGTGCCGGCTCGCTCAGGTCGCCTGGCGCGACGTGGCGAAGCCAGTCCTTCATTGCCTCGGGCGTCTGCGGATCAGCCAGCAGACGCGCAGCCGCGAGGCGCGCGATCAGGATGTGCTCCTTGGTGCTCCATCCCGAAGCCACAGCCGTCATCATCAGCATCAGGACGACAGCCACAATGATGGGGCGACGGCTATTCATCTGGCTCGATGGTGACGGTCAGGCCTTTGGAGGTGAACTGCTCCTGGTACAGCTCGGCCCGCTCCTTGTGCGTCGTCAGCAGCAGAGAGACGCCGGTCTTGTGGGCTTCGGTCGTGCGCTGCACGGCTTCATCGGTGTTCAGCGGTGTCAGCGCGACGATCGTCTCGACGACAAAGAGCATCTCGTTCTTGTCGTCGTTATGCAGGAGCACCTTCCACATCGGCAGATGGCCGGGCGGCTTCTTGCGTGGGCGCGTTTTCCGCGACTGCTTGGGTTTAAGGGTGGCAGCGCCTCCACCTGCGGGTTTGTCTGTTGATTTCTCCGTGTCAGCCATAACTGCGATCTCCACGAACGGCTGTCGTGGTGTCCATCCCAGAATCGATTATAGAAGGCAAATCGTTTGTTTGTCAGCCGCCGCAAGGAGGGCGTGAGTTCCCGGTGGGGCGGCGCACAACAAAGCCCGGCCGCAAACAGGCCGGGCCAGTTCGTTTCTCAAACAGGCAACACGCGCCGTTTCAGACGCGGCGGCGACGCAGACCCAGCAGGCCGAGCAGTCCCGCGCCAAGCAGCGCCGTGGACGGCTCGGGCACTTCGGTGTAACGCGCCCGCACTTCCACGACCAGGTCGTTGAAGTCCCAGTCGCCCACGTCATACCAGTTGACGTTGTCCCGGTCGCTCTGGTCTTCCCAGAACAGCAGGAATGTCTTGTAGAGCTCCTCGCTCTCGCCGCCCTGCATCACGCGGACGTCGTTCTCGATCAGCGTGACTTTGTAGGTGATCAGGTGGTCTTTGCCGTCGCGGTTTTCCTCGTGGTTGGACTGCCAGATCCCGTTGTCACCGCCGCGTGCCCACTGGAACACCGCGCCGTTCAGATCGGGCATCGAGGCCTGCTGGTAGGGGTCATATCCACCCTCATGCTGCACCCACAGCAGTTGGGTGTACTGGCCTTCGTCGGTGTCGGGAATGAAGCCGAACCCTTCGGTATACGTCGCAAAGCGTGCCCGCGCCTCGACGAACTCGAACTGATCCTGCCAGAACCGGTCGGTGTACTGCGTGAGGTCGCCGTTCGTCTGGCCGATGGCCGTCGGGTTGGGGTTGGTCAGGCGGTCATCAGCGATGCGCCGTACGTATACCGTTCCATTGGTGAAATCCAGGCCATGAGCACCTGTGGCCCAAAACGTGCCGCCATACAGATGCTCGAGGATCTCCTTGTGGCTGGGTTCACCTTCGCGCGTGAAGTAGTCGGTGTATACTTCATCACCGATCACAGCAGACTGTGCGAAAGTCGCCACCCCCCCGATAAGCGCAGCAGCGATGCAGCCGCTGATGACGCTTCCGCGTTTCATACCCTGCGCGTTCAAAGCCCCTCCTCGTAACAAATAAGTGAGCCTTCTGGCGAAAGTACAAAGCCCAGCCCGGTAGGACCGGCACTGCTTTGCCGTATAGAGTTTAAGACACCGATAACTACAGGGCAACCACAATCGCCTTCAACCCCTTCTAAACACTTACGTTGGGTTTAATTCAGGAGGACTGTGCAGCTTCTGACAGTTCTACCAGCCGCAGGCGCGAGGCTGGAGGGGGTCTGCGGCGTGTAAGGGGTTATTTTGCAGTGATTTAAACGCTTTTTCCGACCCGGATGGCCTCAGCCAGGTCGAGGGTCCCTTCATGCAGGCTTCGGCCGACGATCACCCCCCAAATCCCTTTGCCCAGCAGAGCCCGGATGTGCGACAAATCGCGCACGCCCCCCGAGGCGATCACGGGGACCGACCCCGCCTCCGCCAACGCCTGCGTGGCTGGGACGTTCGGCCCCGACATCATGCCGTCCTTGGACACATCCGTGTACAGAATCGCCCCCAGCGGCCAGCCGTCGACCATCCGTGCCACATCCACCGCCCGCTGGCCGGTTGTCTGCGTCCAGCCACGGGTTGCGACGTACCCATCCTTGGCATCCAGGGCCAGCACCAGTCGGCCCGCCATGGCCGGCTCAGCCACCAGCTTGGCGAACCAGTCCCATTGCTCCATGGCCGCCGTGCCGACGACGACGCGGGCGGCTCCCAGCTCCAGCAACTGCTGGATGTCCTGGGTCTTGCGTACGCCGCCACCGACCTGAACCGACATGCCCGTCGCCTGGATCATCCGGCCGATCAGGTCGCGCTGTCGCGGCTCGCCGGCTTTGGCGCCGTCGAGATCGACGATGTGCATCCACCGCGCCCCAGCCTGCTCAAACCGCTGAACCGTTTCGATCGGATCGAGGGGATAGTCGAGCTGGCGCGCGTAGTCCCCCTGTTGCAGACGCACGACCTTCCCATCCCGCAAATCCACGCTTGGCACGATCTCAAGACCCATAGGCCCAAGACCGTACCCGGCGCGGAGGGTTGGGACAAGCGGCTTGCAGTTGGCACTTGCCAGAAGTCAGCGGCTCACAACAACAAAACATCAAACACACGCCAACCCATCACTTCTGCCCAACCACATCGCGCAGCAGGGTGACGGGGAACCCATGCCCCTGGCGTCGGCCAGCCTCCAGAACCGGCGGATTGGTGGCGTAGAGGTAGACCGCAGCCTGGAAGATGCTCTGCACCGCCGACTGCACCAGCCCGGCGATCAGCAGATACAACACCCCCAAGCCGATCACGGCATACCCCGCGATGCCGTTACCGTTCACCACCAGGAAGATCCCCGCGAACAGCGCCGCCACGGCTGGGATGTTGATCACGAAGAACACCGCCCCGAAGCTGAAATTCCCCACCAGTTGCTCACCCCAGGTTCGCCGCAGAAGGCGACCCGATTCCTTCACCGCCCCAAGCGGCCCGAGGTTCTGCACCACCAACACGGGGATGACCAGGAACGTCACCAGCGTCCACGCCACGCCCGCGATCGAGGCGATCACCCGCCCGAACCTGCCCGATCGCTCCTCAACGGCTCGCAGGATCAAGCCGACCGTCGCGGCGACCAGCGCCCAGCCGAGGATCAGATGCACGCGTTTCAGTGCCTCGTTGATCCCCCACATGAACGTCGGATCGCCACCCTGCATGCGATGGATCGCAGCGGCAATGATGGCTGTGTTGAAAAAGGCAATGACGAAGTAGTTCACCAGGTAGAACAGGAAGATCAGCCCGTAATACAGCACATGCTGAGCGACGTTCGCATCCTCGCCAGGCGGCTCATACGCGCCCGTCGCGAAGACGGGGATGGCAAAGGACGCCAGCACGATCAGGCAGCAGATGCCCGACAGCAGCGGATACAGCAGCATCTCCTTGTCCATCCGCAGTACCTGCCAGCTCGCGCCCATCAGGCTCCACGTGTAGCGGATCTTGTCGAAAATACCCATAGGCGTCGCCTCCCGGGAAGAACGTGTCAGGTTATTGTGACCGAACGGCTGGCGTCGGGAAAGGGGAGAGGTTCAGCAGGCAGCGGGCAGCAGGCGGCAGGGATGTCTGCGGTTTGCAGTCGGCAGTCTGCAGTGGGGGGTGGCAGCGCGTGGGGCACGCTATTGCGTGCCGGGAAGTTCCAAGTTCCACCCCCCC
>CALEKX010000048.1 GCA_937904525.1 uncultured Phycisphaerales bacterium
GGCTATTGCCTGCCGCGGATGCTGCGCGGGCGATTTCGGCACGCAATAGCGTGCCCTACCTCCTTGAGTTGTCACTTGCGGCAACTCGATTGCCTTGTTGTTTGGTGTTTTGTGTTTGGTTCTTTTGTGTTTGGAACTTCCTTGGATCTTGGAGGTTGGAACTTGGAGCTTCGCCGACATGTAGGGCAGGCTATTGCCTGCCGCGTGTGCTGCGCGGGCGATTCCGGCACGCAATAGCGTGCCTTACGCGCCATCGTGGCTATTCATCCACTCACACCCCCGTCACCTGACGCCGCCAGGTTTTCAGGCGAATGAGGGCGACCGTGCCGCTGGCCGCCGACAGGATGAACGTCCCGATGGCCGGCAGGATGTCCGGCCGCCAGTCATAGCCGATCCAGAAGAGCAACTGCAGCGCCGCAGGCGGCAGCACCACCGCAGCCGTGAACAGCCATGGCCGGTAGCGATGGCGGATCAGCGTGCTCTGCACCGCCGCTAGGACTCCCAGCGGCACGAACGCCAGCACATACAGCAGCCACGTGTGCACGCCGGCTGACGCGCCCTGCATCGGATAGGCCCACGTGGGCCGGGGGAACGTCCGCCACACCACAGCCAGCGGCGGCGTGAAACGCACCTCCCCGGCTTGCGAGATGTCGTCCACATACGCCCGAACCGTCCCGTGATCGCAGGTCACGATCAGCCGGTGGGGTTCTTGATCGACAAACACATTCCGCAGCAGCAACTGCGGCCGGCGACCGTTGAACCCGGTGACGCCGTTGCGGAGGCGGATGTTGAGATTCGGCCCGTCCTGCGCGAGCGTGAGGTTCCGGTCTGTCTCGCTGTTCGACAGCGAGATGATCCGCACGTCGTTGAACTGATCCGGGTCGTTGGTGGCGATCGTCGTGACGAGGGTAAACGCGTTGGCATCGCGGATCGCGCGCACAAGTTCGCGCGGCGGCTGGGGCGTCGCGAGATATCGGGCGTGCTTGAAGACGGGCGTGCCGTCGGGCAGGACGTTCTGCTCATGGACCCACGCCAGCGGCGGCTGACGCTCGGTGGCGTCTTCGTAATCCCGCGGGCCGTGCAGGACGTATGACGCCAGCAGATCGTCGCCGGCGATGTCGACGATATCCGCGCCGTTGAGCAGCGCGGCAATCTGATCCGCGTCAAAGGCGCGATCGGCCAGGTGCAGCTCAGCCACGCGGCCATGCCAGGGCCGGCGGCCGCCGACTTCGTTGGCGACCAGCAGGCGGGCAGTGGGGTCCCAGGTGTCGAGGGTCAGCGAGCCGGCATACGCCAGGGCCAGAAAGATCGGCCAGGCGATCCACAGGCCCAGGAGCGTGCCGAATAGGCGCGCCGACGGCCGGCCCAGTTCATCGCCCATCCATCGCGGCAGGGTCATCAGCATCCGCTCGCCGTAGATCCGCACGATCACGCCGCCGATGAGCGCCCCGGTCGTATTTGAGAGGATGTCGATCAGCGAGGCGTCGCGCTCGGCGAGGAACAGTTGCAGGATCTCCACCGTGGCTGACAGCACGAACCCCGCCGCGGCAGCTCCGATCAGGGCAATATGCCGCCGCCGCCATCCCCCGCGGAAGATGCGCGCCGCTACGCCCAGCCCCAGGGGGATGAACAGCACGATGTTCGTCGTGATGTCGTAGATCTTGTTCTGCGTGCTGTGGCGGGTGATGTCCCAGACGAAGTTGCGGGCGATGTCCGAAAAGCTGTGCCCGGCTGGCCAATAGAAGTCGAATGGGAACAGCGTCGCCATGAGCACCAGCAGCGCGCCGGCGATGGCCAGCAGGGTGGGCACCTTCTCAGCCAGCTTCTGCGCGTAGCTGGCCTGGGTGACACCGGGGATGAAGACGTTCGCTTGCGGCCTCGGATTGCCGGCGTTTGAGGTGAACATAGCCATGGTAGTATGACGGCTGAGAGCGGTGGGGTCGAGCGATCAGCGACGTAGGGACCAGGCGACGAGAGGAAGGTTCACGTTGTCTTTTCGTCTCCCTCTGATGTCGACTCCCGTTGGTTCGTTTGGCGCAGAGCCGTTACAGTAATCGTCATGACCCTCTCCGACCCGCCCGCATCTCGCAGTCCACGTGCGTTTCACGTGATGACCAAGCCGATCGGGCCGATCTGCAACCTCGACTGCAAGTACTGCTTCTACCTCGAGAAAGAAGCCATGTACCCGTCGGGCGAGAAGTGGAAGATGCCCGATGACGTGCTCGAGCAGTACATCCGTCAGTACATCGAGCACCAGGACGTGCCGGAGATCAATTTTGCATGGCAGGGGGGCGAGCCGACGCTGCTGGGGGTCGATTTCTTCCGCAAAGTTGTGCAACTTCAGCGGAAATACGCCAACGGCAAGGTGATCCACAACGCCCTGCAGACCAACGGTACGCTGCTGGATGACCAGTGGGCGGAGTTTCTCGCCAAAGAGAAGTTCCTGATCGGCTTGAGCATCGACGGCCCGCGCGAGCTGCATGACAAGTATCGCGTGACCAAGCGGCAGAAGGGGAGCTTTGATGAGGTCATCCGCGGGCTGGAGTTGCTGAAAAAGCACGGCGCCGAGTTCAACACGCTGACGGTGGTGAACCGGGCCAATGCGTACCATCCGCTGAAGGTTTACAGCTTCCTCAAGCAGATCGGCTCGCAGTTCATCCAGTTCATCCCGCTGGTCGAGCGCGTGCCTGAGACGCGGCTGAAGGTGCTGGGGTTTGATTTTGCCGAGCCGCCGGATCCGGATGTGCCCAACCGGCCGGATCTGCCGGTCAGCGAGTACTCCGTCGAGCCGGAGCGGTACGGCAAGTTCCTGTGCGAGATCTTCGACTACTGGGTGCGGCGGGATGTGGGGCGCGTGTTCGTGCAACTGTTCGATGTCGCCCTGGGCAAGTGGTACAACGGCACGTCAAGCCTGTGTGTCTTCGCTGAGCGCTGCGGCGCAGCCATGGCGATGGAGCATAACGGCGACCTGTATGCCTGCGACCACTACGTCTATGAGAAATACAGGCTCGGCAACATCATGAACCAGTCGCTGGGCGAGCTGGCAGCCAGCCCGCAGCAGCAGAAATTCGGCAACGACAAAGCCGACACCCTCCCCGACTACTGCCGCCGATGCGAAGTGCGCTTCGCCTGCAATGGCGAATGCCCCAAGCACCGCTTCATGAAGACGCCCGACGGTCAGGACGGGCTGAACTACCTGTGTCCGGCTTACAAGCGGTTCTTCAACCACATCGACCCGTACATGAAGACGATGGCTGAACTGCTCCACCGCGGTCAGGCGCCAGCCATGATCATGCAGATCCTCGCCCAGCGCGAGCAGGCCGCCCGTGCAGCCGCCAATCCCATCAGCCGCCCATCATCAGCCCCAGGCCGCAATGATCCCTGTCCCTGCGGCAGTGGGAAGAAGTTTAAGAAGTGTTGTGGGAGATGAGGGGAAGGGCGACGAAGGGGCAGAAAAGACGAAGTGGGATAGGGCACGCTATTGCGTGCCGGAGCAGATGGCGGTGAGGCTGAAGCTCCAAGCTCCAACCACCAAGCTCCAGGGAAGTGCCAAATACAAGAGAACCAAACACAAAACACCATAGCGCCAAGTCCGCGATCTGGTCCAATCCCAAATCCGCAATCCAAAATCCCAAATCATTCCAGTTCTTCCTTGATCGCCCTGGCGCGTTGTTCGTGGAGTTCAGCTTCCTTCTCTCGCTCCAGCCGGACGGCGCGTTCGCTACTGATGTCGACGCGCAGGCGGCTGTAGAGGCTCATATAGATGTTGGAGACCCACACGATCGCGAAGAACGCCAGCACATAGCCGCGCCAGTCGTCCATCAGGAACTTGTAGCCCGTGAAGATCAGCGCCAGCAGCGTGATCCAGTGGCTGAAGCAGTACTCGCAGGTGAACAGATAGAAGAACTTGCGCGCCAGCAACCTTCGGCAATCCCTGCTGCGGCGCTGGCAGTATTCCCGCGGCTCGCGGAAGACCTCCTCATGCGTCACCGTCCAGGCGACGCTGGAGACCGGGATCGCCAGCGCGAACAGCCAGACCATCTGCCAGCCGAGTTGTGAGGTGTCCGGGGGCATGGCTACCGTCTCCTTGGCTTCGGATATACACTTGTCGCCCGTCGGTTCGGAACGGAAGAACCGGCGCATTCCAGAAATCCTGTTGCCCGGAGCGTTTATGGCCCAGATTGTCCGGCATGATGACCAGCGGTTGACGTGGGAAGGCGCGATGAGCGTCGAGCGAAGTGAGGAGGCGTCGCAGGCGTGGCGGATTCAGGTAGCGGAGCGATCACTGTTTCCGCCGGAAGTGGTGGGGCTGGCGGCCATGGCGGCTGGCGTGCGAATCACCTTCGCGACCGACAGCAGTTCGCTGGCGATTGCATTTTCGGCGAGTAGCGATGCTTCTTCGCCGCTGGATGTCGTGTGCAACGGGGAGCTGGTGGCGACGCTGCCGGTGCAGGGGATGGAGCGCGCCGAGCTGCACGATCTGCCCGGATCCGGCCTGCGGCGCGTTGAACTCTGGCTGCCGCATTACGGGCAGTTCCGCCTGAAGGCGATCGAGATCGACGATAATGCGACGATCGAGCGCGTCGAGCAGAAGCGTCGGCGGTGGATCACGTACGGCAGCTCGATCACGCAGTGCCATGCCTCCCGCTCGCCGACACATACCTGGCCGGCGATCGTGGCGCGCCGCATGGGGTGGGATCTGGTCTGCCTGGGGTTCAGCGGCCAGTGCCATCTGGATCCGATGATTGCGCGGATGATCCGTGACACGCCCGCCGACTACATCTCGATCTGCGCCGGGATCAACGTCTACGGCGGCAGCACCCTCAGCCCCCGCACGTTCAGGCCGGCGCTCATCGGGACAGTGAAGATCATCCGCGAGAAGCATCCGACCACGCCGCTGGCGGTGATTTCGCCGATCTACTCGCCGCCGCGCGAGCAGACGCCCAATGCCGTGGGCTATACGCTGGTGCAGATGCGTCAGCATGTGGAGGAGGCGGTGTCGCTGCTTTGCGATGCGGGTGATGCAAATATCCACTATGTGAACGGGCTGGAGATTTTCGGCCCCGAGCTGGCGGAATACCTGCCGGATGAGCTGCATCCGAGCCACGAAGGCTACGCACGGCTGGCGGAGAACTTCTTGGCCAGGGTCGCCCAGCCGCTGTTCCGGTGAAGATCGGGTACACTCGGTCGTATTGTGGCTAGGATTGTCCTCACAACCCTGAATGCCAAGTACATCCATGCCGCGTTCGGCTTGCGGTACCTGATGGCCAATCTGGGTGAACTGCAAGCCGACGCGCGGCTGATGGAGTTTGACATCAACCAGCGCGTCACGGACGTGCTGGAGGCGATTCTCGCGGAAGATCCGCGGATCGTCGGCATCGGGGTGTACATCTGGAACGCCGAGCCGGCTGGGAAGCTGGTCGCGGCGCTCAAGCGCCTCCGGCCGGATATTACAGTTGTGCTTGGCGGGCCGGAGGTCAGCTTCGAGACCGATCACCAAGCCATCTGCCGCGCGGCGGACTACGTCATCACCGGCGAAGCCGACCTGGCCTTTGCCGACCTGTGCCGCAAGCTGCTGGCCGGCCAGCGGCCGCTGATGAAGGTCATCCCCGCCGATCTGCCGGCGTTTGAGAAGACTGATCGCCCGATCGCATTGCCGTACGATCTGTACGACGACGAGGACATCGCCCATCGCATCGTCTACGTCGAAGCCTCGCGCGGCTGTCCGTTCAAGTGCGAGTTTTGCCTGTCGTCGCTGGATGTGCCGGTGCGCAACGTGCCGACGGAGTTGTTCCTTGAGCACATGCAGCGGCTGCTCGATCACGGCGTGCGGCATTTCAAGTTCGTCGATCGGACTTTCAACCTGAACCTGAAGATCAGCCGGGCAATCCTGCAGTTTTTCCTCGATCGTTACACGCCGGGGCTGTTTCTGCACTTTGAGATGATCCCCGATCGCCTGCCGGATGGCCTGCGCGAGCTGATCGTGCGATTTCCGCCGGGGGCGCTGCAGTTCGAGGTCGGCATCCAGACGTTCAACGAAGAGGTGGCTGAGCGCATCAGCCGCCGGCAGGACAACGCGAAGGTCGAGGAGAACTTCCGCTTCCTTCGCGAGCAGACGGGCGTGCATATCCATGCCGATCTGATCGTCGGCTTGCCAGGGGAGGACCTGGCGAGCTTCGCAGCCGGATTCGATCGCCTCGTTGCGCTCGGCCCGCAGGAGATCCAGGTCGGCATCCTCAAGCGCCTCCGCGGCACGCCGATTGTGCGGCATGATCAGCAGTGGGGGATGGTCTACATGCCCGATCCGCCGTACGAGGTGCTGCAGACGGCGACGATGGACTTCACGACGATGCAGCGGATGCGCCGCTTTGCGCGATACTGGGATCTGGTGGCCAACAGTGGCAACTTCACACAGACGACGCGCCTGATCTGGGGCGACGGCTCCCCGTTCGAAGGCTTTATGCGGTTCAGCCAGTGGCTGTTCGAGCAGGCAGGCCGGCGGACGCATGGCATCGCACTGCATCGGCTGGCCCGCTTCCTGTTTGACTACCTCACCACGCAACGAGGCCTCGACGCCCGGCACGTGGCTGAGGTGATGATCGACGACTACACGCAAGCCGGCCGGCGCGACTTGCCCGATTTCCTGCAGGGACTGGCGAAGACCCCAGCCGCGCTGGGGCCGACAACCGCATCGTCGCCCCTTCCGCGCCAGCGGCGGCACCTGCGCCAGGGCCCGGCAACCGATAAACAACCCCTGATTACGGACAACTGACAACGAACTTCTAACAACTACCGCAACCCCCATGACCAGCAATCCAATCTTCCTGCTCCTGTTTGGTGTCTTTGTCGGATTCTTCAGCGGCCTGATGGGCCTCGGCGGCGGGGCGGTGATTATCCCGATCCTCGTGCTGGTGTTCGGCTTTGAGCAAGCCAAAGCCCACGGCACGAGCCTGGCGATGATCCTCTCGCCGACGCAGATCCCAGCCCTGATCACCTATCACAGCAAGCAGTTCATCGACTGGTGGCTGGTGCTTTGGGTCGTGCCGGGCATGCTGGCAGGGTCGTGGTTCGGCGCGAAGCTGGCCACGAGCATCCCAAAGGAAGCGCTGCAGCTCGTGTTCGGCTTCGTGCTGATCTACATCGCCAGCTATACGGTCTTCAGCACCTTCGGCCGCGAACACCTGACGCGAACGCTGAGCCTGTCCGTCGCCGTGACGCTGGTCGCGGTCGGGATATTCCTGGCGGTGCGCTTCATCGATCAGCGGGGGGCCAAGCCCGACACTCGGGCCATGGCCAATCCGCCCTCTCAGGCCGCCAGTGAGGACCGATAACCTCATCTACGGCACTGAATTTTTGCGTTAAGACAGGCAAAAACACCCGGTTGCATCGAATCGCCTGCAAATCTGGCCGATATGCTGGATGAGGCGGATGACCATGCGACTGATCCCGACTGTGCTTGTGATGCTGTTGTGCTGCTGCGGCACAAGCCTTGGGCAGACCCCCGCGCCTGCGGCCGAGCCGGCGCCGGAGGGAGCTGAGTGGGGGCACTACATTGCCGCGCTCGCAGCCACGCTCTGCAACACCGATCCCGAGCCGGCGATGCTCCTGCTGCGCGACGTCGAGCTGGCCAGCCTCTATTCCAGCGAGACCGCGCGCGACGCGGCCCTCATCAGCCAGACCAATGGCGCGACGATCCTGGCCTGCCGTGTCTATCGCGGTGTGCCGCAGACGCTCGCCGGTGACCTGGCTGAGGACATCAACGCCGCTGACGTTCCCGCCAGCCTCAAGCGCCGCTACACCCCAGCCGATTCCGTCGCCCTGCGCGACGCCAATCGCATCGCAGCCGAGTGGATCGATGAAGTGCTGCGCCCGCAGACGGACCAGCCCACGGCTGTCGTCGTGCTGCGCCGGCGCGACAGCGTGCTGCCCAGCCTCAGCGAGTCCAACTGGGACAGCCAGATTCTCTTCCTGCTGATCAGCGGGCGCATCGATGGGACCGCCACGGTCGCCCAGCGGATCGTCTACGGCAATCCTGTCGTCGGGCGGTAGTTAACTCCGACTAACCGCCGCGCGCTTCGCGCCCACATCACGCGCATCAGCGGCAGCCGCTTTCAGCGTCTGATCACCGCCGTCGGCCGGCGGGAAAATATCATTTCTTTTCGAGAATACGGCCGGTATACTCGTCGTTCGAGGTGGCGGGTACGAAAAGCATCGAGCCACAGGATACACAGCCCCACGCATGCCTCCTGTCTTTGAGCGTCTCTCCCGCATCGGTTGCAGGTCAACCTCTTTCGATGAGGCCCGGAAAGAACCCCCCACAGCCAGGGCCGAGTGCTTCCTAGGAGACCCTCCATGGGGAAGAAGTTGTACGTAGGGAACCTGCCCTACAGCGTGTCGAGTTCCGAGCTCGAGCAGATGTTCAGTCAGTTTGGCAGCGTGTCGTCGGCGCAGGTCATCAGTGACCGCGAAACCGGCCGCAGCAAGGGCTTCGGTTTCGTGGAGATGGCCAATGACGATGAGGCCCAGGCTGCTATCGCAGCCATGAACGGCCACGAGCAGGGCGGTCGCGCCCTGACCGTCAACGAAGCGCGTCCGCGCGAAGACCGTCCCGGCGGTGGCCGCGGCGGCTACGGCGGTGGCGGCGGACGTGGTGGTTACGGCGGCGGTGGCGGCTATGGCCGCGATCGCGGCGGCCGCGGTGGTCGTGACCGCTACTGATCGCCATCCGGCTGCGGCCTGATGCGAGGATGCTTTGACCGCCGACGGGCTGGTGCAGTCCGCCCGGCTGAGCAGATCCTTCATCGGTGTCGCCAGTCGGACGATCTGTCGCAATCCAGCAGCGCCAGCGGACCTCGCCGTTCGCTGGCGCTTTTTCTGTTGAGGCTGGTCGATTGCAAATTCAGGCGGATTTTGGCTGGAAATTGGCGTATCATGGGTCAGTTGGAAGATTCGCATCCCTTTACTTGTTTCGATCTATCATGAGCCGCTCACTTTCGCGTCTATTGTCTGTGGGTCTCGTTGGCGCCTTGCTGATGGCGGGTGCTGTTCATGCACAGGAGGAGGCAGCGCCAGCGACCCCGCCGGCTGAAGCCCCCGCAGCCAAGGCCGAGGTCGGGGAAGGCGCCCAGCCGGTCCTCGATCGCATGGCTGAAGCCTATGCGGCGTTGAAATCGCTCCGCGTCGCCGGCGAGTTGACAGGCGAGTTCGACGTGCAGGGTGAGCAGTCCAGCGAGCGGCAGGCCTTCACCGGCACGTACCTCGCGCCGGCGCTGTTCCGGCATGATCTGCAGGACAGCCTGCGCGTCGGCTCGAACGGGCAGTCGGTCTACGCCCACAGCCTGCGCGAGCGCATCTACGACATGGCTGAAGCCGCCGGCGAGAAGAAGCCCATCGACCAGTTGCCGCCATTCGTCGGCCAGATCTTGTCGATGCAGAATCCCTCGATCCTGCTGGCGATCAGCCCCGATCCGGGCGCTCAGATCCTTGACGGTATCGCCCGCGTCGAGCTGATCGATCCGATCACGATCGACGACAAGGAATACACCAGCCTGCGGCTGTCCAGTGCGGAAGGACTTTCGTTCGTCGCCCGTATCGATCCGGCGACGCATCTGCTCCGCCGCGTCGAATTTGACCTGCGGCCCATCGCCGAGCGCGCCGGCGCCGTGGACATCAAGAAGGCCGAGATGGTCGTCAATTACACGACCGTCGAAGGCGGGGCGGAGGTCGATGCCGAGCAGTTCGCCTGGTCGGCGCCTGCCGATGCGACGAATCTGGCCGATGTGCGTGCTCAGGAAGAGGCGCGAAACGCCCAGCTCAAAGCACTGGAGGGCAAGCCGGCCCCCGATTTCACGCTGCCGGGTGTCGATGGTAAGCAGGTCAAGCTGGCTGACCTGAAGGGGCAGGTCGTCCTGCTGGACTTCTGGGCGACGTGGTGCGGGCCGTGCATCGCGTCCATGCCGCATCTGGAGAAGCTCGATGACAAGTACGGGCCCATGGGGCTGGCGCTGTATGCCATCAACGTGGGCGAGTCGGCTGAGCAGGTCCAGCAGTTCATCCGGGCGCGCGAGCTGAAGCTCAAGGTGCTGCTCGATACCGAGAGTGCGGTTTTCGAGTCCTACAAGGGGATGGCCTTGCCGTATCAGATTCTGATTGGCCGTGACGGCATCGTCCGTCGCGTGTCGCTGGGCATGACCCGTGACGGCAGCGGCGAGCGGGCGCTGGAGCAGGCTGTTGAGGCGGCGCTGGCGGAGAATTGACCGATTGCCGGTCAGTCCTCATCAATGAGATTGCCGAAGTGGTCGGACTGCAGGAAGGTGCGCGTTTCAACGCAGAAGGCCGTCAGCCGGCCGGCTGTACCCAGGGCGCAGCCCGTGTCCAGCAGCACCGCCTGCGGTCCGACCAGCGGCGCGGCCAGGCCCGTCTGCTGGGCTGAAGGGTAGTTGTTCACGGGGGTATGGCCGAAGAATCCCGTCCGCTGCCATGCCTTGCGCCGATGGACCTCGGCATCGCTGTATCGCCCCCACAGCGCGTTGTGCCGCAGGCGTGCATCGCTGCGAAGCCGCATCGCGACACCCGGCGACTCGGTTCGCTCATCCGGCGGCCAGGTCGCATGGACCATGAAAAAGTCGTGTTCGTCGATCGCCGGCGGCAGCGAGCGGAAGAACCGCTTGTGATGGGCCGGCACCAGCGAAACGAGCTGGGCCATCCGCCGTTCATCCGGCTTTTCGATAAACCGCTCGATCTGCTCGGGGTCGGCGCCGTAGCTGAGCATGGTCTTGTCCAGCCCATGCTCCAGGAACCACCGCATGGCCGCCATCGGATCGCTGGCTGTCGGGTGGGGGGCGTAGCACTCGCGGTTGACGACCAGGTCGAAAATATCGTCGTGGTTGCCGCGGATGCAGCGGCAATCCGGCAGGGCCAGCAGCGTCTCGACCACCAGGGCTGAATCCGGCCCCCGGTTGATGTAGTCGCCCAGGAACAGAATCTCGGCTTCGTCGTCCGCCGCGTCGACCGCCCGCAGGAGCGTCTCCAGCGGACCGAGCATGCCATGGATGTCACCGATGATCCAACGCATTCAAAACCCACAAAATTCCGCCAATGCCGCACCCCCTCGGATCATCGGCCCGTCACGTGCGTATGATAATACCGATCCGAACCGGGAGGCATATGGCAGAGTTACCCGATCGACGTGATTTGGCCCGCCAACAGTGCCAGCCGCAGGGGAAGGATGGCGGCCTCGACGCTCAAAAGGCCGCAAATCTGCTCAACGACCTGCCCGGATGGTCCCTGGAAGGCGATGCCATTACCAAGACGTACCAGTTCGACAACTACCACCAGGCCGTAGCCTTTGTAAATGCGACGGCCTGGGTCAGCCATCGCCAGGACCACCACCCGGACCTCGAGGTGGGGTATAACAAGGTGACGGTCCGATATTCGACCCACTCGGTCGGGGGCGTGAGCATCAATGACTTCATCTGCGCCGCCAAGCTGGAGTCGCTGATGGAGCTGTAGTTGGCCACCTGCTTTGGCGGTTGGCAGTTCGCTGTGTCGCAGGGCAGGCTGTTGCCTGCCGCGAGGTTTATTGAGGCGCTCTATGCCGAAATTCGAAGTCGTCAGCCCGTTCAAACCCCAGGGCGATCAGCCGCAGGCGATCGATCAGTTGGCCCGCGGCCTGGCCGAGGGCCGCAAGTACCAGACGCTGATGGGTGTCACCGGTTCGGGCAAGACCTTCACCATGGCTCACACGATCGCCCGCGCGCAAAAGCCGACGCTCGTGATCAGCCACAACAAGACCCTGGCCGCCCAGCTCTACGAGGAGTTCAAGGAGCTGTTCCCCAACAACGCCGTCGGCTACTTCGTCAGCTATTACGACTACTACCAGCCCGAAGCCTACATCCCCCAGCGCGACATCTACATCGAGAAAGACGCCAGCCGCAACGACGACCTGGATCGCCTGCGTCTCAGCGCCACCAGCAATTTGGTCAGCCGCGATGATGTGCTGCTGGTCGCTTCCGTCTCCTGCATCTTCGGCCTGGGTTCGCCGGGCGAGTACAAGAAAAGCGTCGTGCCGATCCAGAAGGGCGTCGAGACCGACCGCGACGACCTGCTCAAGCGCTTCATCGATCTGCAATACGCGCGCAACGACATCGACTTCAAGCGCGGCACGTTTCGCGTCCGCGGCGACGTCGTCGAGATCCATCCCAGCTACGAGGAGTTCGCCTACCGCATCGAGTTCTTCGGCGACGAGATCACCAACATCGACATGATCAACCCGCTCACCGGCGAGCTGATCCGCAGCGAAGAGCAGATCTTCCTCTACCCAGCCGTCCACTACGTCATGCCCGAAGACCAGCTCGAAAGCGCGGTCAAGAGCATCACCGAGGAGCTGGAGCTTCAGGTCATGAAGCTGCGCGGCGAAGGCAAGCTGCTCGAAGCCCAGCGGCTGCTGGCGCGCACGAAATACGACCTGGAGATGATGCAGGAAGTCGGCTACTGCAGCGGGATTGAGAACTACTCACGCCATCTCGACGGCCGCAAGCCCGGCGAAAAACCCTATACGCTGATCGACTACTTCCCCAAGGATTTCCTGCTGATCATCGACGAGTCGCACGTCACGCTGCCGCAGCTTCGCGCGATGTACAACGGCGACCGGATGCGCAAGCAGGTGCTGGTGGATCACGGCTTCCGCCTGCCCAGCGCGCTCGACAATCGCCCGCTGAAGTTCGAAGAGTTCGAGCAGATGTGGAACCAGGTGATCTTTGTGTCGGCCACGCCCGGCCCTTATGAGCTGGAGAAATGCGGCGGCGAAGTCGTCGAGCAGATCATCCGCCCGACGGGCCTGGTCGACCCCGAGATCGAGGTGCACCCCGCGCAGGGGCAGGTGCCGCATCTGCTGGAGTCGATCAAGCAGCGCGTCGAGCAGGGGGACCGCGTGCTGGTGACGACGCTCACCAAGCGGCTGGCCGAGGATCTGAGCGCCTACATCCAGGAAGCCGGTTTCCGCTGCCGCTACCTGCACAGCGAGATCCAGACGATCGAGCGCGTCGAGATCCTCACCGACCTGCGCAAAGGCGAGTTCGACGTGTTGATCGGCGTGAACCTGCTGCGCGAGGGCCTGGACCTGCCGGAGGTGTCGATGGTGGCGATCCTCGACGCCGACAAAGCCGGCTTCCTGCGGTCGGAGACGTCGCTGATCCAGATGATCGGCCGCGCCGCCCGCAACGTGAACGCCAAGGTTATCCTCTATGCCGATACCGTCACGCCGGCCATGCAGCGGGCGCTGGATGAGAGCAGCCGACGCCGCGAACTCCAGCTCGAATACAACCGCAAGCACAACATCACGCCCGAGACGGTGAAGAAAGCCATCCGCTCGAGCATCGAAAGCGAGATCAAGGCCCGCCGCACGGCTCAGCAAGCCATCCGCGCCGACGAGCAGAGTTTCGACCAGGCGGAAATCATCCGCCTGCTGGAAGAGGAAATGCTCGAAGCCGCCAGGAACCTCGAGTTCGAACGCGCTGCCCAGCTCCGCGACAAGATCAACGAGATGAAGGGCGCTCCAGCCATCAAGAGCAGCAGCGAGGCCGTTGAAGAAGTCGAAGGCGACGACCGCGCCAAGATCTGGCAACCCAAGAGCAAGGGCAGACCCAAGCGCAAGGCGGCCCGGTGAGCGCGTCAATGCAAGCGCAAAGATCGCAAAGAGGCAAAGATTCAAGGGAAAGACTGTAGGGTCCGCCTTGGCGGACCGCTTGTCGCGATGATCTCCTTCCTTCTTCGCGATCCCTTCGCGCCCATCGTGCCTTCGCGGTCGCCGTTCAAATCGCAAGCCGGTTACGCTCCGGTAAGCGACACGCTTACAATGAAGCAGAGCCAAAGGAGCGCTGAATGCTTGCATTTCCGAAGTTTGAGGAGATTCGCGACCTGATCCGTCTGGCGAAGGAAGAGGACCTTCGCGGCGATGATGTGACGTCGCGCCTGATGGTCCGCGAGGATCAGGTGGGCGTGGGGACGCTTGTGCAGCGGGAAGTGGGTGTCGCCTGCGGGCTGCCAATCGTGGAGATGGTCTGCAAGGTTTACGACGAGCGGCTGAAGGTCGAGCAGATCCCCGGATTTCACATGGAGGTGATCGAGGGTCGCTTCAGCGACATGAGCCGCACGCCACTGCTGCGGATTCGCGGGCCGCTGCGGTCGCTGCTGTCGGCTGAGCGGGTGGTGCTCAATTTTCTGCAGCATCTGTCGGGGATCGCGACGCTGACGCATCGGTTTGTCCGCCGCGTGCAGGGGACGAAGGCGAAGATCTACGACACGCGCAAGACGATCCCCGGTCTGCGGGCGCTGGCCAAGTATGCCGTTCGCGCCGGCGGCGGCTACAACCACCGCACCGGGCTGTACGACGGCCTGCTGGTGAAGGACAACCACCTGGCCGGCATCGAGTTGCGCGATCTGCCGTCATTCCTGGGGGACGTCGTCCGCCGCGCCAAAGCCGAGTCGATTCCGCTGATCGAGGTCGAAGTCGACACGCTTGAGCAGTTGCGCGAGGTGCTGAAGGTCGATGCCATCGACGTGATCCTGCTGGACAACATGGACTGCCCGCGGATGAAACAAGCCGTCGAGATGCGCGATGCATCGGGCAAGCCGGTGCTGCTGGAAGCGTCGGGCGGCGTCACGCTGGAAACGGTGCGGCCGATTGCCGAGACAGGCGTAGATCGCATCGCCATCGGCGCGCTGACGCACTCGGCTGTGGCGCTGGATATCGGGTTGGATATCGAGAGCTAGCGGCTGGTGTTCGAGCCGCGCTGGCGGGCATGCGTTGCGACGTGGTCGTACACGCTGGCAAGAAACCCAAGGAACGGGAACTTGCCGCGGGGGAAGGGGGCCGGGCCGAGCTTTTCCAGTGCCGTGGGGGTATCGGCTGGGAGGTCGGGCAGGGCCACGTCGGCTCCCTGGCGGTAAAACTCGCCTGGATCGGCAGGGAGAACGGCGGGTCCGGAGGATTGTGTGAGCTCGTTGGTCACGATTCGGAACATGATAGCACATCTCGGATACGGGCTCACGCGAAGCTGCGAAGGCTGCGAAGGAATGTGCCTGGTGGGCTTCCCCTCCGTCGCTCCGTCGCTTCGTCGCTTCGTCGCTCCTTTCCCCCTTCGCACCTTCGCGTGAGTCCCACTTGGTCGAGCCTGCCCGTGCGGCTAGGCTATGGCGGCGATGATTCGGGTTTGCCAGCTCTATTCCCCCGTTGCCGGCTACGAAGCCGTCCGCACTGCCGAGCAGCTTTGCGACAATCTCGGCGACGGCTTCGATGTGATGGTTCGCAGGTCGACCAGCCGCTCGCCCTGGGCCGCCTTGCTGACCACGCTCCAGCATCGCCGAGCCGCCGGCTTTGACATCGTCCATGCCTGGGACGCGCCCAGCCTGGCGCAAGCTGTCACGATGAGCCCGCGCGTTGTCTTCACGCCGCCGGCGACGGGCCTGAAATCGGCGATCCGCCTGGCGCGAGCCGTCATGGCGCATGCCGATGTGCAGGTCGTCTGCCCGACGGCGACGATGCACCGGCTGGCTGTCGAGCGCGGGATTCCGCTGGAGCGGTGCCATCTGATCCGCCCGGGCGTTGAGTTTGCCCGCGTCAACCAGCGGCGGGATCGATCGCTGCGGGCGGCGCTGGGATTCGAGGAGCAGGATGTGGTGTTGGCAGCCGTGGGCGAAAGCACACCGCAAGCCAACCACCGGCTGGTCGTATGGGTGATGTCGATCCTGCGCGTCCTCGAGCCGTGCTACAAAGCGCTGCTGTGGGGGCGTGGCCCGCAGGCTGAGCAGATCGCGCATTTCGCGCGCGTGATGGAGGATGAAAGGGTTGTGTGCCTGGCTGAGCGGCGGCTGGGCCAACCGATCGCCTATGAGGCGATGCTGGCGGCAGCCGATATCGTCCTCAACACAGCCGACGGCGTGGTCGACACGCTGCCGATCGCCACAGCCATGGCGGCTGGGCTGCCGATCGTCTCGGTTGCGACGCCCACGGCGTCGGAGCTGCTGGAAGATCGCCATACGGCGCTGATGGTCCCCAAGGCCCATCCGCGCCTGCTCTCGCAGCGCGTGCTCGATCTGCGCACCGATGTCGGCCTGCAATGGCAGATCAGCGACCGCGCACGCACCGAAGCCTTCAGCTACTTCGCCCAAAGCCGCATGATTGACCAGTACCGCTCGCTGTACGAGCAGATGGCTGCGGGGAAGGCGGTTGTGGTTGAACAGTCAGCCCCCGGAGCGGGGGCGCGGTTTCACGCGCGTGTGTGACGAGTAAGCAGTGGGTGGTGACAAGGTGAGAATGTAGGGCACGCTATTGCGTGCCGGAATCGGCTGCGCATCCGGTGCGGCAGGCAATAGCCTGCCCTACATGTCGGCGAAGCTCCAAGTTCCAAAGAAGCTTCAAGCCTTAAGAAAACACAATCCAAAATCCGCAATCTAAAATCCAAAATCAGAATCTGCGTTCATCCGTGTTCATCTGTGGTTCCGGGTTACGCTTCCCGATCCACAGCCGCAGCGACGCGACGGATCGCAGCCATCGTCTCGGCGAACTGCTTAAGGCTCAGCGACTGGGCGCCGTCAGTGAGGGCGTGTTCTGGGTCGTCGTGGACCTCGATCAGCAGGGCATCGGCGCCGCAGGCGACGGCGGCTTTGCACATGTCGGGCACGAGATGGCTCTTGCCGGTGCCGTGCGATGGATCGACGACGACCGGCAGATGGCTGCGGCGATGCAGCTCGGGAACGATCGCCAGCGGGAGCGTGTTGCGCACGTAATCCATCTCGAACGTGCGGATGCCACGCTCGCAGAGCATCACCTGCGTGTTGCCCCCGGCGAGGATGTACTCAGCCGCCAGGAGGAACTCCTCGAGCGTGCTGCTCATGCCGCGCTTGAGCAAAACAGGCTTGGTCGTCTGGCCGACCTTCGACAGCAGGTTGTAGTTCTGGGCGTTGCGGGCGCCGATCTGCAGCACATCGGCGTATTCGACGCAGGCGGGGATCTGCTCGATGCTCATCACCTCGGTAACGATCGCCAAGCCGGTCTGCTCGCGGGCTTCCGCGAGGTACTTAAGGCCCTTTTCCGCCAGCCCCTGGAAGGCGTAGGGCGAGGTGCGCGGCTTGAACGCGCCGCCGCGCAAGCCGACGGCGCCGGCTTCCTTCACGGCATGGGCGATATCGAGCAGCCGGCTGCGATCCTCGACCGAGCAGGGGCCGGCGATGACGGCGACCTTCTTACCGCCGACCACGCCGCCCAGGCGTCCGCCCAGCGGAACCTGCGTCCGCTCCTTCTTCACCTCGGCTGACGCCATCTTGTACGACGCGAGGATCGGCACCACGCGGTCGACGCCTTCGAACAGCTCCAGACGCGATTTGTCCTTGAACCGGTCATCCCCGATGCAGGCGATCACCGTTCGTTCGGTACCGACAATCACATGTTCTTTGAGTCCCATTTCACGTACCGCTGAGATGACATGCTCGATCTGCTGCTGCGACGAGCTGGGTTTCATGACGACGATCATGTTGCCTCCTTCGGAGGGGGTTACTTGTCACTTGTCATTGGTCACACGCGGGTTTCAGCGTCAGGTGCATCTGTCGCCCGGGCGACATCACGTTCGGACGCTGTGACTGGCGAGTGACAAGGGGCCAATGACAAACAACCAAAATAAAAACGCCCCAGGACCTGCGTCCTGAGGCTGGTGGATTTCAAATACTTATGAAGTCACGCAAACTCAGAACGCAGCATGCCCGGGCGGATAAAAGTACCCGCTAAACCAATAGGCGAAGCTGGCAAACCGAGTCTGCACGAGATCAAGCGTACCCTGTGTTTTGGCTGTGTCAAATGGATCTTGCCAAGCGACGGAGCGACGAGGCGACGAAACGACGGAGGGGGGAAGGGGTGAGAGACGAAGAGACTGAGAGACGAATTGAGGGGGACTATCGGTTGGGCGGGGGGGCGGTGGTGCCGCGGGCGACCAGGCGCGGGGCGAACAGCTCGTGGACGCCGCGCGTGGTGCGGGATGGCTGGTCGGTGTCGGGGGTGCGTTCGCTGATCTCGATTAGCAGTTCGACGGCACGCTGGCCCATCTCGTAAAGCGGATGGCCGATGCTGCTCAGCGGCGGGTTGGTCATGTGGCACCAGTAGGCGTCGTCGACGCCGATGAGGCTGACATCCTCGGGGATGCACACGCCGTTGGCTTGCAGGTGGGGCATGGCGTTGGCGGCGACCAGGTCGCTGTAGACCATCCATGCCGTGGGTCCATCCTTGCCCAGGGAGAGGATGTGCTGGGCGCCCCAAAGGCCCTCGAGCTGACAGACGTGTTCGTCGTCGCGCAGCGGGCGGGGGGCGCGCGTCACGTCGTAGACCCATTCAGGCTTGACCTCGACGCCGACCTCGCGGGCGTACTCGAGGAAGGCCACCTGGCGGGCCATCCCGTCCTTGCTAATGGGGTCCTTGCAAGAGCCCAGGAAGCCGATCTTCCGATGGCCGAGCTGCACGAGGTGATCGATCGCCACGCGGCTGACGCCGGCGTTGTCGAAGACCATGGCATTGAGGTCGGCATCGGGATTGGCGTAGTCGACGGCGACGACGTTGCAGCCGGCGTTGAGCAAGTCGCGGATCCACAGGCTGCCGGGCTCGGCATGGACCAGCAGCAGGCCGTCGATGCGGCGTTCGCCAAACTTTTCGATGCAGGCCTGGGGCTCCTGGTCGCCGGTCAGATTGATGAGCAACAGGTCATAGCCGCGGGTGCGGCAGGCGTGCTCGATGCCCTTGAGGATTTCGCCCTCATAGGCGAATCCCGGCCCGGACCAGGGGGCTGGGGGGATGTAGACGCCCAGCGTACGGGTGCGGCGGGAGACCAGCGACCGGCTGGCGAAGTTCGGCCGATAGCCGAGCTTGCGGGCGGCTTCCTCGACGCGCTTTCGCAGTTCTTCGCTGACAAGGGTGTTGCCGCGGGCGCGGTTGATGACGGTGGAGACGACGGCTGTGGAGCACTCGGCTACCCGAGCGACGTCTTTGAGCGTGACCTGTGTCCGCGCCGGAGTCATCTTCTTGCCCGCTTTCGTGCGGAGACGTTTGTTGTTAGCGCCTCGGCTGGCCATGCCCATCAGCATATCGCGCCTGGGGCGTCGATTCCCGCCCGGCGGGGGCCGAGGGGAGGGGCGAAAACTAATCGTTTCATTAACTATATCTCTTTGTCCTGCCGTGTCAAAGCGGATAGTATATAACTAACCGTTTATTTGCCGATAAAACAGGCCAAATAGCGGATTCTTCTTGACAGCCTGCGGCGGCGTGATAGGCTTAATGAAGCGTTTAGTCGATGTCGCGGCGCTCTGCGCGCATCGATCAGCCATCACTTCCAACGGCGGGTTTCCGGGCCCGGCGCGTGGCTTTCAAGAGAGGAGCACATCATGCAGCGGGAGGAACGAGGGATGAAGGCCAATCCGGCAGCGACCGTCATGCTGGCGGTTGGCGCGACACTGGCAGGAGCATCATTGGCCCGTGCCGCCGACGGCACCTGGATCAATGCCAGCGGCGGGCTATGGGGAACAGAGGGCAACTGGGCTGCCGAGATCGCAACCGGGGCAGGGGCGACAGCCAATTTCAACGATCTGGACATCAGCGGCACGGTGACCGTTTCGCTGGACTCGCCGCAGACGATCGGCAAGCTCATCTTTGGCGACACCGTGACCAGCTCGGCTGGCAACTGGGTGCTGGGGAACAACGGCACCCCCGCCAACATCCTCACACTCGCCGGCGATACACCGACGATCACCGTCAACGCCCTTGGGACCAACTCGTACACCCGGATCGACGCCGTCATCGACGGCACGCAGGGCCTGTTCAAGGACGGCAGCGGCTTGCTGATCCTCGGCAATGCCAACACTTACAGCGGTGGCACGACGATCAGCGCGGGTACGCTTCGCGCAGCCAACAATTCGGCGCTGGGTTCGGGCGCGGTGACGATTGCCAACGGCGCGCGGCTTGAGCTGGCGGCTGTGACCGTCAGCAATACGATCAACCTGAATGGGGGCACGGCGATCAGCCGCGGGGCCTCCGGCGTCAGCACGCTCTCGGGCACCGTCAATCTCCTGGCCAATACGACCATCTCGCCCACCGGCAGCGGCAATGGCGACATCATCTTCAGCGGCACGGTCAACGTCGGGGCCAACACGCTGAACGTCAGCACCGTGGGCAGCTCGCATGTACGGGTCACCGGCACGGTGAGCGGTACGGGCACCATCGCCAAACAGAACGATGGCGGGCTGTACCTCATGTCCGACAACAGCGCCAGCTTCTCCGGCACGGTCAGCCTGCGGCGCGGCGAACTGATTGTGGGGCATGACAAGGCCTTGGGCAGCGGGACGTTCGAGTTCCGAACCAACAACGACACGTATTCCCGTATCCGCAGCTCCGACGGCTCAGCCAGGACGATCGCCAACCCCGTGACGATCAGCGCGGAGATCCTCAACAATGCCGCCGCGCGTCATCTGTTCGGTTCGGCTGATTCGGGCAGTCTGACCTTCACCGGGCCGATCACGATCAACGGGAATCGCAAGTTCGAGGTCTATGTGGCCACGGAATTCGCCGGCAACGTCGGCGGCACCGGCGGTTTCACCATGCAGACCGGCACCGGCACGCTGATCCTCAGTGGCGACAACAGCTACAGCGGGGCGACGGCCATCAATGCCGGCACGCTGCTGGTCAATGGCGCCAACAGCGGCGCCGGCGCCGTCACCGTGAACGCCAACGGCACGCTGGGCGGGACCGGTTCGATCGCCGCCGATGTGACCTTTGCCGAGGGCAGCACGTTTTTGGCGCTGCCGGGCGGCTCGCTGGATATCGGCGGCCTGGTGACGATCGGCCAGAACGTCACGATCAAGGTGACCGAGCCGCTGACGCTGCCGTCGTACACGGTGCTGACGTTCGAGCCGGGCAGCCTGAGCGGCTCGTTTGTGGTCGACAGCAGCATCAGCGATCTCGGCTATCAGGTGGTGTACAGCAGCGACTCGGTGTCGCTGGTGGTGCCTGAGCCGTCGATGCTGTCGCTCTTGGGCCTGGGCGGGTTGGCGCTGCTGCATCGCCGCCGCGGCTGATATCTGGAACTGTGGGGCTCGGTGCGATCGATTCGATGCCGGTGGCGCAAAGCAGCACGATCCGATCGGCCGAGCCCGTCGTAGTAGCCGTAACGATCTGGTCAGCCGCCCGGCGGACGACCGACGAGGAACTGGGGGCAACAACTTGAGGGCAATCCCATGCGAAGGTTAACCCGTCGCGGATTCACGCTGGTCGAGCTGCTGGTCGTCATCGGGATCATTGCGCTTCTGATCGCCATCCTTCTGCCCGCATTGAATCGGGCGCGGGCGGCGGCGCAGGCGGTTGCCTGTGCCTCGAACCAGCGGCAACTGCTCATCGGCTTGCGGATGTATGCTGAAGACAACAGCGGCTACTACCCACCGGTCTACCCCAAATACGACTTCGCCGTGACGGTGGAGGGACAGACCCGCTCGGGCGCGAACTTCGCATGGTGGGGCGAGCCGGTTGTGGGTCGGTACATCGGCAACCGCACAGCCGGATCGACCGCCTTCTCAGAAGGCCAACAGCGCCCGTCGACGGATGTTGTCTACTGTCCAGCCGTCCGCCCCCAGCCCAGCCATAACCTGGACACCGGCATCGGCTACAACAACGGCCGCAACAACAACATCAACCGATCGCTCCCCGGCGAGCATGTTCGTAAGCTCGGAGCGTTCCGCGAGCCGTTCAAGGTGATCCTCACCGTCGATACGTTCGACGCCGCGCCCGTCGGCCAGCGGAGCAACCATACCTTCTCGTGGGACCGCTACTTCTTCGACCAGGGCTATCCCAATTCGGGCAACGACAACAAGGGCCGTGGCAATGTCGCCTACCGGCACAACAGCGCCGCCAATGTGGGCTTTGCCGACGGTCACGTGGAATCGTTCAAGTCCGATCGTCCAAACGATCCCAATGACCAGAGCAGCGGCTTGTGGAAGGCTTACCAGGACAAGCTGGTAACGCATCGCGCCGGGACGTAATGCGCCGGCTGGCTCGCCGTCTCTCAACTTCGCCAACACGGACGCACAACCAGGAATCGATTCATGACCAATCGCCATCGCCGAGCAGAAAGTCTTGTCGCGCTTTGTCTGATGCTCGGCCTGCTGGTCGGGCATGCGCCCGCGCAGGCTGACGTCGTGTTTGATTTCGAAGGTGAAACCGACACCAGCCGCTTCGAGGGGCAGGATGCGGAGTTTGCCATCGTCGATCGCGACGGCGGCAAGGGCCTGCAGATCACCTACACCGGCGCCGGCAGCTACCCGGGCCTGCATCTGCGGCCGGCGAAGGGAAACTTTGATTTCAGCGGCGCCGGCGGCATCAGCGTCGACGTCACAAACACCTCCGACAAGCGCCTGCGCGTCCACGTGCGCGCCGACAACCCCGGCGACTGGCGGCAGCAGCCGTGGAGCGTGAACGCACAATCGGTCGATCCCGGCAAGACCGTCACGATCAGGGTGCCGTTCGGCCGGTCTTACGGCAATCCGGGATACAAGCTCGATCCGTCGAAGGTCTCGGCGATCGTGATCTTCATCGAAAAACCGGGCCAGCAGCGTACGCTGGTTGTCGACAACATCCAGACGTTCGCAGCTTCCGGCGAATCGTCGGCGACGGGGGATGAGGCCAGCCGCGGTGGTGGAGGGGCTGCCGTGGCTGGCACCCCGCCGGCCAGCAACACGCTCTATGACTTTGAGGGCGACGTTGACCTGAGCCGCTTCGTCGGTGACGGGACGCGGCATGAACTGGTCGATGTCGCAGGCGGCCGCGCGCTGCTGGTGACGTTCGAATCGGGCCGCTATCCAGGCGTGCAGTTGAACGCGCCGGGCAACGGCTGGAATCTCAGCAATTTCGCGGGCGTCGAGGTCGAGCTGACAAACGTCAGCGATCAGAAGCTCACCGTCGCCATGCGCATCGACAATCCCGGCAACTGGAAGGATGAGCCGTGGAACGTCGAAAAGACCAGCCTGAATCCCGGACAGACCAGGACGTTGCGCGTGAAGTTCGGCCAGTCCTGGGGCGCGCCGGGATTCGCGCTCAATCCGGCCCGCGTCGTGCGGGCGCTGGTGTACGCTGAGCGGCCCAAGGCTGGGGCACAGATCCGGATCGACAACCTGCGCGCCTATGGCCAGCCCATGGTGCGCGAGGTGGACACGCTCGATCTGGAGGGAATGCTGTTCGACTTCGGGCCCAGCTTCATCCCGGCTGGGCGCGTTGAAGAGCGCGGCGCAACGGCGCGCGTTGAAGGCGGGCGCCTGATCGGCGAGTTCACCGAAGGCTCCTGGCCGGCTGTGGCGCTCAAGCCGATGGCGAAGCAGTGGGATCTGTCAAACTTCGAAAGCGTACAGGCGGAGCTGACGAACCTGGGCAAAGCGCCCGTGCGCATGGGCCTGCGCGTCGACAATCCCGGCCGTCCGGAAAACAGCAATACCGAGCTGGAGACGATCAAGCCGGGTGAAACGAAGGTCATCAAGGTGACTTTCGGCCAGTCCTGGGGCAAGCCGGGGTACAAGCTCGATCCGTCGAAGGTGACGGCTGTGCTGGTCTATGCCGGGAAGCCCAACGGCACAGCCCGCGTGGCGGTGGACAACATCAAGGCCAATCGCCGGCCGTGGGCGGAGGTTCCGGAGTGGATCGGCACGCGTCCGCCGGTCGAAGGCGACTGGGTGCAGACGCTCGATGAGAACTTCGATGGCCCGAAGCTGGATGAGAAGCTCTGGACCCCGCGCCTGGTGTGGGATGGCCCAGCCAAGGGCGAGCTCCAGCGGTACATCGTCGACAACGTCTACATCGAAGACGGCAAGCTCGTCATCAAGTGCGAGCGGAATCCCGGCCATCAGTACGACAACCCGCAGCTCGAGCGGCGCGAGTACGCGACGGGCGCCGTGACGTCGCTGGACAAGTGGACGCAGCGGTACGGTTATTTCGAAGCCCGCATCAAGGCGCCGACGGCGCGCGGGCTGTGGCCGGCGTTCTGGATGATGCCGGATCGCGGGCCGGGCAATGGCGACATCTGGCAGCGCCGCTCGACCGAGCGCGGCGGCATGGAGATCGACATCTGGGAGCATCTGACCGAGTGGGGTCCGCATCGCTACAACGTCGCTGCGCATTGGGAAGGGTATGGCAAGGACCACAAGCAGTGGGGCAATGCCCACATCTACCACCTGCCGACGCCCGACGGCTGGCACAACTACGGCCTGCTGTGGGAGCCGGGCAAGCTGACCTGGTTTGCCGATGGCAGGAAGGTGGCCGAGTGGAAGGATGATCGTGTCACCGATGTGCCGCTGTACCTGAAGTTCACGGTGCAGATGGGCAACTGGGCGACGACGGACGTCGATGTCGCGGCTTTGCCGGATTACCTGCAGGTCGACTATGTGCGGGCGTGGCAGCTTCGCGAGCGCCTGGAGGATCGGTAGCCAATTTGTGTCTGGATCGCGGGATGGGTGGGGTACAACCGCGCATGCTGCGATAGATCAATGAGTACAACCAGCCATCCCTCTGCGTCGTCGATGTCCAGAACCAACCCTGATCCGGCTGTGCCGACGTGGCGCGGCGTGAACCTCGGCAACTGGCTGTTGCTTGAGCGGTGGATGAAACCCACACTGTTCGACGCGAGCGGCGCCCGCGACGAGTTCTCGCTGTGCCAGTCGCTTGGCGGCTTTGCCGAGGCGGTCATCCGCCGTCACCGCGAGACCTACATCACAGCCGAGGACTTCGCCTGGCTGCGAAAGCGCGGGCTGAACGCCGTGCGCATTCCGGTGGGATACTGGCTGTTCCAGCCGGAGCGGCCGTTTGTCGGCGGGGCGGAAATCTTCGATCAGGCGCTGGCCTGGTGCCGGGAGTACGGCCTGGCCGCCATCATCGACCTGCATGGCCTGCCGGGGTTCCAGAGCACCGAGCATCACACCGGCCGCAGCCAGCACTTCCGCTGGCCAGCCGACGCGGATTGCCTGCGCCGGTCGCTGGACCTGGTGGAGCTGGTCGCCCAGCGATATCACGATCATCCCGCGATTGCGGCGATTTCCCTGGTCAACGAGCCGAGCCCGGAGATACCGGCCGATGCGCTGCGCGGTTTCTACGAGCAGGCGTACGAGCGCGTGCGCAGGCACATCCCACCCGAGCGTGCGGCTGTGGTCATCGCGGCGTTCACGGAGGCGCGCCTGCCGGGGTTTCACCGATGCCTGCGCGGCGCGCAGAACGTGCTGACGGATATTCATCCGTATGCCTGTTTCATGGAGTGGCGCATCGTTCAGCTCTCGGAGTATGCTGAGTGGGGCGCGCAGCAGAAGGCGCCGTTCCTGCGGCAAGTGGGGCCGGAGGATCTGATCGTTGGCGAGTGGTCGCTGGGGATTGCCGGCGCTTTGCAGAACGCGGTCAGGGAGATGACCGATGCCGAGCGGACGGCATACATGCAGCGCTTCGCGCAGGGGCAGTTGACGGCCTACAACCAGACGGCGGGGTGGTTCTTCTGGAACTACAAGGTGGAAGCGCACGATCCGCTGCTTCAGCAATGCTGGAGTTTCCGCGATGCGACGGAGCTGGGTTGGTTGCCGCAGCGGTGGTGAGGGGGAGTGAAAGCGACGGAGCGACGAAGGGTGCGCTGCGGCCAACCGCCAACTGCCAACTCACATCGGACAAATCCCCGCCTTCGTGTCCCAGCCCTCTGGCGCGTACAATCGGGACGACATGAAGGACCTGACCCCCAAGCAGATTGTTGCTGAGCTGGACAAATACATCATCGGCCAGGCCGGCGCGAAGCGCGCGGTGGCTGTGGCTGTGCGAAACCGCTGGCGTCGCCAGCAGCTTCCCGAATCCCTCCGCCAGGACATCTGGCCCAAGAACATCATCATGAGCGGCCCGACGGGCGTAGGTAAGACCGAGATCGCCCGCCGCCTGGCGTCGCTGACCGGCGCGCCGTTCATCAAAGTGGAGGCCACCAAGTACACCGAGGTCGGCTATCACGGGCGCGATGTCGAGAGCATGATCCGCGACCTGGTCGACTCAGCCGTCAGCCTCGTGCGCGACGAGATGACCGAGCAGGTCAAGGAACCGGCTGAAAAGCAGGTCGAAGAGCGCCTGCTCGACTACCTGCTGCCGCAGTCGGACACCATCGCCAGCCCGAATCTCGAGGACGACGACACCAAAGCCCGCCGCCAGCGCAACCGCGACAAGTTGCGCGAGCAGCTCCGCAACGGCGAGCTGGAGGATCGCACGATCGAGATCAATGTCGAGGAGAAATCGACCGTGGTCGGCGTTCTCGGGCAGGCGGGCATGGAGATGGACATCGAGTTCCAGAACATGTTCGAGAAGATGCTGCCCAGCCGCCGGCAGACGCGCCGCGTTACCGTGGCTGAGGCCCGGCGCATCCTCTTTACGCAGGAAGCGGACAAGCTGATCGACAAGAACAAGATCACCGCCGAAGCCATCCGCCGCGTTGAGCAGAGCGGCATCGTCTTCCTCGATGAGATCGACAAGATCACGGCTGTCGAATCGCGACACGGCCCGGACGTTTCGCGCCAGGGCGTGCAGCGCGATCTGCTGCCGATCGTCGAAGGCAGCACGGTCATCACCAAGTACGGGCCGGTGCGGACGGATCACATCCTGTTCATCGCGGCTGGCGCGTTCCATACGTCCAAGCCGTCGGATCTCATGCCCGAGTTGCAGGGCCGCTTCCCGATCCGCGTCGAGCTGCAGGATCTGACCAAGGACGACTTCGTGCGCATCCTGCGCGAGCCGCAGAACGCGCTGACGAAGCAGACGATCGCGCTGCTGGCTACGGAAGGCGTGCAGATCGAGTTCACGGATGACGCAATCGACGCGATGGCGCAGCTCGCGTACGACGTGAACCGTCGCACGCAGAACATCGGGGCCCGGCGGCTTTACACGATCGTGGAGAAGGTGTTTGAGGAGCTCGGCTTCCAGGCGCCCGATATCGCGCCGACGAAGGTGGTCATCAATGCCGGCTATGTGCGAGAGAAGCTTGCGGACATCGCGGCGGATGAGGATCTGAGCAAGTTCATCCTGTGATCGTGGCTGTTGGCCACGGAGACTCGGAGGCGCGAAGGGGTGATGATTGGTGATTGATGGGTGAGAAACCCCAACGCGCGGCACGCAATAGCGTTTGTGGGATGGTGTTTTGATGTTTTGTGTTTGGTTGTTTTGGCTTCCCGCTGCCTACCACCTGCAAACTGCTGACTGCAGACCGCTGACTGCAGAC
>CALEKX010000049.1 GCA_937904525.1 uncultured Phycisphaerales bacterium
GCAACAACAGCTACAGCGGCGGCACCAGCCTGACCGGCGCCAACGGCACGCTCACTGTCGGATCATCGACGGCTCTGGGCACGGGTCCGCTGATGCTGGAGACCTCCGACTACAACATCGATAACACAAGCGGTGCGCCGCTGACGCTGGCCAACGGGCTGGCATTCAACGGCGTCACGATCAACTATGTGGGCTCGTCGAGCATGAAGATGACGGGCCCCATAAGCTTCGGGGGACAGTCGGGCGAGCGCCGGTTCAAGGTGCTGGCCAGCACACTGGAGATGGCCGGCAATATCACCGAGGATGCCAATTCGCGGCCGCTCACCAAGCAGGGTGCGGGCACGCTCATCCTCAGCGGATCGAGCAACCACAGCGGCGTGACAACCGTCAGTGAAGGCACGCTGCTTATCAACGGCGACTTCTCCGCAGCCACCGGCGACGTCAGCGTCGGTAGCATCGGGACACTGGGCGGCAGCGGCAAGATCGGGGGGAGCACGACCATCGGCGGCGGCGGCAAGCTCTCCCCCGGCAACAGTGCCGGCGTCATCACCTTCAATGCCGATCTGACGCTCAACAATAACTCGACGTTGATCTTCGAAGGCGGCGACGGCATTGTCGTCGGCGGATTGCTGACGCTGAACAACAACTGGACGCTGTCGCTGGGCGAAGGCTTCCAGGATGGCGGCTCGGTGACGCTGTTCACCTATGGCGAGCTGGCTGACGGTGCGGATCTGGATCCGACCATCGTGACCACCAACCTCGGCTTCACGCCGTCGGGTGCGCTCAGCCTCATCGACACCGGCAGCAGCATCGTGCTGCAGGGCATCAGCGTCGTCCCCGAACCGGGAACGATGATGCTCGCGCTGCTGGGATTCCCGCTGATCGCCCGCCGCACACGGCGGCAAACGCTGTGATGCGACAGCGCCAGCACAGCATCTGATCGAACAGCTCGG
This sequence comes from uncultured Phycisphaerales bacterium, assembly GCA_937904525.1. Lineage (GTDB taxonomy): Bacteria > Planctomycetota > Phycisphaerae > Tepidisphaerales > Tepidisphaeraceae > CALEKX01. Next base: position 954 of record CALEKX010000049.1, read on the forward strand.
CAGCCGGACACGGGGACGTCCGGCTGCCGTGTTTGTTGGAGGAGATCGCCCCCCGCCGCGTGGTGCGGGCATCGTTTACAGCACGCATCAATCCATCGATCAAACCGCCCGAAACCGGCATACTGAACGCAGCGGAGGATGACCTCGTACAGGGTCGGACGCGAAAAGACAGCCGGGCAAGCAGGTCCCCGAATCGACACGAACCCTCCCGAATGCTCGCTCAACTTGCGTCCATTCGTGCCGATTCGTGGATCCGCCCCCTCACCGCGCTTGTTCACATCCGCCGGCGACGCAGGAAGATTCCAGCCGCGAGCAGCCACCCCATCGACGCCGGCTCGGGGATATACTGCAGCACAAGGCTATTGCCGCTGATCTGCACAAGATAGCCGTCCGTGATGCTCGCAAACGAGCCCGTCACGCCGCCGTCGGCAATCAGAAATGTCCAGAAATCGCCGGCTTGGGGGACAAAATCGTTGAGCGTGACGACCTCCAGCACGCCTCCCAGGATCGCCTCGCCCGTTACGCCGACGGTATCGCTGTTCAAGCCGTCTACCTCGATCTGCAGCACACCGCTGTTGATCACCAGATCGCCCAGCACCTCAGTATGGCCGATGCTGTTGCCCGGTGCGATCGTGCCGCCGTTGTTTACCAGCGAAAAGCCGACGACGCCGGCATGCACCTCGCCGCCTGTGAAGTTGAACTGAGCGACGCCTGCTCCCTTGGTGAGCTGGGCAGTGCTCAGCACGCCGCCGCTGAGGTTGTAGGTGCCAGCCGCAGTGGCGGAATTGCCCAGGACAACCATCTCAGCCGTCACGCGGCCGCCGCTCTGGTTGACCGTGCCGTTGCCGCCGCTGCCGACAAACAGCGTCTCGGCAACCTCGATCCATCCGCTCGTGACCGACAAACCGCCCGTCTGGCCGGAGCTGGTCGCCAGACGCAGGACGCGCGCGTGCTGGCCGACGGCATCGACGACGGCTGTCCCGGCATTGATGCGGGCTTCGTCGAAATGCGACGGCTGCCATCTCAGATCCCAGTTGGTGATCTGGGCATAGCGATTGTTGGTTGCGGCATTGAAGACGATCGGCTGAGGCGCCGGCCAGGCGGCGATCTCATTGATGTACTCCTCGATATTCGTATAGCCGTCGGCGTCGAAGTCGCCGTTGTGGTCGGGCACAGCCGGATTCAGGCCGTGCTTCACCTCCCACCAGTCGGGCATGCCGTCGCCATCCGTATCCCAGCCGGGATCCCTCTTGAACGGGGCCTCGCCCTGCGCATCGGGCCGCTGGGACATCAGCATGTTCCACTCCGCCACGTGCGTGGGGCTGGTCAGATCATTAATGACCGCCCCCGTCCCGGTGCGGACCGAGTCGTAGATGCGCTGATCGATTGGGCTGCGGTTCCACCAGTTGGCGCCGCCGTAATCCAGCACGCGCTGCAGCGCAAGATCCGCCGATTCCGGCACAGCCACGCCATTGACCACAAACGGCTGGGCCACGAACGTCAGCCCGTTGCGGAAATAGGTCGAGCCGCCGATGGTCGCGCCGTCAATCACACCGTTGCGATTGCTGTCCAGCTTGTTGCCGGATTCGTAGATGCGCGTGTGCCCGGAGTTCGCGGGATCGTCACCGCCATGCAGCAGTGTCGTCGACGTATTGCTGGGGCCATTGATGTAGTAGTTGTTGATGAAGTTTGTACGGGAATGCTGATCCGTCCCGCTGTAGCCGACGCGAGACGAACCCCAGTTGTACATGACGTTGTTCGTGAAATCGGTGACAGCCCCGGCCCCCTGCTCCGACCCGATTCGCGGCATGCGCGACGCGTTGTGTGCATAGAGATTGTGGCGGAACGAGTAGTGCGTGCCGTCCACCTCTGTCGAGATGATCGAGCCATAGGAATGGCCGTCGTAGTGCAGGCCTTCGCTGATATTGGCGTACTGGACGGTCGTGTTGGCGCCGGCATCGGTGATGGAGATGCCCTCGTCCGTGAACCACGTCGCACTGACGTGATCGACGATCGAATTGCGAAGCTGCAAGTCGAACGCGTCATGCGTTGCGTCGTTGCGGCCGGGGCGGACGGAAATGTTGCGGAGGATGACGTTTTCGCCGGTCCACTTCGTGCCCGTGCCGACGATCGTGATGCCCGGCCCGGGGGCGGTCTGGCCGGCGATGGTGATGTTGCTGCTGCCGGGCCGGAGGCGGTCGTTGGCTGTCTTGCCGTCCCAGTAGATCGTCCCGCCGACGTCGAAGACGATGATCCGCCCGCTGGCCGGCGCCGTCTTGATGCCGTACATCAGCGAACCGGGGATGACGCCATCCTTGTCGGCTTCGAGGTTGGTGACATGGTAGACATCCCCGCCGCGGCCGCCGGTCGCACTGCCGCCCGGGCCCTGCGCGCCGGGGAAGGCCGGGATCGGCTGAGCCGATGCGGCCGTCGCCCCCACCGTCATCCCCAGAACCGCTAAGCCGATGCCGGATCGATGCATTGGGCTGCCTCCAAATGCCACTACGGGTACAGACTGCCCCATTGCATCATCCCCCCATCGACGGGCCTGTCATTGCAATCGTGCGTAAACCTCTTGCGAGGCAACGAAATGCGTGAGGATCTATTCACCGCAGAGACGCGGAGAACGCGGAGACTCCTCCGCGCAGAGAAGTGGGTCAGTGGTGGCACGGGTTACCAGCCCGTGGGATGGGTCCATCTGCACAGACATGGGCTGGTAGCCCATGCCACAGTTGGCAGCACCGCCTCCGTAGCGCAGGCATCTTCAACACCATGTATCAACGCATCCAACAAACGCCCGAAAGGGTCATCGTGAGCGCAACGAAGGATCTCAAGGGTCCTGACACTCCAGATCCTTCGCGTCGGACGTGAAAGACAGCCAGGAGGTCCACAAATGGACACGAATCGTCACGAATGTGCCTTCTATCTATTCGTGCCCATTCGTGTCGATTCGTGGATGATCCCAATGATCGCCGTTGTGCTCGCTATCGCAGCCTCACTGCCCCAGCCGTCAAAAAGATCGACAAGCTGAGCCAGATCCGTGCTCATCGGTGCCCCATCTGTGGTGGGTCAGACTTCGGATGAGAAGGCTACTGCCCCTCCGGCACGACGACGACCTTGTCGAGCAGGACGTAATTGCGGCCCTTGTACTCGGTGAGCATGCCCGTGATGCGGAAACGCACGTCGCGGTCGCGCAGGGCCTCAGCCGCACGTTCCATCGCCATGAGCTTGAGATTGGGCAGGATGATCAGCGGCGGATCCTGCAGCGCCCGGCCGTCGGATTCGAACACGAACTCCATCTGCTGGCCGTCCGGGCTGGGGCAAAGCCGGCCAAGCCGATCGACGATGTAGCTTCCCTCGCGCAGCACGCTCACCTGCGGCGCATTGGGCGCGACGGCGCCGCTGCCGCTGGTGCGATCGATCTGGCCGCCCTGCTCGGATGGCTGAAGCGCCGGCTGGTCCTGGCCAGGCTGGAGCATGCGATCGAGCATCTGGTCCGCGGGCAGCGGATCGGTCGGGCCGCTCTGCCCAGCCGCCAATGGGGCGACGGCGAAGACAGTGGCGATGAACGTAGCGGTCGGCTTGTGCATGGCGACTCCTGGGATTGCGTCAACAGTTACCTGATACCATCGGCACGATCGCGCGGCAAACATGGGCGCGGTCCGTCCATTTGACGCGGGAAACGACGTGGACGCCGAGAGCTATCCGCAAGACCCTCCCCGTCGCACGTCGCTCCCGATCTCTTCTCCCTTCGCCGCTCTGTCGGTTTGTCGCTGCGGCGCGAGTTATCGCCCCCGCCCCAGATTTTTGCGATTTTCACCGAACCTTGGGGAAGCGGTCGGCGTATCTGTAGGAATTAAGGGAAGTTGCAGAAGGGGCGGGAAACACGCCCGGGAGTAAATTTCGTCATGACAAGCCATACGCCTGACGCCGTTACCACCAAGGCCATCAAGGCTGTATTTGATGATCCCTCAGTCCAGTCCTCGCGGCTGGTCGCCCAGCCCGGACAGGCGATCTACGAGCCGGCCGGCGCGGCTGAGAACATCTATTTCATCATCACCGGCCAGGTGCGCCTCTTCCAGACGCGCGGCACCGTAGGCCGGCTGATGGCGATCCTCGGCCCGGGCGAATGGTTCGGATGCACCGCCCTGGCCCGCGGCGTCGCACGTATCGAGCACCGCGCCATCACCGCCGCTCCCACCCTTCTGCTTCGCGCCAATGCCGATCGATTCCTCCAGGCATTGCCTCGTCACCCCGCAGCCGCTGTCGAGTTCAGCCGATCGCTCGCCAGGAAGGTCATCACCGCCCACGAGGAAGCCGCGGGTCTGATCTTTGACGATTGCACCGCGCGCCTCATCCGCGCGATGCTCCGCTTCAGCTCCACCCCGGCTGCCCATCGCACGCCCGATGGCGTCGTCCTGCACGTCACGCACGAGCAGCTCGCACAGGCCATCGGCGTAGCGCGCGAAACGGTCAGCCTCACACTGACGCAGTTCCGCCAGCAGAATCTCATCCGCACCGGCCGAAACCGCCTCACCTTCGATCCCGCCGCTCTGGCGGAATATCTCCGCACCCGAGCGGACGAAGACACCTGCACGCCAGTTGGCGAATTCTGACAAACTGTCGCAGGCCCGGCCTTCGATTTTGAAGAGACGTCACACAGGGTGCCGATAACATCCATTGGCGATGTGCCCGCTCTTGCGTACAGCGCGCACCTGTCGAATCGCCCTCCGTTGACGTCTTCTCGCCAATCGGACCTGCAGACATGCGCACAACACACGTCCCGTGCACGACCGAGGCTCTTGAACCGCGCAAACTTCTTTCTGCGATCCCATATCCCTCCGGATTTGGCCCGCTGCAGGCGCGGCTTGTCGCGGCTGTCGATTTCACAGCCGACGGCCAGAAGGACTTGCTATGGCAGGATCACGCCACAGGCGAGGTCTATGTCGAGGTTGTGACAGATACCAACAATCCCACGCCAACCTACACCAAGCACGTCCTCGGCGTCGTCGATCCCAACCGATGGATCCTCGAAGCCGCGGCCGATTTCGACGGCGACTCCAGCAAGCCCGACCTGCTGTGGTTTGACACCGTCACGCGCCGCCCGGCGCAGTGGCTGATCGTCGCCCTTCAGCCGACGGCCTTCCGCTGGATGGTCACCAACCCCGTCGCCGAAGGCTGGCGCATCGAAGGCGTTGGCAACTTCGACGGCGACCACGATGCCAGCGACATCGTCTGGCGCAACTACGAGACCGGCAAGGTCGCGATCTGGCAGGTGTCGTTCGATACGCCCGTGGGCTTCACGATCTTCCAGGGCCCGGAAACGCGCGACTGGGCGATCGAGCTGGCTGACGATTTCAACGGGGACTCCAAGCCGGATCTGCTGTGGCGCAACTACGGCACGGGCAAGCAGTGCGTGTGGTTCATGGACAACATGACCGTCACCGGCTTCCAGATGCTCAATACCTTCCACACCGTTCCGCAGGCGTGGGACATCGAGGGCCGCGGCGACTTCAACGGCGACTTGTGGGATGACATCATCTACCGCAACTACGTCACGGGCGAGGTGATCGCCTGGCTGATGCAGAACACGCTCAAGATCGGCGAGCGGACGCTGATGACGAAGGCGGTCTAATTGAAGCGATGAAATGACGCGGGCGTCTCGCATGTGCGATCAGAGTCGCACGCGCGGGACGCCCGCTGTGTTCTGGCACGGACTGACGCCGGTCCGACCATACCTGAAGGTGTTGCCTGCAGGGGCGGATGGCAATCCGCCCAAGCCGCACAACCGTTGTCAACGTCGGCACCGCAAGGGGCACACTGCCGTGTGCCCCTCCAACACCTACAGCAACCCCGTATGCTTCAGCCACTGCCGCGCCAGCAGCATGTGGCCCGTGGACGACGGGTGCACGCCATCGCCCGCCCAAGTGATGTCGGGACGCACGCGCATCGCTTCGATGAACGGCTTGTGGAACTCCACGACGGCAGCGGCGTTGAACTCCTTGCCCAGGTCGTGCACGGCGCGGATGTACGGCTGAAGGCGCTCATTGCCCTCTGCCGGCGCCGGCGGCGAGATCACGCTCGGTTCGCACAGCACGAGCTGGCACTGCGGCACGGCGCTGCGAAGCTGGTTGAGGATCAACCGGTAGACCTCGATGAACTGTTCGATCGGCACGCCGGCGGGCGTGTCCTTCCGCAGCCCGTGCCAGACATCGTTGATCCCGATCTTGATCGAGAGGATGTCGGGCTTGAGCTGCAGCACGTCGCTGTCCCACCGGTCGCGCAGATCCGTCACCTTGTTGCCGGAGATGCCGCGGTTGATGACCTCCGGGGCGTCCTGCAGATAGGTGGCTGCGAGATAGTCCCGCACCAGCCGCGGATAGCCGCTGCCGATGCCTTCGGGATCCTGACGACGGCCGCAGTCGGTGATGCTGTCACCAATGAAAAGCAGCCGCATGTTCTTTTGGATTTTGATAGCCATGGTCCGTGTTGTAGCGACCCGGTCGCCCAAACGCCAGTGGCTGGCGCCGGCTTCACATGCGGCCTGTGAGACAGGCGTCGCACGCCATTGCCCGCATCACCCCCATCGTCGCCACACCACCAGCCCAGCCCCCAGGAGCACCACGCCCGCAACGGCGAAAGGTGTCGTCAAGTCGCGCCACTGGCGCACCAGCGGCAGGTCGATCTGGCGCTGGTCATTCGCTTCGATGACGCGACCGCCTGTGCGATCGGCGAGATCCGCCAGGGCATCGCGGTCTATGCCGATGCGGTCAAACTCGGGCGGATACCGCCCCGCCAGTGCGCGGCGTGCGAGGATCTGTGTCCCGACACGGACCGATGCGACAGCCGGCTGGCGCGGCGCCGGCTGATCCGTCGCATATCGGCCGGGGGCGATCTGCCGCAGGCGGATCGTCTGCACGCTCGCCGGCGCAGCGGCGTCCACCAGCTCGACTGTCAGCTCGAGGTCGTTCAGATAACCATCGGCATCGACGGCATCGACCTCGACGCGCAAGCGGTCTGTCGTGTCCCAGGAGATGGAGAATCGCGGATCCACCGGCGGCGCTTCGATCTGTCGAGCCAGCGCTTCGATCCGATCCGGCGACATCGGATACGCCACAGCCAACACGCGCCCGCCGCCGAACTGCCATCGTGCGATCATCGGCAGGATAGCCTCGCCCTGCCTCGCCTCACCCAGCAACTCCGCCTGCTCGCGAAGCCATGTGCGGTTCCAGATCGGCGCGCGATCCGTCGCAAACGGCAGATCGCGCCGCACCTGCACGCCGATCGGCTCGAGCATGACATGATCCGGCAGTGCCTGCTGCGCGAGCATGACAGCCGATTCCACCCATCGCGCCGGATCGTCGGCTGACAGCACACCCCCACCCCCCGCGCGTGCGATGCGCCCCAGCGTCTCGATGGCTTCGCCATCCCCCAGCGCCAGCAGATGCAGGCGGATGCGACGCTCGGCAAACGCGGCGATCCACGCATCGGCGTCGTCCAGTTTCGCCTGTCCGTCGGTCAGAAGCAGCAGTTCCGTCGGCATCGACGGATCGACGGCTGAGGCGATATGTTGCAGCGCAGCCTGCAGGTTGGTCGGGCCATGCGGCTGAAGATCCCGCGGCGGCAGCGGCTGGGCAATCGCCTCCGCCGCGGGTGACGGCTCGATCCACCATCGCACGGACTCGGCGAAACTGCCGAGGGTGACAATATCCTGCCGCGGCAGCGCGTTCATGGCTGCCAGGACAGCGGTTGTGGCGATCTGGATGCGCGTGCGCTCGCCGGCTGCCTGGGCCATCGAACCGCTGGCGTCCGTGAAGATCAGCCAGTGACGCTGCGGCGCCGGGGGTGTGCTGGCCAGCGGCAGCATCGCATCGAGCTGGCTGCCCGGATATGCCCCCGCGGCGAAGGCGCGATCCCCGCCGACGACCAGCACGCTGCCGCCCAGATCGCGGACGTACTGGGCCAATCGCTGCTGCTGCGGCAGCGACAACGCGCCAGCCGGGACGTTGTCGAGAACGACAACACCCGCACCCAGCCACGCCTGGGGCGCAGTCGGCAGATCGCGCGGCGACATCGCCGCCCATCCCGACGACGGCGGTGCGCGATCGCTGATCCACCACCGCTGCCACTCCGCCGGCGGTGGCGGGTCGATCGACAGAAGATCGTTCTGCGGCCATGCATCGTGCGGGTCGAGGCGAACGGTGACCCGCCCGCCCGCCACAGGTGGATTCAACGGTATGAGATGTTCACCCGGCTGAAGCTCGATCGCTTCGACGTCGTTGACGATCAACCGTCGCGGTGCATGGGTGATCGTCACCTCAGCGATCGGTTGATCGTGCCAGCGCAGCGATCGGACGGCTGAATCCTGCGGATCGGTCAGCCCCCGATCGATGACAGCGAATACAGGCGGCGCGACAGCCGGCGGGTCGAAGCGGCCGTCGCTGAAGAGGATGATCGCGTCCGTCGTGACGGCTGGCCAAACCGTCCGTTCCGACGGCAAATCGGGCAGGATATCAGCCGTGATGTCCGTACGCTCCCCGTCAGCGAAATAGACGACGCGATGCGGCTGACCGCCCAGCAGCGCGTCGATGCGGCGATCGAGCATGGCGCGATCGCGATAGTCAGCCGATCGCGTGCTCGGCGACAGATCGACCAGCACGACGACATCCCCCGCGCCCCCCAGCCGCCCCTGCAAGCGCCCGGCAGCGAGCGCCAGCATCGCCAGCCCGCCCGCCAGAAGCACCGCAGCCAGCTTCCCGATGCGCACGCGCCGCACCATCGCGGCTGCAATCGTCGCGCACCACAGCCCGGCTGCCACAGCGAACATCACGGGAGCATCAAGCATCATGACCTGCGGCCCACTCAGCGCGCCCGTGCAGGGCCAGGCACCGGAAGGTACACGGGCGAGGCGCCGTGCCGCATAAGGGTGGCTCGCGCATGCCTCATCGCGGCCACGCGGGTATACTGGCCTGCACAAAGGAGACTTTAACGGATGAGCATGAAGCCAGCGAGATCAACGACGATTCTGAGCGTGCGGCGAAACGGCCAGGTGGCGCTCGGCGGTGACGGACAGGTGACTCTCGGTAATGTCGTCGCCAAGGGCGATGCGGTGAAGATCCGCCGGATCGGCGGCGGCAAGGTGCTGGTCGGCTTTGCCGGCAGCGCTGCCGATTCGTTCGCACTGCTCGAACGATTCGAGCGCAAACTCGGCGATTTCCCCGACAATACCCGCAAAGCCGCCATCGAGCTGGCCAAGGACTGGCGCACCGACCGCATGCTCCGCCGCCTGGAAGCCATGCTCGCGGTCGTCGATAAGGAGACCAGCCTGATCCTCAGCGGCGCCGGCGACGTGATCGAGCCGACCGACGGCATCATCGGCATCGGCTCAGGCGGCCCCTACGCCACCAGCGCCGCCAAAGCACTGCTGGCTCATTCCACACTCGACGCCCGGCAGATCGTGGAAGCTGCGCTGAAGATCGCAGGGGAAGTGTGCATCTATACGAACACGAACATTCGGGTGGAGACGTTGTAGGACAGAATCCAATTTTGGATTGCGGATGGATCGGCTGATTGCCGCCAACGGCCTACTAGGCGCGCAGCCGGTTCCGGCACGCAATAGCGTGCCCTACCCCGCTGCCTGCTGCCTGCCGCCTGCCGCCTGCTGCCTGCTGCCTGCTGAACAGATCAGTACTGCGGTCCACCCGGGTTGATGTCCTTGTTCCACAGCAGGATGCCGCCAGCCATGCTCTTCACGTCCTCGAAGCCCTGCTGCTTGAGGAAGTTGGCGAACTGCATGCTGCGGGCGCCCGAGCGGCAGTGGACGACAATCTTCTTGTCCTCCAGGCCAGCCAGCTCGCCGATCCGCTGGGGAAGCTGCTGAAGCGGCAGGAGCTTCGTGCCCTCGATGTGGGTGATGTCCCACTCGTTCTGCTGACGGCAATCGATGAAGACGAAGTCTTCCTTATTGTCGAGCATCTGCTTGACCTGGCGCGGGGTGACTTCCATGTCTTCGTCAAAGTCGTACCCTGGCGGCAAGCCGCGCTCGTCGAGCGAAGGATCCGGCTGGGCGAAGCCCTGCTTGGACTTCTTCACCTCAGCCTCGGTCTCAGCCAGGCTCTTGGGATCAAGGATCGGCACGCCGCAGAACTGCTCGTAGTCGATCGGCGCCGTGATGGTGGGGTTCTTGCCGCAGATCGGGCAATCCGGGTCACGCCGGATCTTGAACGTCCGGAACTCCATATCCAGGGCGCTGAACGTCATCAGCCGGCCGATCAGCGGCCTGCCGATGCCGAGGATCAGCTTGATGACCTCGTTGGCTTGCAGCGTTCCGATGATGCCCGGCAGAACGCCCAGCACGCCGCCTTCGGCACAGCTCGGCACGCTGCCCGGATCGGGCGGCTCGGGGTAGAGGCAGCGATAGCACGGCCCGGCTTCGCCGGTGTCGGGGTTCTTCAGGTGCGGCGCGAAAACCGTCACCATCCCCTCGAAGCGGAAGATCGAGCCGTAGACGTTGGGCTTCTTCAGCAGCACGCACGCATCGCCGACGCAGTAGCGCGTGGGGAAGTTGTCGGTCCCGTCGATGACGATGTCGTACTGCGCCACCAGCTCCATGACGTTCTGGCTGTTGACGATGTAGGGGTGTTCGATGATCTGAACGTCGGGGTTCAGGTCGGTGAGGCGCTTTTTCGCGGCTGACACCTTGTGCTCGCCGACGTTGCTCGTGCCGAACAGCACCTGCCGCTGGAGATTGCTGGGCGAGACGACGTCGACATCGACCAGGCCGATCGTCCCCACGCCGGCAGCCGCCAGGTAAAGCGAGATCGGCGACCCCAGCCCGCCGGTCCCGATGCACAGGACCTTGGCGTTCAGGAGCTTCTTCTGCCCCTCCACACCGACTTCCGGCAGGATGAGGTGGCGCTTGTAACGATTGACCTGCTCAGCATTAAGCTGCGTCACAGGGGGTTTAGCCGTCGCTTTGGGTGTATCGCAGGTGGTAGTCATGGAGTTTCCTTCTATGCGCCCAAACACTAGCCGGATGGCGTTTGTCGGTCAAATCTGGATTCTCTAGTTTGTCCATAGGAATAGGGGAAAGGGCGTGAAGGCTGGGAGACGAAGAGACAGAGCGTTTAGCGGCGACGCTTGCGCCTGTAGCCCTAACTTCCACTTGACATTTGCCGGCTCCGGTGTATAGTGGAGTCGTCCCGCAGTGACGGACCGTGCGTGGGTCGCCGACTAAGCGGCCTCATGCAACAGAATGCAACAGAATGTAACAACCAAAAAATTTCGCCGACGGCCAACCTGACCCGCCACCATCGCCTCCATGCCGATCCATGTTTTGACTAAACCATTACCAATTAATGGCTTACAACAAACGAGCCAGGAGACACTCCTCCCCGCCCTCCGTCGCCTTCTCGTCTCCGCGTTTCTGCGGTGAAGATCGACCCCTCCCCCGACGGCAGACTGCCGCAATTGACGCCACGGCCCCCGCGCAGACACTACTTCCATGGACGCCCAACTGGACTCCCTTAAGTTCGATGCAAATGGCCTGATCCCTGCCATCGTCCAGGACGATGCCTCCGGCGAAGTCCTCATGATGGCGTGGATGAACCGCGACTCGCTTCAGAAGACCATCGAGACGCGCAAGACGCATTTCTTCAGCCGCAGCCGCAACAAACTCTGGCTGAAGGGTGAATCCAGCGGCCATGTCCAGCATGTGAAATCCATCCAGACCGACTGCGACCGTGACGTGCTGCTCATCCGCGTTGAGCAGGTCGGCGCAGCCTGCCACGACGGCTACTACAGTTGCTTCTACCGCCAGCTCGATCCCAACGGATCTGACTGGCAGATCATCGGCAGGAAGGTCTTCGACCCCGACGCTGTTTACAAGAAGTGACTGTTGGTTTGTCCGTTGTCAGTTTCGGCTGTCGGTTGGCGCATGCGCGCTGCTGACAGCGGAAGACGCCTGACCACTCGGATCCGATGGCCGCAACCAGCTCCTCGACAGCCAGCCCGCAGCGCAGCCGCCAGGCGGCAGGCCGGCGACTACCCGTCGGCCGGCTGATCGCGGGATACCTGGCTGTCATCTGCGTCGGCATCGCTTTGCTGCGCGCACCGGGCATGCTCGTGCGCGGCAATGAGCTGTCGATGACGGAGGCGATCTTCGCAGCCGTCAATGCCGCAACGCTCACCGGCTTTGAGCCGCAGACAACGCTGGCGCAGTACACGTTCGCCGGTCGATGCGTACTGCTCGGGCTGATCGTCTGTGGGACGCTGGTTTCGCTGATCGCCGGCGGCGTGCTTGTCGTGCGGATCGTGCGATTGCCTTTCGACGAGAGGCGTCTGGCGCGGCGAGCCGTCGCGTTCGTCGGCGCGGGTACAGCCGTCGGTACAGCCCTGCTGTGGGATGGCCAACGGACAGCTATGGACGCACTGTTCCTGGCGATCAGCGCGATCGGCAACTGCGGCCTGGCCTGCGGCCCTCAGCCGGCCGTGGACGACTGGCGGACGCATGCCGTCATCCTGCCGCTGGCGTTCGCCGGCGCGCTGGGTGTGCCTGTCATCCTCGAGCTGATCGCGGCATGGCGGCGGCACGGGGAGGGTTTGTCCACGCATTCGCGCATTGCGCTGGCGTGGATGCTGGGTGTGTACGTGATCGGCACGGTGCTGATGTGGGCGATCGCGACGGGCAGCGGAGCGTCGTTGCGCGACGGGCTGATCAGCGCCTCCGCTGCATCGCTGGACGCGCGGACGGCGGGATTTGGCTTCGAGTCGCCCGAGCGATGGGCGCGGGCGATGCAGTGGGTTGTGATGATGCTGATGATGATCGGCGGCGCATCGGGTGGCGCCGCTGGGGGCATCAAGGTGACGACATGCGCGCAGATCGCGCGCGGCGCGCGGCGATTGCTCGCTGGCGATGCGCCCGGGCGCGCGATGGGCATCGCGCTGATATGGGTCGGCATCTATGTGGCGATCGTGCTTGGCGGCATGCTGATCCTGCTGGGCCTTCAGCCGCAGATCCCCGCGGACCGCCTGCTGTTCGAAGTCATCAGCGCCACGAGCAACGCCGGCCTGTCCTACGGTCCCATCTCGATGGTCGGGCCGAGCATGTACACGCTCTGCGCATTGATGCTCGCCGGCCGCCTGCTGCCGCTGGCCGTCCTCCTGTGGCTGGCCCGCACCACGCGTGATGCGGAGATCGCTGTCGGGTGAGGGTGATTGAACCACAGGGACACGGAGACACGGAGGTGGCAATAGGTGTGGCACGCGCGTCCAGCACGTGCGGGAATGTGGAAGATCGGAAAGCTCCAAGAAGCAAGATCCAGGGAAGTTCCAAACTTCACATCTCAAGAACCAAGCGCCTCATGCATGAGCAGCACATGTCATGCACCATGCATCATGCACCAAACGTATCTTCCCCTCCGTGTCTCCGTGCCTCTGTGGTTCGGTTAGCTGCTCCACGGTTCAGTTAGCCATCAGTCGAGCAGATAGCTGTGGGGTGTCGCTGCAATCTGCAACCGCCGCGGATTGTCAGGGACGATGAGATAGACCCGCTGGGTGGCGCGTTCGCCGATGTAGTCGATCTCAATCTCGCGCTGCTGCTGGTAGCCTGCCTCGTCCTGCCAGCTCACCTGGCCGCGGAACTGGTGGATTGTGTGATCGCCCAGGTTCTGCACGTCCACGGGCAGGACATACCTGCCCTCGACGGCTTGCGACTCATCGACGCGCGCAGCGATCCGAACCGGCACAGCCTCCACCTGCTCGCGCGTGGCGCGGTAGATCAGATAGCCGGCTGTCGCGAGCACCAGCACGGCGCTGATGGCCATCGTCGTCCACTCAGCCGCCTTGAGCGCAGCCGGCCGATGCGCATCCGATCGCCTGCCCCTGTGCCCAGCCATCACACCACCAGCCTTCCTGCCGATGCCCCCACCACCGCAACCAGCCCGAGCGTTACCGTGGTTTTCACGAAGATGGCTGGATGGTCCATCACCTCCGGCATGCCGATCAACCACAGCATTCCCATCGACACCGCCAGCGATACGGCATACGCCAGCAGCGTCTCGGTCACCGGATGCTGGAACAGGCTCGGCACATGGACTCGCCGCTCCTTGAACCCCGCAGCAAACACAATGATATAGCACAGCACCAACGACGCAGCCATGATCAGCAGATGCTGCCAGGCTGACAGGCGCGCCGCGATCATCAACACCTCCTCCGTCGGCGCGACGTTGAACGCAAAGAGCGACGCCCCGCTCAGCGACGCGCCGGCTTCTGCAAGGTCCTGGCGGATCTGCCGGCTGGTGGCCGACAGGACGCGCTGGCCGGGCGTTGGGCCGTCGTCATCCTTCGCGTCGTTGTCGTCGCCGTTGCCCGCGCGTCCGCTGCCGCGGATGTGGGCGTTGGCGAACGACACGCCCAGGCTGACGGGTGTCGCCGTGATGAGGATCTTGGCGACTGCCGGCGCGATCGCGGGATCGGCTTGCAGCTCGCCGATCAGCGCCAGCACAGCCGCCGCGAGCACCAGGCCGATCCCCATCGAGGTAACCGCCTCCGCCGCCGCGGCTGCCAGGCTGGTCTCATGCCGAAAGCCCGAGAAGATGCAGACAACCCCATTGACCGCCAGCAGCACAACCAGCAGCACCAGCAGATGCAGCGGCGATGCCGTCATTCCCCGCCACCACATTTCCATCGTGAACAGCAGCGGCATTCCCACGATCGCCCCGGCAGCCACGCCGCGCAGCAGATCCAGCCCCTCCTGCGACCAGCCCAGCCGATCGCGATCCGGCTCAGAAGCATCCGCAGCATCTGGAGAGAAATGACGCATGGGCAGTGACGAGCAGCCAGCATCATCCGACTGCTTACCGCCAATATACGTCACGCCACCACCCCTTCAGAACCGCCAATCTCCTTCTCGATTCCGGCACGCAATAGCGTGCCCTACCTGTTGGCTGTCAAATGCCAACCGCCGCGTCTTCGTGTTTCTGTGGTTCGTCTGACGGTGCATTGGAGAGAACCTATGTCGGCAGGAGTGTGATCGCCTTGTACTCCGCACCGCTGAGGGCCAGGCACAGGCAGATCACCATCCAGATGGCCGCTGCCAGGGCCTCGCCGAAGATGATGCCGACAAACAGCGGCTTGGCGGACTGGAACAGTCCCGCTCCGCCGAAGCGCAGGATCAGCACCTTGGCCAGCCATCCCAGGAGGATGCTGAACCACGCCATCTGCATGTACCACGTCATCGACACCAGATATCCGACCGGCATCAGCGGCCAGCTCGCCCAGCGGAGCGACAGCACCTGCAGCACGCCCGTAATGCCGGCGCCTGTCGCCATGTTCAGCCAGGGATTGTGCGCCTTCTCAGGGAACTTGCCGCTGGCGTACTGCGTCATCGGCTTGATCAGCGACTCTTCCGGCTTGGAGGTCAGTCCCTGCCGGTTGACCATCGGTTCTTCCAGCGTTGCGTCCAGCGGCATGGCATAGGTGTAGTAGCATGCCAGCGCGGCTGCCGTCCCGACGACAAAACCCAGCACCAGCGCCCACACCAGCACCGCGACCAGCCCGCGCTGCGTCCGCTGTGGCGGATCGACACCATCGCGAATCCGCATGGCATGCTGGGCGAAGACCAGCAACCCCTCGCGCGTTGCATACGCCCCCATCGGCTGGGTCATCCCAGCGAAGAAGACGTCGCGCCCGCTGACGGCGGCTGCGGGAAGGCTGGTGTAGATCTGCGTCGTGTTGATGTTGATGCGCATGAACGGGATGCCCGTCTCGGCCACGATCCGCGCGATCACCACATGCGCCAGCACCGTGAAGCCCAGGATCAAACCGATCACCCACAGCGACACGCCCATCACCCAAAGCCAGCCGCCCATCACCAGCAGCGAGCCGACGATCACCAACGCCGGCACGCGATAGCAGACCGCTCCCTGCCGCCGCTCATCCTCACTCAGCCCCATCACCAGATGTCGCACCACACGCCGCCAGTGATGCCTGCCGATCCAAAGGATCCCGCACAGGAATGCGATCGCCGATCCAAGGTGCTGGTCGTCCATGGCCGCCTGCGGCAGATCGGCTCCGAACGTCCGCCGCTGCACGACAAACAACTCCAGCATGAGAAACGTCGCCCACAGGCTGAACCCCACGCGCGACTGGATGAAGTACGTCACGCCGACAAACGTGAAGAAGATCGTCGCCTGCTTGATATTGGCATGCAGATGCCGCCAGGGCTCCTCGACGAAAATACCCGTCAGGTCATATCCCAGCGGGATCTTCGGCACGGCTGGGAAGTACGCATTCAGCCCAGAGAAGCTATGCAGCGTGAACACGCCGATCAGGCCAATC
Source organism: uncultured Phycisphaerales bacterium (assembly GCA_937904525.1). Lineage (GTDB taxonomy): Bacteria > Planctomycetota > Phycisphaerae > Tepidisphaerales > Tepidisphaeraceae > CALEKX01. The sequence continues at coordinate 17,292 of CALEKX010000049.1, forward strand.
CAGAACGCCCGGCTTCGGAAGAGGCTGTTGAGCAGCCGTCCCCTCTCCGGCGGCTGGATCAGGGCAAGCTGCAGTTGCGCCAGCGGAAAGGCCAGGCGTTCGTTCACCGCCCACTGCGGCCGCAACACGACCGCAATCGCCAACAGCATCGCCATCCACGCCCCGACATACACGCCCCACACCACCAGTGGCGTGATCCATGCCGCATACGGCGGAGCCGTCCCCTCGGGCACGCGGTTGACGAAGTAGGCAAGGATCGGGCTGGAGCGGCCCTCGACCTGGTCGCGGATGGGGAACAGGTAGTCCGGCAGCTCCAGCGAGATGAACGTCCGCCAGAAGCTCGCATTGGAGCTGCCGTGATAGAACGGCGCCACCAGCTCCGGCAGGAGGAACTTCAGCAGCCCCTGTCCCGGCAGGGCGCAGCTCACCAGCATCATCGCCAGGATGATCGCCAGCTCGCCACTGCTGAGCGGCCGCTTGGGCGTCAGCCAGTGCAGTGGTGCATTGATCAGCACCACGAGCACAAATACCGTCAGCACCACCGCCAGCGGCAGATATCCGCCCACCAGCAGCGTGTTCATCACGACAAAGTCGTTGTACGGCGTCAGGCCGCAGATGAAGCACACGCCCGCCGACCCCAGCAGCACGCTGCGCCAGGTGATCGCGCGCGAGCTGGAATCGACCGAAGTCGCATCCGGCGGATCGATCTGGTGGGAGCTGGCTGGCGGAGGACGAATGGTCATCGGTATGGCCCACTCCGAGCGCAAACACGGTATCAGTGCTGCAGACGGCGTCGCTTACAAAAGGAAAAGGACAGCTTCAGCCGAAGCTGGAAGCTGTCCCTTCCACGCGGTCAGGGTATCGTGCAGTCTCAGCAACGGCGACGGCGAAGCAGGCCCAATCCGCCGAGCCCCAGCAGCGCCAGCGACGCCGGCTCGGGCACGATGATCAGCTTGGGCGAGAACTCGCCGTTGGCGTTGGAGGCGCCAGACCAGGGCGACGGCTCGGCTACCACACCATCGCCGTCCAGGTCCACGTTGCCCTGGGTCGGCAGCGTCATCCGATCCTTCGGAACAAAGACGTAGTTGTAGTTGGTGATGCTCCCGCCGGAAATCAGCGGGTTGCCATCCTGGGTGGCGCCAATGAGGAACGTGACCGTGTCGTTGCCCGCATTGATGGCGTCCTTCAGGAACTTGAGGATCCTGTCAGCGTCGGAGATCACCGTGTTGTCATCGACCGTGATTTCGTGGTTGAAGTCGATGGCTGTGCCCACCGGCAGGGAACCGGCGGTGATATCCGGCGCCATCACCGTTGCCAGGTGCCGGACCTGGTTCGGGTTGTAGTCCTTGGTGGCGGCATTCCGGTCCTGCGTCAGGCCGGGCGCATTGGCATAGGCCATATGATTCGAGAACTCGTAATCATTGCCCTCGAGCCAGTCCTGCCCGGGCGCGTTGGGGTTCAGACCCAGCAGGGCGAAACCAGCGCGGACACCCGTTTGCGGGTCGACCGAGCGGCTCTGATTCCAGCTCGTCGTCCCGACGTGCAGCTGAACGTAGGCGTCGGTGGCGTTCTCGATGTCCTGAAGCGTCAACCCCGAGATGTCGAACCGAAGGTAGATCACGCTGTTGCGCTCATTGCCCAGCGGGATTTCCGACGTGTTGTTGCTGAAGACGCGCGTCGCGATCTCATTATGGATCCCGCGGGCGATGACAGTGGAGGGTTCGTCCGGCGTCAGCGATTCGGACTCGCGTACTTCCGCATCGGCCCCATTGCCATCGTTGGTCCTGATCACGATAGGCAGCGCCTCCGCCGGAGCTGCCATCGCAAAGGCCACTACCGACCCGGCGGCGATCGCCAGCAGCGAACCGCCGTTGCCCCCTACGGCATTGCACAATGATCTGAACATGTGCCCTCCATCGTTGTGCCGCTTGGAGCGGCGAGTTGAGTTGCTCGCAGGACCACAGAGTTGCCTGCGAAGATTTGACCACAATCGATGCGACGGTTGCAACGGGATAATCCGTCACGCGCTCCGCCGCACCTCCTCACCATGATCTGAAGCATGCCTCCTGCCGGAGCTTCAGTGATCCAGCAGTGTCAGGAGTATGACACTTCCGCGAAATTCTGACGTTTGTATTTTGCGGAATTGTTTTGCGATCTGGCGCAGCCACCTCGGCGCCGCTGCATCTCCGGAGAATTACGCATCAATCGGCCCCTGGAAGACTGCTGACGAGTGTTTCCGTAGCATCCCATTGTTACTCCTTATCCAGCGGCAGGTTGCAGACTTCAACATCACTCCGCCGGGCTTCGGGCGTCACACGAAGCGACACGATGCGGCCGCCGCGCACGCAGCCTTCGACCACGGTTGCGTACGGCGCATGCAGGCGGAAGTCCGCATCCCACCGCTCCGGCCAGGCTGGCAGCAGCAGGATCCTCCGGCCTTCGCACTGCATCAAGGCCAACTGCAGCGCCATCTGCAGGACGCCGCCATGATCCACATCCGGCAGCCAGTCCTTGAAGGCATTCCAGAAGCCCGGAAACCGGCTGTCGCTGTGCGAAGCAGGGCTCGCTCGCTCGGCCAGCCCGGCGCGAACCTCATCGCTCAGCCCCAGCAGCGCCGCGTGGATATCGTCCTGCGACCAGCATGTATGCGCGCGATTGCGCCGCACGGCGAACGTCTGCCTGGCGAGTTCCTGCTCCTGCTTGCCCACACCAAACAGACGATACGGAAAGACCGCGTACAACTCCGGATTCTCCGTATTCTTCAGCCGGTCATATCGCTCCGCTGGCAACAGCACCTCGAATCCGTCCATTGCCCCGCGCGGCACGGGCGGCAGCTCGTCGAGCATGCGCGACCACCGTTGCCGCTGGGCGGCTGTCGTCAGCCGTTCTGGCAACTCCAGCAGCTTCGTCAACAGATATCGCAAACCCGCGATCTCCGGCAACGGATTCACCGCTTCATGCCAGGTCTCCAGCGCCTGCGCCGGCTCAAAGCGGATCTTCCCCTGCCCGTCGCGGGGGTAATGTTCATCGTAGAACGTCGTGATGGCATCGGCCATCGGCAGGAGCATCTCGCCAGCGAACCGCTCATCCTGCCGATGATGCCAGATCGTCCAGAGGATAAGCGTCAGCTCGATGCCCCCCGACCAGTAGTAGCGCACATACGGACACTCCGCGACCGGCTCGTCGCGCTGGTCGAACGGCGTCCAACCGTAGTGCGCGCTGATCTCGCTGCCCCAGGGCGTGATCGTCTCGGGATAGTGGGCTCCGCCGTGGCGGAAGTATCGCCGCGTGCGATCCCTCGCCAGCTCGAGGCATCGGCGATACATCGCGATCCACGGCTCGATCAGATCCCAATCGCCGCTGGCGATCATCGGCCAGTAGATCAGCCGCTGGTTCATGAACCAGAACGCCGGCCCGCCCCACCGGCGGAAGTCCGGATCGTCCGGCTTGCCGACGGAGAAGATCGAGCCGTTGTGCTTGATCGGCATTGCCCGCCCCGCGGCCGCGTTCATGTACCGCTGGACCAGCCAGGCGCGGGTGATGCTGTGCGCCTCCTCGGCTGCATCCCCCTCGCCGCGCAGCACGATCCAGCTTCGGCTCCAGAACGCCTCCCACCAGCGGCAATGCGCCTCCCATGCCGCCTCGATCGGCCCAGCCGATACCGATCGAATCTGCTCATCCAGCCGTTCCTGCCACTGCTCGGCTGTCGCAGGATGCAGGCTGAGCATATGGACGCGCACGTGATGGCTCCGCCGCGGCGCCGGCGAAACGAGTCGGCTATCCCCCTGCGACACCAGCCCCTCTCCCTCGATCGCGGCTCCCCATGTCCGCCCGACCAGCGGATGCGTCATGCGATCGATCCAATCCCCCAGCCCCTGCAGGCGCATGTTGATCTCAAATGGATCGGCAGCGAGCCGCCGATTGTGATGACACCAGACGATGCGCCCTTCAGCTGGGGGCAGCAGCACATCCGGCTGGATGATCGTCGGATGCGGGTCGGGTCCATCGAGATTCTTGAACAGATCCCCCGTTTGCGTCTTGATCTGCCTTGGCTGCGTGCGCCACATTTCCAACGCGCACTCGATCGCCACGGGCGGATCCGCCGTCGCCTGCACGTGGATCACCGGGTGATTGGCATCCGCCCATATGCGAAGCCCCAGCCGCTCGTTTCCGTCGCCGACCTCTACCTCAATCGACGCCGTCCGCAGGCATAGCCGCTGCCGGAACCGCACGCCCGTACCCACAAGCGCATTCGGTGAAAACCGGATTCGCACGCGCCCCACCTTCAACAGCACCCCATGCTCATCCCACGCATCGACCTTGCTCAGCAGCAGCACCAGATCGCCCGACGGCTCGATCCAGACGTTCGCGCCGCAGTCGCCATTGCCGATGGGCATCGACCCGCTGGCGTCGCGGCTCGGTGAATCCCAGCACACATCAAACTGATCAATGTCGGGCGTCATGAGATGGATTTGGACGACCGGTGCACAGGCGCGCCAACCGCCCTGCGCTTCAATACAACAGTTTTACCGAAAAGTGCAATGCCGGCGCCGGCTTGCGTCGTTCTAATAACAGGCATGGCATCGCGCCTGCTGCTGAGTTTCTACGGGGATGACTTCACCGGATCGACAGATGCGCTCGAAGCCCTGACGCGTGCCGGCCTGCGGACGGTCCTGTTCACCAACCCGCCGTCGGCTGAGCAACTGTCAGCCGTCGAAGGCCTGCAGGCCTTCGGCATTGCCGGCCGATCGCGAAGCTTCTCGCCGAAGGAGATGCAGGAACAGCTCGTCCCGGCACTGGCCGCTCTGCGCGATTCGGGTGCGCCCATCGCTCACTACAAGATCTGCTCCACGTTCGATTCCTCGCCCGACCAGGGGAGCATCGGCAAAGCCATCGAGGTTGGGCGGGATATCTTCGGCACGCGCAGCGTCCCGGTCGTCGGCGGCGCGCCGTCGCTGGGACGCTACTGCGTCTTCGGCAATCTCTTTGCAGCCTGCGGCACAGATCGACAGGTGCATCGGCTCGACCGTCATCCGTCCATGCGCTACCACCCCACCACGCCCATGGACGAAGCCGATCTGCGCCTGCACCTGTCGCGTCAGACGTCGCTCGGCTCGGCTCTTGTCGACATACGGACGATCGAGGACGGGCCGGACGATGCGATCGAGCAGTATCGCGCGCTGGCGCGCGAGGGCGTACCGATCATCCTGCTCGATCTGCTGAACATGCGGCAGTTGGCGACAATCGGCGCGATCCTCGCCTCGGCTGGGGCGGATGGGAACATGCCAGTTTTCGTCGTGGGCCCATCCTCGGTTGAGGAGGCCTTGTGCGCTCACTGGCGCGACACGGGATTGATCACGGGCGAGGCCGCGTTCCCCACACTCGAACCGGCTGAGCCGATGCTGGTCGTTTCGGGAAGCTGCTCGCCCGTCACGGCTCAGCAGATCCGCACAGCCGTTGCCGCCGGGTTTGGCGAGTGGATCATCGATCCCCACACCTCCTGCTGTCAGGCCACGTCCGCCGGCGCCGCCTGCCGCATCGCTGCCATGCTCACCAGCGGCAGGAGCGTGATTGTACACACAAATCCCGCAGCCAATGCGGGCTCGCTTGATCGCGACGCCCAACGGCGGCTGGGCGAGACGCTCGGCTGGATCGCAGAAAGCGTGCTTCAGCGTTTCCGCGTCCGCCGGATGGTCGTCGCGGGTGGGGATACGTCAGGACAGGTCGCGGCTGCGCTGCGGATCCGGTCCATGGAAATGCTGGCGCCGCTGGTCCGCGGTGTGCCGCTGTGCCTCGCCCATGCCCCCGACTCGCCAGCCGACGGCCTGCAGATCGCCTTCAAAGGCGGACAGATCGGCCCGCCCGATTTCTTCGTGCGCGTCCAACGCGGAGCAGTCGCATGACAGAAGGCCCATCCGTGAGATCCGCAGCAAAGGAGACCATCGACCTGTGGCACGGGCTACCAGCCCGTGATCATCTGCATATCTGTGGCTCGGGCGTCCCGCCCCCGTTTGTCGCGCGCAGACGCGGGCGAGACCAACATTATGCATGATCGGCGCAAGTCCTTTCGCGAAGGTCATCCTGAGCGAAGCGAAGGATCTCGGCGTTCGGACGGTTGAGATCCTTCGCTACGCTCAGGATGACGATTTCGGACGACTATCGCCTATGTTGATGCATAATGTTGGAGACGCCTGCGCCACGAAGCAAGCAATGAACGCCCCCGAAGGAGCCCATCCATGCCCGCAACCGTCGGATTGATCCACACGTCGCCCGCCATGCTGCCGGTCTTCAAGCCCCTCGTGCAGGAGCTGCTGCCTGCCGGCGTGACGACCTTCAACATGGTCGATGAAAGCCTCCTGTGCGACATCATCGAACAGGGCAAATGCCCGCCGACGACGGCTCGCCGGCTGGTCGGTCATGTCCTCTCGGCTGAGCAGGCCGGCGCGACGCACATCCTCGTCACCTGCTCCTCGATGGGCCGGGCGGTCGAAACCGCCCGCTCGCTGACGAGCGCCACCGTCCTCCGCGTCGATCAGCCGATGGCGGACCGCGCCATCGCCACCGGCAGCCGGATCGGCGTCGCGGCCACGCTCCCCTCAACGCTCGAACCGACGGTTGAGCTCATCCGCCGCACAGCCGCGGCTGCGGGCAGGGAGATCGCCCTCACCGCCCGCGTCGTCGAGGGCGCCTTCCAAGCCGTCATGAACGGCCAGCCGGACAAACACGACCAGCTCGTGGCGTCTGCGATCGCCGAGCTCAACCAGACCAGCGACGTCATCGTCCTCGCCCAGGCCTCCATGGCCCGCGTCACTGATGCCCTCCCGCCGGAACGACGCCCCGTGCCGATTCTCACCAGCCCAAGGCTGGCGATCGAGCATCTGGCTGCATTGCTGCGGAAGGAGCGGTAGGTGCCGCAAAGCGCCAAGCTCCAAAGAAGCCTCAACTTCCAAGGGCCAAAACCTCACATTGCCGCCTCTTGGCGATCCCTTCGCGTCCTTCGCGCCATTGCGGTCGCCCTCACAACCCTCGCCCATGTCCGTGTTGATCCGTGGTTCCAATCCACCCCCTTGCGCTCAAGCGCAACGACTTTACGCAATCTTCCAATGCCCCCCTGCCGGGTGCGGAGGTACGATCGGCTACACTGTGGTCGTCCGCACATCGCAGGTGGTTCAGCTCAACCCCCGGAGTACCGCATGACCAGGCTGCTGTTGTTGTTGTCGCTCCTCGTGTTGCCGCAGATCGCCTGGGCGATCCAGGTGGATCTCAGCCAGGCCAACGACCGCCGCGACGTGCTCTCGCCCAACATGCACAACTGGCGCATCCCCAATGCGCCGTCGGCTGAGGCGACGTTCGACCGCCTCACGCTCCGCCTCGACGCCCCCGCCGGCGCGACGCTCACCACCGAGTGGTGGAAAGCCGGGTTTGATCATCCCGCCACGATGGCGTCCGACGGTGTCGTCGTCACAGGGAATGACGCAGCCCTTCGGCTGACCATTCGCGGCCTGCCGGCAGGGCACCACTCGCTGACGACCTATCACAACAGCCTCTGGGACCAGCCGAGCTCGGGTGTGGTCGTCGAGGTCAACGGGCAGACCGCCGAACCCGTGATGCCCTCCCAACGCGTCACGCATGACGACGACACCGCAGCCGCATGGGTCGAGTTCGACGCCGCCGACGGCCAGGACATCGTCGTCACCATCCGCCCGGCGGACCCGTCAGCCGATGCCCGCATCGTCCTCAACGGCCTGGAGATCGACCGCGCCGATCCGCGCCTGCGGGCGCGCAAGCCCGTCCCGGCTGACGGCGATGAGCATGTCCCACCCGATGTCGTTCTCTCCTGGACAGCCGCCGACCGCGTCGTTCGCCACCACGTCTACTTCGGTACGGACCGCGACGCCGTCACCCATGCCACGCCCGACTCGCCCGAATACCGCGGCGTTGTCGAAACGCCGCAGTTCACGCCCACCGATCTCAACCATTACGACACCTTCTACTGGCGGGTCGACGCCATCATCGACGGCGTCGATCAGCCGATCCGCGGCCCGGTCTGGCGCTTCCGCGTGCGTCACCTGGCCTTTCCCGGGGCTGAGGGGTACGGCCGATTCGCCCGCGGCGGGCGCGGCGGCCGCGTCATCCAGGTGACGAATCTCAACGATTCCGGCCCGGGGAGTCTTCGTGCAGCCGTCGAGGCTGAGGGACCGCGCACGGTCGTCTTCCGTGTCGGCGGCGTGATCGAGCTGCAGTCGCCGCTGGTCATCCGCAATCCCTACATCACCATCGCCGGCCAGACGGCGCCGGGCGACGGCATCGCCGTGACCGGCTACACGTTTGGCACGTACGGCACGCATGATGTGATCGTCCGCTACATGCGTGTCCGCGTCGGCGACCGCTCCGGCAGGACGATGGACGGCATGGGCCTGGCCAGCAGCGATCATGTCATCTTCGATCACTGCTCGGTTGCCTGGAGCATCGACGAAGCTGTCAGCTCGCGCGGCGCGGGCAACATCACCGTCCAGCGGTGCATCATCGCCGAGGCGCTCAACATCGCCGGCCATGCCAACTACCGCGAGGGCCAGGGCCACTCCTACGCCGGGAGCATCTCCGGCAACATTGGCAGTTTCCATCACAACCTGCTGGCGCACTGCGCCGGACGCAACTGGAGCCTGGCTGGCGGGCTGACCAAGGGGGGCAAGTTCGCCGGCTATCTCGATATCCGCAACAACGTGGTCTACAACTGGCGGCACCGCACCAACGACGGCGGCGTTCGCAAAGCCAACATCGTCAACAATGTTTACATCCCCGGCCCCGCGACCACGCGCCGGCACCTGATGGTCGCCGAGATGGAGCTGGTCCTGCCTGATGACGTGCAGCAGTACTACGTCGCCGGCAATGTCATGGAGGGGCATCCCGAGTTTTTGCCCGACAATTGGGCCAATGGCGGCGTGCGCCGCGGCCGCAACTACAACGATGTCATGCGGCTGACTGAGCCCTTCTGCGAGCCGTACGTCACGACGCACACGCCGGAGGAGGCGTATGCGTCGGTCATCGCGGATGTGGGTGCGAACATCCCGCGGCATGACTCGGTCGATCAGCGCGTGCTGCACGACGTGATCAATCGCAGCGTCTCCGCACAGGGCAGCCGTGGCGGCTTGCCGGGGATCATCGATTCGCAAAACGACGTCGGCGGCTATCCCAAGCTGCGTGGCGGCACGCCGCCAGCCGACCGCGATATGGACGGCATGCCCGACTCCTGGGAGCTGGCCCATGGCCTGAATCCCGACGACCCCGAAGACCGCAATGCCGACCGCGACGGCGATGGATTCACCAATCTCGAGGAGTACCTGGATTGGATCGTGCGGAATCGGAGGTTGGAGTGAAGTGGAGAGACGGAGAGACGGAGAGACGGAGTTAGCGTCCCTATCAACCGCCAACTGAGAAGACGTCCATGTCGAGCATCAGGAAACTGCGTCTGGGTGTCTTGGGCCTCGGCGAAGGCCGCAGCATCCTCTCGGCTGCTCTGGCCAGCGAGTGGTGGGAGCTGGCGTGCATCTGCGACCTGGATGAAGCCCTCTGCCGTCAGCGGTCAGCCGAGTTCGGCTTTGATCGCTGGACGACGCAGATGGACCAGATGCTGTCCGATCCGTCCATCGACGTCATCGGCATCTACACGCCCGATCCGCTTCATGCCGAGCACATCATCGCCTCCCTGCGCGCGGGCAAGCATGTGATCTGCACCAAGCCGTTGGTGGATGATCTCTCGCAGGGGCTGGCCTTGCTGGCTGAGGCGCGACGGCATGATCGGCTGGTCTTCGTCGGCCAGAGCTCGCGTTTCTTCGAGCCGATGATCCGCCAGCGCCGCGACTACGAAGCCGGGCGTCATGGCGCCCTCTACAGCGTCGAAGCCGAGTACAACGCCGACAACCGCTGGTTCCTCCAGAAGTCCTGGGCACGCAGCGGCGGGCTGAAATGGCTTTACGGCGGCTTGTCCCATCCGGTGGACCTGGTCCGCTGGTATTTCCCCGACATTGACGAGGTCATGGGCTATGGCTTGCTGACCGACAACGGCCGCGCGCTGGGTCTGCGGCATGAAGACTCGATGCACTTCATCATGCGCACGACCGAGGGCAGGATCGCCCGCGTCACCGGCTGCTACAGCGCCCCACCCCAGCCGCACATGCGCGACAGCCATATGACCTGCGTCCTCCGCGGCGAGTCGGGCGCCAGCCAGGCGGACTACTACGACCTGCGCTACTCCACGCACTTCAAGGGCGAAGGGTGCATCCTGTACGACCTGGAGCACACCGCACCCTACTACTTCCGATTCGGCGGCCGGGCTCACCATGCCGGCGAGTATCAGAACTACATCGAGTACTTCGCCCGTTGCCTGGCGGAGGGCCGTACACCCAAGCCTGATATCGCCGAGGGCCTGTTCACCGTCGCGGTTATGACGGCCATGGAGCGAAGCCTCAAGACGCGTCAGCCCGTCCGCGTTCAGACCATTCTCGAGGAGTACGGGCTCCAGGAACTGTCCCAGGCGCCCGCGACAATCACCCCTCCGTCGGCTGGGGCACCCCAGCCGCAGTTAACCCCCTGACGAAAGGATCGGATGCCATGACCACCACAACACTTCCCGGCACGATCATCAGCGAAGAGCAGAAGCGCCAGTATCACGAAGAAGGCTTCTGCATCCTCGAGCGCGTCATCCCCGACGAAGCGCTGGAGGCCCTGCGCAACGAATGCCAGCGATTCATCGACGTGATCAACGCCGAGATGGACGCCGAGGGCGTGAAGGTCAAAGGCATCAACCATCGCGACAAGCGCTACTTCATCGCCCGCCGGCACAAGGACAGCCAGGTGCTGCGGGATTTCCTGTTCAGTGACCTGATGGCGCAGATCGTCCGGGCAACAGTCGGGTCCGAGGCGTATCTGTTTGTCGATCAGTTCGTCGTGAAGATGGCGGAAGTGGGGATGAAGTTTGCCTGGCATCAGGACAGCGGCTATGTCGGCCATCCGCATCCGGAGTACCTGAGCGCCTGGGTCGCGATGGACGACATGACGGAAGAGAACGGCACGATCTACGTGCTGCCCTATTCGCGCGCCGGCGTGCGGGAGACGGTCAAACATGTGAAGGAAGAAGGCACCAATGACATGGTGGGCTACCACGGCGACGACCCGGGCATCCCTGTGATCGTGCCGGCTGGCACGATCGTCTGCTTCAGCAGCAACTGCTTCCACCGCAGCGGTGCCAACACGACCAGGAAACCGCGGCGCAGTTATCTCTGCCAATACTCCCCCGCGCCGATTCTCACCAGGGACGGCACCAAGCCGTGGTGCGATGCGGTGCCATTCCTCAAGAACGGCCAGAACATCTTCACCTGGCCGCCTGCGGCTTGATCGAGGATTCGACGCGATGCGTTCCGGAGCCGACGTCGAGCGGAGCGTCGCCTCCGGGTGGGTAGATGCGCGCCTTTGCGCCCGGCGGGATGGTGACCTCAAGTCGCAACCGATCCCCCTCGCGCTCCCAGCCAACTCCGATCTCCCCCATCACCGAACGATAGTGCGCCCGCACCCAGCCAACGCCGTGGATGACTGCCGGCTTGATCGTGATGCGCGCCGGCTCGTCGCGGCGGAAGTCGATGTCGATCCCCGCCAGGTAGCGGTAGAACCACATCTCGGCATGGCCGAGCATCATGTGGTTCTGGGACGACCGGGGATCGGCGTCCCACGCCTCCGTCAGCGTCGTCGCCCCGCGCTCAAGCTGCCAGGCATAGCCGGGGCCGTCGCGCTGTGTGAGCATGTCGTAGACGACATCCGCACGCCCCGCCTGGCTGAGCGCTTCGAGCACATATCGAAAGCCGATGTCGCCGGCTGTCACGCGATGGCCGCCTCCGCGGATCCGGCGCACAAGTGCCTCGAGCACGCCTGGCCTGTGCGTATCCTCGACCAGCCCGAGGGCGAGCGGCATGGCATTGGCTGTCTGCGAGCCGGTGTCGTACTCGCCACGATTCGGGTCGAAGAAGCGGGCATTGAACGCCCGCCGCACCTCGGCTGCGCGGTCGGCATACTCGCCCGCCTCCCCGTCGCGCCCCAGCACGCGCGCCACCTCCGCCATCGCGACCAGATCGGCGTAGTAGATCGCCGTCGCGGTCAGTCCCAGCGTCGTCAGCTTCGAGAATCCCGGCCGATCAGGGCCGACGTCGTACCAGTCACCCAGGCCGTACGCGATGATGCCGTCCTCCGCCCGGCTGGCCAGGTACGAAACGTACCGGCGCATCGCGTCGTAGTTCTCCTCGAGAATCCGCCGGTCTCCTGTGAACTGATACACCTGCCAGGGGGCCAGCACGATCGCACTGCCCCACTCGGGCGAATCGTTGAACACATCCCACGGCGGAACAAAGGCCGTGTACTGTGGCGCGATCGTCGGCACGCAGCCGCTCGCTGCCTGCGCATCGCGCATGTCGCGACAGATCTTGCGGTAGTAGTCGCGCAGTTCGTAGTTGTACAGCAGCGCCGGCGCCATCAGGTGGGCTTGTTCCAGCCAGCCGAGCTTCTCGCGGTGCGGGCAGTCCGTCAGCACACTCTGCAGGTTGCTGTCGATGGCTCCCAGGATGAGCGCGTGAATGCGATTGAGCAGCGGATCGGAGCATTCGAACTGCCCGATCATGTCGGCTGAGCATCGGATGACGCACCCTTCGACGTCGATCTCGACGGCCCCTTCGGCCCCCGGCGGCAGCTTTACCTCCGCCTGCACATATCGAAACCCGGTATAGCTGAAACGCGGCTGCCACATCGTGGTGCCGCTGTCCCCAATCGTGCAGGAGAATTTCACAGGCGAGCCGGTGTTCTTCTGCGTGACCTTTCCGGCTTCGTCGAGGAGCTCACCTGTCATCAGAGTGATTCGCGTGCCGGCAGGCGCTTTGGCGCAGAGACGCGGCATGCCCGCGAAGTTTCGGCCCAGGTCGAACACGCGCCGGCTGGCCTCACCCGTGACGCGCACTGCGCGCAACGTGCGCGCCTCGCGCACGGGCGGGCTGATCTGCTCGATCAACTCGCCGTCGGGACCGTCGACCTCCTCAACATTCACCCAGCCGCCGTCATCGAACCCCGGCGAGTCCCAGCCGCTGTGCTCGCGCCGGCAGTCGTAATCCTCCCCACCATAGATGCACGAAAACGTGATCGGCCCAGCCGTCGCCCGCCAGCGCGCATCCGTCACGACGGCTACGCTCGATCCATCCGCCAGCGTCATCTTCAGGCGCAGGATCGCCTTCGGCGGCCCGAAGGATCGCTTGAACTTCGCATACCGCCCGCCGGTGACGTTGTGCATCCCATTGCCGAGCATCAGGCCCAGCACATTCTCGCCGGCGTGCAGGTGCGGCGTTAGGTCGTGGCGCACATACAGACAGGTCTTCGCGTAGTCCGACCACCCCGGCTCGAGCACGTTCCGCCCCACCTTTCGTCCATTGCAGCGCAGCTCGAAATGCCCCAGCCCGCAGACGGCGGCTTCGGCTTTGAGGATAGCCTGATCGATCTGAAACACCCGCCGCAGCAGCGGCAGCCCCTCCTTGAGAACATGCGAAGGCGCAGCGATCCACCGGGCGCCCCATGACCGCTCAACGGCTTGATCGCTCACGCCCGCACCCCCGCCAGCACCTGCTTGACCGCGAGCTGCCACCCCTGGCGCAGATCATTGGCCCGCCGCCGCGGCATGGCGGGATTGTAGACCGTCTCGCCGCAGCTCATGCCCGCAAGAGACTCCAGCGACGGGCGAATCCCCAGCCCCAGCATCCCCGCCATGGCTGCTCCCAGCGGCGAACAATCCGCCGCCGCAGCCGCACGCAGCCGCACGCCTGTCAGGTCCGCGATGAACTGCATGAGGAAGCGATTGGCTGTCCCCCCGCCGTCGACGTGAAGCTGCTGCAACTCGACCCCGCCCTGCCGCCGCATCATCGTCAGCACATCATCGAGCTGATACGCGATCGATTCCAGCGCCGCGCGGATCACGTGCGCCCGCGTCGTGAACGCCGTCATCCCCACCAGCCCCGCCCGCGCGGTCGCGCTCCAGTACGGCGCGCCCAGCCCCGCAAATGCCGGCACGAGGTACACCCCACCATTGTCCTCAACGCTCTGCGCCGCCGGCTCGCATTCGTCCAGCGACTGGATCAGTCCCAGCCGGTCCTTCAGCCACGTCAGGGTCGCGGCGCTGTAATTGATGATCCCCTCCAGGCAGTACACCGCCTGCCCACGATGCGTCCAGGCGATCGTCGTGACAACGCCATCGCCGCCATCCACCGCCTTTGTGCCGCAATTGAGCAGCACGGACGACCCCGTGCCGATCGTCGCCTTGCCGTCGCCGGGCGCAAAGCAGCGATGCGCGAACAGCGCCGCCTGCGAATCGCCCATCACGCCCTGGATCGGCACCTGCCGATCAAACGCGCCGCCGGCATCGGTTTCGCCATAGCTGCCAGTGCTGTCGTGCACCTCCGGCAGCGCTGTCCGCGGGACGCCGGCCAGCGTGCACAGCTCCTGATCCCACGCCAGTTCATGGATGTCGAAAAGCATCGTCCGGCTGGCGTTGGTGTGGTCGGTCGCAAAGACGCGCCCGCCGGTCAGGCGATAGACCAGGTAGGTGTCGATTGTGCCGATCAGCGCCTCGCCCGATCGCAGGCGATCCGCCACAGATGCCTGGCTTCGCATCAGCCATGCCAGCTTTGACGCGGAGAAATACGGGTCGATCTTCAGGCCCGTCTTGCGGCGGACGAGCGCATCGGCTCCATCAAGCTGCCATTGGCGGCAGATGTCCTGCCCGCGCCGGCACTGCCAGACGATTGCTGGATACAGCGGCCGGCCGGTACGGCGGTCGAAGACGACGACGGTTTCGCGCTGGTTGGTGATGCTCAGGCAGGCGATCTGCGATGCCTGCGCCCGATCGGCTTCGACGATCTGGCGGATGCACGCGAGCGTGTTCCGCCAGATCTCCTCGGCGTCATGCTCAACCCATCCCGGACGGGGGTAATGCTGGCGGTGCTCCAGCGCGGCTTTGCGAATGGGCTGGCCTTCGTCGCTGTAGAGGATCGCTTTCGTGGCTGACGTGCTTTGATCGATTGCCAGGACCAGGCTCATGACGCCTCCCTTTGTCACGGGCGATCAGCAGTCGCCTGGCGGTTTGCGCCAGCGACTCCATCGACAACCCGTAGTGGGCGAAGATGTCGGCCTGGCTGCCGGTGAGCGTGTACTCGTCGGCAATGCCCACGATCTGCAAGCCGACATCGATCCCCGCCTGCATCAGCACAGCCGCGCACGCTTCGCCCAGGCCGCCGTGTACGCTGTGTTCCTCGACCGTCACCACCGCTCGGCACTGCTGCGCCACCCGTCGGATGAGCTGCACGTCCAGCGGTTTGATCGTGTGCACGCTGACCACCGTACACGAGATGCCCTCAGCCGACAGCGCCCGGCCTGCCTGCAAAGCATGAATCACGGCTTCGCCTGTGGCGATAAACGCCACGTCCCGCCCCTCCGCGAGGATGCGCCCCCGGCCGATCTCAAACGGCCCGTCGCCGTCCGGCAGCGTGTACTGCGGCGCCTTGCCGAAGCGCAAGTAGATCGGCCGACCGTGCGCCGCAGCCGCCCGAACGGCTGCGGCCGTTTCGACATTGTCGGCTGGGACGACGATGTCGAGGTTGTTGATCGCCCGTAGAGCAGCCAGATCATGCAGGCTGTGATGTGTCGATCCCAATGCGCCGTAGCTCACGCCGGCGCTGATGCCCACCAGCTTCACCGGGTGATCCGAGTAGGCCACATCATTCTTGATCTGCTCCAGCGCCCGGGCCGTCAGGAAGCACGCCGGTGAGACGGCGAAAACGCGTTTTCCCGCTGCCGCCAAACCGACTGCGATGCCGACGAGGTTCTGCTCGGCGATGCCGACCTCAATGTGCTGATCGGGCAGCGTCTGGCCGAATCCCACCAGCTTGCCCGACCCGCGCGAATCGCTGGTCACGACCAGCAGATCGCGATCCCCGCGCGCAAGCGCCAGCAGCGTCTCAGCGAAGACCTCCAGATTGGCCCGGCCCATGCTCAGGCCCATCTCGGCGGCGACCGCCCTGGCAGCCGGGCTGAACATGTCACCGGCAGGCGCGCTCATACCGCCACCTCCTCCAGGCGGGCCGCCTGGGCATCCAGCTCCGCCAGCGCAGCCTGGTACTCCTGATCGTTGGGCACGCCATGGTGCCACTTGGCGACATCCTCCATGAAGCTGACGCCGCGACCTTTGATCGTCCGCGCGATCACAGCCAGCGGCCGGCCCTCGGGACGATACGACAGCACCTCGATCAGATCCTCGATGCTGTGCCCGTCGACGTGCCGCACCTCCCAGCCGAAGGCTTCGAACTTCGCATCCAGCGGCTCATTGCAGCAGACATCGCGCGTGCGGCCGGTGATCTGCAGCAGGTTGCAGTCGATGATGGCTGTCAGATTGTCCAGCCGGTAATGGCTGGCCGACATCGCGGCTTCCCAGTTGCTCCCCTCGGCCAGCTCGCCATCTCCCAGCAGCACAAAGACGCGGTAATCCGCCCGGTCGAGCTTGCCGGCGATGGCTGTCCCAACGCCTACGGACAATCCATGCCCCAAGGCTCCGGTATTGTGCTCAACCCCCGGCACCTTGCGCGTCGGATGCCCGACGAAATGCGATCCCCGCTGGCAAAGCGTCCACAGCTCGCTTTCCGGGAAGAACCCCCGATCGGCAAGCACGACGTACAGCGCCTCGACCGAGTGCCCCTTGCTCTGGATGTACCGGTCGCGATGGGGATCGCTGAACGTCTGCGGCGAGACGCGCAGGATGCGGTTGTACAGGACATTGAGGATGTCTACGCACGACAGGCTGCCGCCCGTGTGGCCGGCGCCGGCATGCTTGATGATCTCCAGCACGCGGCGGCGGTACTGCACGGACTTGCGACGCAGTTCCAGCTCCGGGGGGGCCATCGTCTCAGGCATGGCGATGCACCTCCCATCCGAGATAGTTGCCGCAGGCTTCGGCAATGATGTCAGCCGTCAGCGACGGATTGACGGCGACGTGATGCTCAAACCCCTCGCGGCAGATGTAGCGCAGCAAAGGCTGCAGGTTCGGCACGTGCGCGACCGCGCGATGGCCAAACGTCAACAGCTCGTCATCCGTCGTCGTCCCCTCGCCAACGTAGCCGCGGATCACGCCGAAGGTGTCATCCGTTGTAAATCGGGCATACGTCAACGGCCCAGCCGGCGTGCGGCCTTCCATCGCGCCCCAGGTGTTCTCCACCCCCAGCGTCGAACCAAGGATCGGCGCATTGGCGATCTTCGTGTCCGGCGCAAAGGCCTTTGGCCAGTTACCGCAGTGGAACAGGACGCACTTGTTCTCATCGCCGCCGTAGTTGTTGTTCCAGTCGACCAGGGCGCTGGGGCGCGTCGCAGCCAGCGACAGCACGTACATCGACAAGGCCCCCGTTACGTCCACCTCGCACGCACTGGGCATGAGGTTCTGCGACATCATGCTCATCAGCGTGCAGACGTTGCAGCCCCAGTTCTGCTGCAGGCTGGTCCAGCACTGGATGGCTGTGGCATCCAGCCCGTTGTCAGCGACAAAGTCGTCCAGCACGACGCCCAGGCGCGCCATCTGGATCATGCGATCTGACGGCACGTCCTTCGACGGCGCATAGGCACGGATCTGCTGGAGCTTGGCCTGCACGCGGGCGTCTTCCGGCTTGAGTTTGTCGGCTTTGCCGAGGATTTCCGAGAGGTCGACCGTGACGACGCTGATGCCGTAGCGTTCCAGCACCTTTTCGCTGTAGCGGACGGTGTTGAAGGCTCCCGGGCGTGCACCGATGGCGCCAAAGCGCGCCCCGCGCAGCTTCCGCACGACGCGGCATACGCCCAGGAACTTCGCCAAGTCGACGCCGAACGACTCGCTGGCTGGATGCACGACATGCTGCTGGGTGAGCGTGTAATGGATGCCAGCCTGGCGGAGATTGTTGCAGACCGAGATCTTGCCGCAGAACGCGTCGCGCCGCCGTGTGACGCCCAGGGCGTTCAGATCGTCGGGATACCCCTGAACAAGGACCGGCACGTCGAGCTTCGCGAGCTTGAGCGTGTCGGCAATGCCGCGCTCGTCCCCGAAATTCGGCAGGACGACCAGCACGCCGTCGATCTCATCGCGGTGGGCTCGGAATAGCTCGGCGCAGCGGACGGCATCGGCGTGCGTCTCGATGCCGCCAAGCTTGGTCTGCTGCGGATCGACCATGATCGGCCGGATCTGCAGCCGCTCGAACAGCTGATGGATATCCGCGCGGGCTTCGCTGACCAGTGCGTCGGGGAAGAAATCGCGATTGCCGATGATGACGCCAAGCGTGGGTGTGTCGGTGATGGACATGGCTTCACCTGCCTCTTGCGACCGGAATGCAGCGGTCGTTTGCGCACGCGGGCGCGCACAGCCGCTTGATGGCGCATTGTCGCGAAGGCGGCTCCGCCGAAACAGGCAATCTTGCGAAAGGTTTTTGCGATCTGGCGCAGGTCAGGCCGGCGGCAGGATCTCGACAGGGCCGGCGAGGCCTGCCTGCGTGGTCGTCGCGTGGATGAGCACGACCAGCCGCCGGGGCTGGTCGGAAGGCGGGACGTCGACGATCTGCTGATCCGGCTGAGTGCCGGGTCGATGGGCGATCGGCTGGCCGTCGAGGAAGAATTGCGCCTCGCCGACGACGCGGTCGAAGACGACCTGCGCCCCCGTGGCGACGAAGCGGCGCGGCAGCTTCAGCTTGGCCTGGTACATCGCGTATCCGGGCGACGGCCATGTCGGAGCCGCCGTCGCATGGGGATCGACGGGTTGCCAGGTGTTCATGTCCTGGGCGTGGGCGTCGGATGTCGGGTCCGGCCGATCGACGGAGACGGGGCTCATCCGCCAGCCCGTCACGAAATGACGCAGCGGCACGATCGGCACGACGGGACGGATGGGCGCAGGCACCGATTGCAGACGCACTTCCGCCGGCGCCAGAACATCGGCAGATGCGCGCACGATGATCGGACCAGCCGTCGTTCGCGTGCGGATCAGGGCCTGCGCCAAGCCGTTGAACAGGCTTCGCACGTTCCCCTTGTCGGGCTCGTGGCAGTTGGGGTCGCCATTGCCCGTGCCGATCAGCTCGGCTGGGCCGTCGACCGCGATCGTCACGCGATGATCCGCCGTCGGCACGCGGCGCCCGGCTGCATCCGTCGTAAACAGCGTGATCGCAGCCGCGTACTCCCCATCCGCCGGCAGGACAGGCTGCGGATCATCCAGCTCCAGCCCGAGCGCCACAGCCGCCCCGGCTGTCTGCTGCACGCACCGAGCCATCTCCCGCCCGTCGCGATACCCCACAGCCGTCAGTTCCCCCGGCTCGTACACGACATCCCAAGCCGCCATCTCCACAGGGTCGATCCCCTTCGCGCCGAGCGATCGTCCGTTCAGCCACAGCTCCACACGCTCGCAGTTGCTGTACGCCCGCACGGTCACCGTCTCTCCCGGCGTGACGGGGTGCGTCCAGTGCGGAAACAGATGCACAAACGGCTCAGCCGAGAAGAACGCCTTGTGCAGGTAGAACGAATCTTTCGGAAACCCGCACAGATCGATCAGTCCCCAGTGCGACGAGATGCTCGGCCAGGCATACGGCGTCGGCTCGCCGCGATAGTCGAACCCCGTCCAGATGAACAGCCCGCCCACCCACGGCCGCTGACGCACGTGTTCCCACGTCCGCCGCCCGGTCGCGCCCCACGGCGCAGCCTCCGCGTCGATGGGCGCGAAGATCTGCCGATCCGGGTCGCTGTGCACGACGCCGCGCGTGCCGTAGGCGCAGTGTGTCTCGCCGGCGATGACCGGCATCTTTGGCCTGCGGGCGCGATAGGCGTCGTACTGGTCAAGCTGGTAGTTGATCGACATCACATCCAGCTCATCACCGATGCAGCCGTCGTTGAGAATCCCCCCGCTGACCGATGCCGTCACCGGGCGCGACGGATCCAGCTCGCGCACCGCCTCTCGCATCACCCGCGCAATCCGCCCGCTGACGGGCAGCGTCTGAATCGGCTCTTCGTTGCACAGCGACCAGAGGATCACGCTCGGATGGTTGCGGTCGCGCCGCACGAGTGTGCGCAACTGTTCCAGATGCTGCGGCGACGAACCGAAGTTGCGGTTCTCATCCATCACCAGCATGCCCAGCTCGTCGCAGGCATCGAGCAGCTCCGGCGCCGGCGGATTGTGCGCGCAGCGGATGGCATTGCACCCCATCTCCTTGAGCCGGCGGATGCGATACCGCCAAAGCGAGTCCGGCACGGCTACGCCCACCCCGGCATGGTCCTGGTGATTGCAGGTTCCCTTGAGCAGCACATGTTCATCGTTCAGGAAGAACCCGCGATCGGCATCGAAGCGGATCATGCGATAACCGAAGCGCGTCGTCTGCTCATCGACGACTTCGCCATCGCAAACGACCGTGGTCCGCAGGCGATACAGGGCTGGCTCCTCGAGCGTCCACCGCCGGGGATTGCTGACCGCAATCTCGCCTTGCGCTTTCGCGCACCCCATCGATGGGACATCGACCGGCACCGCCGTCTCGCCAATGACACGATCCTGGTCGTCGAGGATCTGCCATCGCACCTCACATGCGCTGGCGTCATCCCCCCGATTGCACACCGCCGCCTGCACAACTGTCCGCCAGCGCTCGCCATCGACAGGCTGCGGCCAGACAAAAACGCTGTCCTCCTCGACATACAGCGGCGCCGTCCGGATCAGCCACACGTGCCTGTAGATCCCGGCTCCTTCGTACCACCACCCCTCCATGTAGGTCGCATCGACGCGCACAGCCACGACATTGAGGCTGTCACCGAACTCGGCTACATCCGTGATGTCCACGTCGAACGGCGTATAGCCGCAGAAGTTACGATGCAGCAGGTGGCCATTGACGTACACCGTGCAGTGCGTGGCGACGCCATCGAAGCGCAGGACGATCCGCCGCGACCGGTCTGCCTCCTCCAGTCGAAACTGCCGCCGATACCAGCCGATCCCCCGCGGCCGATAGCCCCCGTTCATGTGCTCATCCGGCGATGGCGGCTGCTCGACGGCCCAGTCATGTGGCAGATCCACGACGCGCCAGTCCGAGTCGTCATATCCACGACCGCCGGCGCCCCGCGCCCAACCGGCCTTGTTGTTCATGTAGGCTGCCACGTGCGTGTTCGGCAGCGGAGGGTTGATGTCCCCCAGGTCAAATCGCCATCCCAGATCGAAGCGCAGCACCTGCCGCGGCGACCCAGCCGATCCCCCCAACGCGCCGCCTGGTTGATCAGAGATTCCCACAGTCACTTACCTGCTCCACGGGACACGAGCCGCCCAGGTCGCTGGTGCAGAGGTTCGAGACGTTGTGGCACTCCAGCACCGGCGACTCCTCCACAGCCAGCCGCACGCCTTCCAGACGCACATCGCGTGCATCGGCGATCAGCGCGCCGCGCCGCGCACTAATATCGATATTCTGCAGCACGATACGTTCGATGGGCATCTCCGGCAAGCCGCGGATCTCGATCGCGCGTCCCGCTCCCTGGCAGGTGATGTTGCGCAGGCTGATTCCCCGGAAGCACGGCGTCCGCTCGCTGACCGGCTCGGGCTGAGGATCACGCACGAAGTAGTACATGTTCAGGCTGATCGCCTCGTGGCGAATGCTGCGCATCGCGATGTTGCTCATCTCGATGTTGTCCACGACGCCGCCGCGCCCGCGGGTCGTCTTGAAGCGGATGCCGATGTCCGTGCCATCGAAGATGCAGTTGGTCACGGCGATGTTGCGCACGCCACCGGACATTTCGCTGCCGATTGTCACACCGCCATGCGCCCGCAGGACGACGCAGTTGGTGATGGCGATGTTCTCGCTGGGCCGACCGCGGCGGCGTCCGGCTTCGTCCCGGCCGGACTTGATGCAGATCCCGTCATCGCCGCAGTCGAAGTGCGAATCGCTGACCGTCACATTTCGGCAGGACTCGATGTCGAGCGCATCGCCGTTGGCTGCATACCACGGGTTGATGATGGTGACGTTGCGCACCGTCACCTGCTCGCACATGAGCAGATGGACATTCCACGCAGCCGAGTTGCGGAAGGTCGGCCCGTCCAGGAGCACCTGCCGGCAGTTTGTCAGTTTGACCATGTTGGGCCGCAGGTAGTCGCGCGCCGGCAGGTAATCCTCCAGATTGACGGGCCCATTCTTCTGCCGCAGCGCCTGAACGAGCTCCCGCCCCTCCATGGCTGCCTTGGTCGGCCACCAGATGCCGTATTCCTCGTCCACGACGCCGCCGGAGGCAACGAGCTGCTTCCACTCCTTTTCCGTCATCTTGAACTTCTTGACCGGCCGCCAGGCTTCGCCCTGGCCGTCGAACGTGCCGTCGCCGGTGATGGAGATGTTGGTCAGCTCCTGCCCCCACAGCGGTGAGATTGCACGGACAGCCTCTTCTCCTTCGTAGTTGGTGTGGACCAGCGGATAGTCCTCGTAATCACGGCTGAACAGGATCGTCGCACCGCGCTCGACATGCAGATCGATGTTGCTGCGGAGATGGATCGGGCCCGTGAGATACTGCCCCGGCGGAAAGAGCACGCGTCCGCCGCCAGCGCTTGCACACGCCTCGATGGCATTCGCGATGGCGGCGGTGTTCTTCGTCCGGCCGTCAGGGATAGCGCCGTGCTCCAGCACATTCCAGCACTTCATCGTCTTCCCTCGCTACAAAAGAATGCGCACGGTCTGGCTTTCATAGCCGTTGAACACCAGGATTCCGTTGACGATCAGCCAGAATCCGGCTGCCAGCGCCTCGCCGAAGATCATCCCCACAAACATCGGCCTGGCCCGCTGGAACAGCGTCGCCCCGCCGTATTGCAGGATCATCACCTTGGCCAGCCAGCCGACGAAAATGCTCAGCCAGACGTTCTGGATAAACGCTCCGTAGCTGGCGACAAACCCCACCGGCAGCAGCGGCCAGCTTGCCCAGCGCAGCGAGGCGATCTCCAGCCCTACCGTCACCAGGAACCCAATCCCGATATGAACCAGCGAGTTGTGCCGCTTGGGCGGAAAGCGACCACCGTGGTAGTCCGCCAGCGCATCGCCCATATCCCGCTCGGGGACATAGATCGCCCCGAAGTTGTTCCGCTGAGGGATGGCGTCACGCGTGATGGGCGTCGAGTACCCATACTGGCAGTACAGCGTCGCCGCGGCCGCGACGACGAAGCTGATCAGCAGCGTCCAGGCGATCACCGCTCCGATCCGCCTCCGCTCAGTGACGCCGGCGCTTCGCGTGATGCCCAGCCCGTGCAGTGTCAGCCCCATGACGCCATCGCGCGTCGTCAACGGGCCAAGGATCGTGAATACACCTGCGAAATACACATCCCGCCCGCCGATCATGCTGATCGGCAGGTTGGTGTAGATCTGTGATGTCGCGATGCCCGTGCGGTAGAACGGAATCCCCGTCTCAGCGACGACCCGGGCGACGATCAGGTGCGTCACCAGGATGAACCCGACGATCAGCACCGCCATCCACCACTGCACATCCAGCACCATCAGCCAACCCAGCATCACGATCGTGCCGATCACCGCGATCCAGAAGCTCAATCGGTAGGAGCTGTCGCCGCTGAGGCCCAGGGCATTGCGGCAAATCCGCAGCCACTGGTGCCGGCCGATCCACAGGATCCCGCCGACAAACGCGATGCACGCGCCCAGGTGCTGATCCTGCCAGATCGCGTTAGACATCTCCGATCGCATCATCCCGGCCTGCACGTCCACGAGGTTCACCAGCAGGTAGATCCCCCACAGGCTGAAGGCCACCTTCGATCGGATGAAGTAGGTAACGCCGATCACCATGAACGAAAGCTGCGCCGCCTTCACCTTGTTGCGAAGATAGACGAACGGCTCATCGGCGAAGATGTTGCTCAGGTCATAGCCGAGCGGGATGAGCGGGAAATAGGTCGGCTGATACGTGTTCAGCGCCCGCAGGCCGTGGATGACGAGAATCACGCCCAGCCCGATCCAAAGTGCCGGGCTGCGGAGCATCGCATTGAGCGCCTTTCCCGGCGCGGGTTGTTCGATCAGATCCGCCTGGATCTGCACGAGCGGAAATGGCAATCGCTCGTTACCGGCCCACTGCTCCAGCACCATGTGCGCCAGCGCCGCCAGCGTCGCGAGCATCGCAGCGATGAAGATGCCCCACGTCGCCAGCGGCACAAGCCATTCGCCATAGGGCGCCGTCTCCCCTCCCGGCACGCTCATGTAGAACCACGAGACGACCCGGCTGACGCGGCCATCCTCTCCTTCGGGGATCGGGAACAGCCACGACGGCAGTTCCAGCGCGGTGAAGGCCGCCCAGAAACTCGGATCAGCCGAGCCGAGATAGAACGGCGCGACCGGCGTCGGGATGAAGAACCGCATCAGCCCCCAGTTGGGCAGGCTGCAGGCGATCAGCACCATCAGCAGCACGACCGCCAGTTCGCCTTCGCGCAGGGCGTGTCTGGGCGCCCAGCGGTGCAGCGGCGCATTCAGTCCGACGATGACGATGAACTCAAACAGAACGGCTGCCAGCGGCAGATAGCCCGCCGCCAGGCTCGTGTCGGTAAGGACGAAGTCGTTGTACGGCACCAGCGTACACGCGAGCACCGAGCCGATCGTCCCCAGCAGCAGGCTGCGCCAGGTGACGCTCGAGGCGACGCGTGTGCGCAGCATCGTCTCGGGCGGCTGGGCCGACCCGGATCGCTCATGCGCTGAACTCTCGGTTGGCGTTTCTGGCAAAAGCTCCGGCATAGCCTGCACCGACTACTCATGGACCAGCGCGTCCCGCGGGACATCAATACCCAGGACAATGGTCGGCCGGATCTGTTCGCTGGCCTCCCCTCGAAGGCGGATGTTGCGCGTCTGCCTGCCCCGCACGTCGAGGAACACATTCTCCGTCGGGTTGTTCAGGCCGTGAATCAGGACCTCCTGACTGTCCTTCACGGAGAACACGGGCCCGAACCGCGGCAGGATACTGACGTTGACCAGATCGATATGGCTGCCGGCAGAGCAGCTCAGGCCCTCGTCCGCAACGATATGTACATTCTTCAGCCGGATATCCTGGAAATGCCGATCCGGCAGGCCGGCGATGCGCACAGCCGTCCGCGCCTGCTCGCAGTCGATGTCCTGCAGATGGATATGGCGGAATGTCGGCACCTGGCCGCCGGACGACTGCATCGTCGACGCCTCCGCCATCATCTGGATGGCGTCGCCGGCGATCCGCCGCATCGTGATCGATCGGAAGAAGACATGCTCGACCACGCCGCCGCGCCCGCGCGCCGAAACCAGGCGAATGCCGCAGCCAACGCGCTCGAAATCGCACTGCTCGATCAGCAGGTTCCGCATGCCGCCGGAGGTTTCACTGCCGATGGTGACGGCACTGTTGCCACCCAGCGCCCGCACGCGGCGGATGATGACACACTGCGTCGGCTTGCCGACGCGCCAGCCGTCTTCGTTCAGGCCCGACTTCAGCGAGATGCAGTCGGCGCCGCTGATCAGCTCGCAATCTTCGACGATCGCGTTGCGCGACGAATCGATCACGATGCCGTCGCTGTCGGGCCCTTCGGGCGCATTGATCCGCACGCGACGGATCGTGGCGCTGCGGCAGTAGGCCAGATGGATGTTGGAGTGCGGCCCGCCCTCGGAGATGCTGAAATCCTCCAGGAGCACCTGGCTGCAGTTGACCAGGTGGATCAACTGCGGGCGCAGGGGATGCTTCTCCGTGCCGAAACGCCGCTCGTTCACCGGCACATCGTTGAGCACCATCTGATAGAGGCGCTTGTGCGAGCGTTGCTCGGCCGGCTGCCAGGACCACCACGACGCACCTCGCCCCGCAATCGTGCCGCGGCCCATGATGGCGACGTTGCGGCAGTTGAACGCGTAGATCAGCGGCGAGAAGTTGAGGCACTCCTGCCCGCCCCATCGCACGAACACCGGCGGCAGGTAGCGCAGCGGTTCGTCGATGAAGGTCAGCACCGCCCCTTCGTCCAGTTGCAATGCGATGTTGCTGCGGAGATGGATGGGGCCTGTGCGCCAGTTGCCGGCGGGGACCCGGACGGTCCCCCCGCCGCCCTGCGCGCAGGCTTCGATCGCCTTGCCGATCGGAGCGGTGCAGTCAGCCGCCGGGCCGGTCTTGGCGCCGAAGTCGCGGATATCGACGACGCGATCGCCAAACGTGGGTACGACGACGCGCGGCATGCGGAATGGAACCGTCGGTTCGCCTGCCGGTGCATCAGGGATGGAGCGCATCACCAGGCCCGCACGCCGGTCGGGCTGTGCGGCGAGGATCTGCTTTCTGCCAACCACACTCATGTTGACCCTCGTCGCGCGGCCGACGGGAGAATGGAAACGTCGTTCCATCGGCCTTGAGTCGCGGACTGAAATACTGCACTCCCAGCCGATCACCGCAACCGATCTTCGGCTGCGCACTGCAGCATCGGCCCTGAGATGAGCCACGAGACAGCCTAATGCGATGGTCCCGAACGTGAACTTGACTTTTGCGGAAAACTTTTGCGAACGAGCGCAGGCGATGGGTCAACTGGCTGAATGATTGCCCGCGCGGGCCGCCTGGCGCCAGGCGCCGGGCGTCATTTTCACAACCCGATGAAACAGCACAGCCAGATACTGGGCTGTCGAGAATCCCGTCAGTTGCGCGATCCGCTCGAGCTTGTAATCGCTGCTGGCCAGCAGCTCCTTGACCCGCTCGAGCTGGACGCGGCGGATCTCCATGTGGATCGGCCGGCCGACGGCCTGGCGAAATCGCTTTTCCAATGAGCGGCGAGAAAGCGCAACCTGGTCGAGCACGTCCTCCACGCGGATGCCCTGGCAGGCGTTCTCACGGATGAACCGCACAGCCCGGGCCACCTCGGTATCCTCGATCGCCAACAGGTCGGTCGACTGTCGCGCTCGCACGCCCAGCGGATCGACGATGATGTCCGTCGCCACCTTCTTGCCGTTCATCAGGCGATCGAGCATTGCGGCGGCTTCGTAGCCGATGCGGCGGGCGTTGTGGATCACGCTCGATAGCGGCGGATTGGCCATCTCGCAGATCAGCTCGTCGTCGTTGACACCCAGGACGGCAATCTCTTCCGGCACATGCAAACCGACCAGACGGCAGGCATCGAGCACCTCGCGTGCCCGCAGGTCATTGCCCGCCAGCAACCCCACCGGCCGCTGGAGCGATTTCAGCCATTCGCCCAGATGCGCCAGCGACAACGCCCGGGCCTCGGGATCGTAGGCCGGCTGATAGATCTCACACGTGTAACCCTCCGCCTCCGCCCGGCGCTTCAGCATCTCACCGGTGCGCGGCCAGATACGGTTGGACGGAATCCCGCAATACGCAAAGCGGACAAACCCCCGGTCGCGGAAATGCTGCAATGCCAGATCGGCAACGGCATCCTGGTTGGGAAGGACCGACGGCAGGCGGGATTTGCCAGGCGGGCCTGACAGCGAGACGACAGCCTTGCCGCTTTCGATCAGTTCCTTGACGAACTTCTCATCCTGATGCGGCTGGGCGATGATGCCGTCCCCGTCCCACTCGGACTTGGGGGGGATGCCCTTGATCGGCAGATTGGTTTCCAGATGGAACAGCCAGGGACCGTAGATGCGTGCGTAATCCCCGATCCCCCGAAGGATCTCCCGCCCGAAAGAGCGGGTCGTTTCAATCAGCAAGGCCACATTGGGCAGCCGACGATTACCGCGCCTCCGCATAGCAGACATGTTATAATATTTTGCGCTCGACCGCAACAAAATTAAGCTTCAACGCAAACAGGCTCAGCCGCTATATAACACTGGCATTTTCATCATGCGTCACGTCGCCCTGCTGATCGAAACCTCCGGAGCCTATGGCCGCGGCCTGCTGCGCGGGATCGCGCGCTACAACCGCGAACGCGGCGGATGGTCGACCTACTTCCGCCCCCATGGCCTTGGCGGCGAGCCGCCCTCCTGGCTGCGCCATTGGAAAGGCGACGGCATGCTCGTGCGCATCGATTCGCGCCAGATGGCCGACATCGCCCGTCGCAGCGGAGCGCCTGTCGTCAACCTCCGCAACACCGTCCCCGATCTGCCGTTTCCGTATGTGACCGTCGACAACGAGCAGATCGGCCGCCTTGGGGCGCAGCACCTGCTCGAGCGAGGGATCCGCACGTTCGGATTCTACGGCCGGGCTCCCGGCGTGAACCCAGCCCTGGACGACCGGGCCACGGGGTTTGTCCAAGCCATCCGCGCCGCCGGCGCTGATGTGGCCATGTTCCACAGCGCCCAGCCGGGATCCGACGCCGGCTGGGAGCAGGAACAGACGCGCCTGGCCGACTGGATCCGTTCGCTGGGCAAGCCGGTCGGCATCATGGCATGCAACGATGAGCTTGGGCTCAACGTGCTCGACGCCTGTCGCCGTTGCGGAGCCGCCGTGCCGGACGAGGTCGCCGTCATCGGCGTCGACAATGACCTGCCGCTGTGCGATCTGTCGATCCCGCCCATGTCCAGCGTCGATACCAATGCCGAGATGGTCGGCTACACAGCCGCTTCGCTGCTGGATCAGATGATGGGCGGCAAGGAGCCGACCGAGCGCGTCGTCCGCGTCGCGCCGCGGGGTGTCGTCACGCGTCGCTCCACCGACGTCATCGCCAGTGAAGATCCGGAGGTCAATCGCGCGCTGCGATTCATCCGCGAGCGAGCCTTCGGCAACCTGCAGGTCAGTGACGTGCTGCAGCACATGAACATGTCGCGCGCGACACTGCAGCATCGGCTGAAGCAGGTCACTGGCCGCACGATCCACCAGGAGATCCAGCGGGTTCGCCTGAACCGCTGCCAGGAGCTGCTGGCCCGCTCCGACCTGACGATCAAGCAGGTCGCCCGCGCCAGCGGATTTGCCAGCGTGCAGTACATGACGCGCGTCTTCAGTGCCGTTGTCGGCGAAACCCCCGCCCGCTACCGTGCCAAACGGGCGATGTCCTGATCCATGGCTGACTTGACCGCCGATGGCAGCAGACGGCAACCGCTGCGGGACGGAGGGAAGCACGCAGCGCAGCGAAGATCTCAACCGATTCTGACGCTCCAGATCCTTCGCCTCGCTCAGGATGACTGTTCGGCAGGGCGTGCGCGCGGATCGTGCATAGACTGGGCTTGGCCCACGCCACCACGATACGGATAGCCTCTCTGCGCTCCTGGCGTCTCTGCGTTGAATCCCCCCGTCAGATAATCGGCTGCTCGCGGCCTCGCGGCAGGCGCGGGCGCAGCTCGGGGACGTGCTTGAGCACCGTCCACCGGCCTTCCCGTTTGCCGCAGATGAAATGCTCCACCCGCTGGTTGGAGAACAGCACATGCGGGTAGATCGTGTCATACAGCTCGCTGGCGAAGTAGACGCGCGGCTTGAGCTTCTCGGTCAGCAGCGCCGTCAATCCAGCCCACACGCCCACAGCCACCTGCGCGCATGTGGCATTCGTCCCGACGACAGACGCATTCGCCAGGCTGTGCACGTAGTAGATCCGCCGATGCGGATACTGCAGGCACACGCCGATGGTATCGGTGCCTGTCAGCGGAACGGACGTGTTGTCCCCCACCTCCAGATCGCTGATGCGCACCGTCCCCTGCTTCTTCCACAGCCGAACGAGGTAATCCATCGTCTTTGGATGCAGCGCGTAGATGTACTTTGACGTCGCACCGTATGCCGTGCCGAGCTTGACGTTCTCTTCGTGCAGGACGAGGAATCCGCGCGGATACTCGTCCAGCGGACAGACCGGCTCCATGATCGGCTGAAGGTCGATACGGTTCTGCAGCGCATTGGACTCCAGTAGGCGCACCTCACCCTGATCGACATATCCGGTCCGCTCCCAGACCGTCTCCGTCAGGAACTCTCGGCGCGACCAGGTGAGCATCGGCCGCCAGCCATCCACGGGGGTCGATGTGTCATACTCGAAGTGGATGATCTCCCTGGGTATGCCGTAGTTGCGCACGCCATGGGTCACCCAGATGTTGACGGCGCCGGGATTCATTCCGCTGCTGATGATGTGCGGCGCACGCCGCGGCTTGTGCCGGCGTGGATGGATCCGCGCGACCATATCGCTCACGCCGCAGTTGGTGTCGTTCAGCGCCGAGTTGATGTAACTGGCTCCCGCGGCATCCGTTGCCTCAAAGACCGGCTGGGTGTCCATGTCCGTCAGGTCGAGCACGATGTGGATGTGATGGCGGCGCAGCAGGCGGATGTACTCCGCCTGGTCGCGATCGAAGCGCAGGTCATGCCGCACGAACCGGTACCGCAATCGCGAATGTTCCAGGAATCGGTTTGCCAACACCTGCTCATTGCGATCCAGCAAGACCAACTGCCCGAACAGGTCGCGCCGTCCGCCCAGCCGTCGCAGGAACGCCTGGGCCACGTGTCCCGACGCGCCAAGAACCAGCAGATTCGGCCTGCGCAGCCGTATTGCATCGGCTGCCGGCCACGAGAACTCCGTCAGCTTCGGAATGCGCACCTTGGACTGTTGCATGCCCCGAATTCTATGCAGATTCGACGCGCATGGAACACGTTCAAATCCTCCTCCACCTCACACATGCGCGAAGCGCTGCGTCTTCAGCGTGTCATCGGCGCATATCGCGGCTGGTCGCAAGCGCAATCGCTCGCCCTTCGTTGCCCACGGCGCAATAGAAGTGATAGACCACACCTTCCCAATAGATCAACCATGGCTTGTGCGCGAACGTCGCATCCCACGGCTCCGATGGTTCGATCAAATGCGGACCCTGCCAGCACGTCCAATGGAGCAGGTCATAGGAACAGGCGAAGGTGTCAAACGCCTTCGGCTTCCAGACGTGGCCGAAGTAGAACATCACCCACAGGTCGCCCATGCGGACGATCTGCGGATCGCCCGAGATACCGCGTGGGCCGTTGTCGATCACCGGCCCATCGCCATATCGCCGCCAGTGCAGCATGTCGTCGCTGATCGCCATGCCGATTCGCTCTGTGGCCGGGCCCTGCTGCTTGCCGTTGTAGTACATGACAAACGGCGCACCGAAGCGGGACTCGGGATCGCGGATGATGTTGCTCTTGTAGAGCGTCTTGGCTTCGAAAGGTCGAGCATCGGGATCCGAAGGCGCCAGAACCGGATTGTGCTCATACCGCTGCCAGGGCAGGGCCTGATCGGGCTTGTCGGTCCAGGCCATCCCGATCGACAGCGGGTCCGGCTCATACCCTTCGAGTGCGCCGCCGAGATAGCTCATCCAGTACCGTCCGTCGAACCGTTCGATCTCCATGCTGCCGCCCCACGTCGTATCGACCAGCGCAATCCCACCGGACGCCTGCCGTGCATCCCACCCCTCGCCACGGAACGGCAGCACCACGCCCAACGGCTCCCAGTTCAGCAGATCATCGCTGACAGCCAGACCCGTGCGATAGCCGGTGTTGTTCTCGATCATCACGTAGAGCATGTACCACCGCCCGCCGAAGCGATAGATGCTCGGGCAGTCCACCATCGCCCCATCGGGCGGGCGGATGACGATGCCGTGTTTGTGCGGGGTCGATGCAGCTTCGTAGACACGCTGCATCCGGTCGTGTGGAACTTCGCGGGTCGTGGATGTGGGGTTCACAGCAGAGTCTCCAAACGTCGATCGTCACGGCACGCTCGGCCGACGGGGCGCCGGCACAGCCGGGACCTCGATCGTCGCCGATTCGAGGCCATCAGCCCGGGCGGTGAAGCGTATCAGATCAGCTTGCGTCTGCGACTGGACAATCGCCAGTGCCAGGCCGCTAAACAACCGGCGCTGGGGCGATTTGTCCGACTCGTGGCTGCTCGGATCGCCATTGCCGACACCGATCAGCCGCCCGGCGCCGCTGACCTCGAAATGGACCAGCGCATCGGCTGTCGGTACTTCGCGCCCTGCGCGATCCTGCGCACAGACGCGCACACAGACACAATCCTCCCCATCCGCCCGAATGGCGGGCCGATCCGCCGTCAGCACGAGCTTCACCGGCTCGTCGGTCGTCTCGATGATCGTCTCCTGCACGAGCTCCCCGCCGCGATACCCTCGCGCCACAAGCCGCCCGGGCTCGTACGGCACCATCCACCGCGCATCGCCATTGCGCTCGATCTTGCGCACGCCGAGGCTTCGGCCGTTGAGTAGCAGTTCAACCTCCTCATGGTTGCTGAAGCAGCGGACGTCGATCTCCTGCCCTTCGCGGCCCGGCCAGTTCCAGTGCGGAAACAGGTGCAGCACGGGCCTATCGCTCCACCAGGCCTTGAAATACCAGTACAGATCCTTCGGAAACCCGCACTGATCCATCAAGCCGAAATGCGATCCCGTGCACGGCCACTTGTACGGAATCGGCTCACCCCGGTAGTCGAATCCCGTCCATACAAACGCCCCAGCCAGCCACGGCCGCTCAGTATAGAAACGCCACCACCGCTGGGCGGTCGATCCCCACTTCGGCGTCCGCTCGTCATAGGCGCTCACATAGCCGCGTTCAGGATCGTCCGCGTAGATCCCGCGCGTGCAGACGGTGCTGCCCTCCTCCGTGCCGATGATCGGCTGCTCCGGCCGGCGGGCGTGGAACGCCTCCAGATCCCCCACAGCAATGTAGTTCCACCCATGCACCGTCACGACATTGGCAAACCCCTCGCCCAGGCCGCGGTCGTGCATGGCAGCCGTCACCTCGCGCGTGGGATCAAGCTGTTTCGCGATGCGGATCATCGTCCGCCCGATCCGCTCGCCGGCGATCGACCACTGGATCGTGTGCTCCTCGTTGCCGATCGACCACAGGAAGACGCTCGGATGATTGCGATCCCGCAGGATCATTCGCCGCCACACGTCCAGGCATTCGGGGCTCGAACTGGCCAGCCGATTCTCCGCCAAAACCAGCATCCCCTCGCGGTCGCACACATCCAGCAACTCCGGCGCGGCGGGGTAATGCGACAGGCGGATCGCGTTGGCGCCCATCTCCTTCAACTTCTGGACGCGCAGTTCATGGAGCCGGTCCGGCAGCGCCACACCCACGCCCGCATGATCGCGATGGATACACGCCCCCTTGATCTGCACCCGCTCGCCATTCAGCAGAAACCCCCGCTTCGCATCCAACGCCAGCGTGCGGATGCCAAAGGTCGTGCTCAGCTCATCGCAAACGCCGCCATCGCGGACGATCCGCTGAACGAGCCGATACAGCGTTGGCGATTCGCACGACCACAGGCGCGGCGACGGCACAGGCAACGCCTGCTCGATCACCCCTTCATCCCACTCGCTCACACTTCCGCGGTGGATATGCTCAGCCACGACCCTGCCGCCGTCATCCAACACCTGCGATACGAGTTCGAACGGCGCATCGCCGTCGGCGTCATGTCGCACGCGCGTCTGCACCTGCACAATGGCTGACGATCCCTCCACCTGCGTCCGCACAAACACACCGCCGAAGGGGATGTGCAGCGGATCGGTCTTGATCAGCCATGTATGGCGGTAGATCCCAGCCCCCTCGTACCACCACCCCTCCCAACTGCTGGCATCCGCCCGAACGACCAGCACATTCCGCCCGCCGTAGTTGGCGACGTCGGTGACGTCATACTCGAATCCCATGTACCCGCTGGCATGCCGCCCCAGCCGATGGCCATTGAGCCAGACGACGCTGTCGCGAAACACGCCGTCAAACGCCACGCGGACCCGCCGGCCCAGGTCGCTGGCGGGCAGGTCAAACGCCCGTCGATACCAGCCGACGCTGTGCTCCGGATGGTCCGGGCCGATGGCATGGAACCCGTGTTCGCACAGTTCCTTATCCCCATTCGGGTCCAGCGGCAGTTCCAGCGCCCAGTCGTGCGGCACGTCGATCTGCTGCCAGCCGCTGTCATCAAAGTCTGGAGCTGCCGCCCCGCGGGCTTCGCCCGCCTTCACCAAACAGCGGCTTCGAGCGAACTGGAAATCCCGCGCATCGTCGGCTGCATGGCCGAGGGCAAACCGCCAGTTGCGATCCAGTGAAAGGTGCTCACGCATGTCGTTTGCCCGAAGTCTACCGCCACCGGCGCTGCCGCGTCAGCCGCCGGCATTGCATTTCCGGTCAACAGTTTTGAACAAACCGAAGTTCCTCAACACCACCGGCAATCCAATGACTATACCTGATGATGGGAGAACGCTCGTCTTCATCCATGGAGTATGCACATGCGAGACACGGCCCTCATCCTCGTCGCACTGGCTGGCGCAATGCTGGCCGTCATTCTGTCAGCCCAGGCGCAGGCGGACGATCCGCCTGCGCAAACCGACTACGACCGCGTCGTCCGCGATCGCGCCCGTAAGATCGTCGACACGCTCAGCCTCGACGACGCCGCCCAAGCCGATCGTGTCACCAATATCATCGCTCAACTATACAAAGACCTGAGCGCGATCCACGATGCCCGCGATCAGGCCCTCAAACGGGCTGACACCGATGAGGAGAAATCGGCCATTCAAGAGCAGATCCAGCAACAGATCCAAACGCTCCATGCCGCCTATCTCCAGCACCTGGCCGAGCACCTGACCGATCAGCAGATCGAGCAGGTCAAGGACGGCATGACCTACAACGTCGCCAACATCACCTATCAGGCCTATCTCGACATGCTGCCCAACCTGACCGACGAGCAGAAGGCCCAGATCCGTGCCATGCTCATCGAAGCGCGCGAGGTCGCCATGGACGGCGGCAGCAGCAAGGACAAACATGCCGTCTTCGGCAAGTACAAGGGCAGGATCAACAACTATCTTTCCGCCCAGGGCTACGACCTGAAACAGGCCACACAAGACTGGGCGGAGCGCCGCAAGGCACAGCAGCAGGACAGCGCAGGCGAGTGAGGCGATGAGCCAGTCTACCGGTACCAACACATGCCCCCTGCCACTCAGCGGTCGCACACTGCTGCTGAGCATCGAGGCGCTGATCGCCGGCCGATGGACGCGCCTTCCCCTCCAGCGCCGCGACAGCCGCTGCGCGGGCGAGCGCGACGGCGTGCGCGCGGAACTGACGCTGACGCCGACAGAGGACCCGCATGCCGTCGACTACCGCCTCCTGCTCCGCGCCGATCAACCCACTCGCTTGCGCCTTCGCATTCAGCTCCCTGACGCCGCCAACCCCTTCCATCTCATCCCCGGCAACATCCACGGTGACAACAATGCCCCCCATGTCGCGCCGGGGCAGTTTCCCTGCCTGTCGACGATCCGACCTGACGATCCGGCGTGCGCACCGCTGTGGGAACTGCGAGCCGATCGCGCCTCCCATCCGGTGAGCATGCTCTGCGACGACACCGCCGTCGCCGCCATCTGCATCGACCCCTACAGCGACAGCGACGAAGCCGAGGACGGATTCATCCGCAACGGCGTCTTCGCCGCCCTGCCGGATGCCTTCGGCGTCAGCCTGGGATATGGCAACGATCCGCTGACGTTCGTCGAAAAGACCAAATTTCAGCCGCCGACGATGCACACGACTCGATCGGCCTCTGCGGGGGGCCGCATCTGGATGCGCCCTGGCGGGCGCGAGGGTGTGCATGAGATCATCCGCTGGATCTACAGCCAGCGGCGCGAATGCCCGCGCTACGAGCGCACATATACGGAAGCTCTGGCCGCGCTCGCCGATGCGTTCATCAGCATCAGCTACCAGCCGCAGATCGGCCAGTACACCAACCTCAAGTGCCACGTGCCGGAGGATCCGCAGCTTCGCCCCTGGCGAGCGATCGTCGAGATCGGCTGGACCGGCGGCAGCATGATGGCCTATCCCTTCGCACTGGCTGAACGCCTGCTGCCCGGCATTTGCTTTCCGCTCGGATCAGCCGAGTTGTTCAACCGGATCTGCAGCGGATACAGCATTGAGTCCGGGCTTATCCGTGACACAGTGCTCAACCGGTACCTCATCCACCGCCCAGCCGGCTGGAATGAATCCGACATCAATGGCTGGTGGTCAGGCTTCCTGCCCAAGACGCGCGACGCACATTGCGCGTATACCAACGCCCACGCCGCGTACTACCTGCTGCGAACGGCATGGCTGGACCGCCACAACCGCCAGCCGCAGCACGAGCACTGGATTCGCACGGCCCTCCGTGTTCTGGATACAGCCATCGCCCTGCAGCGGGAGGATGGCGCCTTCGGCTACCTGTTCAGCTCAACGCGACGCGAGGTGATTGACTGGGACGGCTTTGCCGGCTGCTGGTTCGCCGCGGCATTGCCGTATGCCTGGCAGATCACGGGCGAAGCACGCTATCGGCGATCGGCTGAGCGAGCGATGGAGTTCTACCACCAGTTCGTGCGCGCCCTGGCCTGCTGGGGCACGCCGATGGACACCTACAAGAGCATCGATTCGGAGGGCAATCTTGCCTTCATTCGCGCAGCGCGCCTCCTGCATGAGCGGACAGGCGACGACCGCTACCTGGAGATGTTGCGGGACGGCGCGATGTATGAGTACCTGTGGCGGTATGGATTCCGCGCCCGCCCGGAGTTTCCGCCGCTCAAGGGCAGTCATTGGAACTCCTGCGGCGGGAGCCTCACGTCCGTCTCCAATCCGCACATCCACCCGATGAGCGTCGTCGCGACAGCCGATCTGGAGTACCTCGCGCGGCAGACGCGTGACAACTACCATCGCCAGCGGGCCGAGGATGGCATGGCGTGGCTGATGCACACGATGGAACTGTATCCCGATGTCGTGGGCTACGGCCGGTACGGCGTGCTGTCCGAGCGGACCTGTCCCAGCGACGGGCTGGTCGTCGAGCGATATAGCGATGGCACGCCCGCCAGCACGTGGTGGAGCTACAACGCCTGGGCGGCAGCCAGCGCCATGGAGGCGATCGGCGAGCGCCTCGCCTTCGGCGACGGCGAGGAGCAGGATCTGACGGTTGGCTGCCGAGCGATGGAGGCACGCACGTGACACGCCCGCTCCATCTAGCGCTGATCGGCATCGGCGGCTATGGCAATCACTATGTGACTGCCCTGCTCGATGCGCCGCCGGAAGCCGGGGTGCGGATCGTGTCAGCCGTCGATCCGGCGCCGCAGGCCTGCCGGCGCCTTGCGGAGCTGGCTGACCGCGGCGTGCCGGTTCTGCCGGGGATCGAGGCGCTCGGCGGCGCTGCCGACATCGACCTGGCCGTGATCTCCACGCCGATTCACCTGCACGCACCGCACACCTGCTGGGCGTTGCAGCGCGGCGCGCATGTGCTGTGCGAAAAGCCGCTGTGCGCGACGCTCGACGAGATCAATCGGATGGTCGCGGCGCGCAACCGCGCAGACCGCCAGGTCGCCATCGGCTATCAATGGTCGTTCAGCGACGCGATCCAGCGGCTGAAGGCCGACATCCTCGCCGGTCGCTTCGGCCGGCCGAGGCGGCTTCGCAGCATCACGCTCTGGCCGCGCGGGTCGGCCTACTACAGCCGCAATGCCTGGGCCGGCATGCAGCGCGATCCCGGCGGCCGGTGGGTGCTGGACAGCCCCGTAAACAACGCCTGTGCCCATCACCTGCACAACATGCTCTACGTTCTGGGGCCCGAGCGGACGCTCAGTGCGACGCCTATGCAGGTGACGGCTGAGCTGTATCGCGCCAACCCGATCGAAAACTACGACTCAGCCGCCTTGCGCGTCCTCACCGCTGATGGCGCCGAACTGCTGTTCTACGTCGCCCATGCGGTTGCCCAGGAACGTGGACCGGAATTCGTCTATGAGTTCGAGCGGGCGACCGTCACCTACAGCCAGCTCGATGGCGCTACGCTGCGCGCGACGCTCACCGATGGCACGCAGATCGACTACGGCCAGCCGGACGACGGCCGCCAGCGCAAGCTGTGGGCTGTGATCGACGCCATCCGCAACGGCACGCCCGTTCCCTGCGGCATCGAGGCGGCGTCAGCTCACACGCGCTGCGTCTGGGCCGCCTGCGCCAGCCAGCCGGCGATCACCGACTTCCCCGAGCCGCTGATCCGCATCTGCCATCAACCGCAGAATCAGATCCAATGGGTCGAGGGCCTCGCCGAAACGCTTGGCCAATGCTACGACGCCGGCTGTCTGCCGAGTGAGCTGGGCATCGCATGGGCCAAGCCCGGCATGCCGATTAGCGTCTGACGACGCTGCAAGCCATCGTGGCACGTGCCGGTCGTCAACCGAGTCGGACATTCAGGCATCGGATGGCGTACGAGGATTCTGACACCGGCCGATCCGTGCCCGCGGGAACCGGCTGCTTCCCCCCGATGCCGCGGCGGCGGCCTGTGCGGAAGAGGATCCGATGCAGCGCAGCCGGATGTCCGGCCAGAGGTGCGGCACTGACAATCGGCTGATCGTTCAGCGTTGCAGACCATCGCCCTGACGCGCAGTCGGCACTGATGGTGATGCGCACCCATCGCTCCGGCGCGACCCTGCCCACAGCCGCCCCCCCATGGCTGCACTCCGCGAAGACCATCTGATCGCCGCGGATGCGCAGGCACAGCGCTGCCCTGCCGTCGGGCGGCAGCAGCTCGATTTCCAGGCAACTGTCCGCCCCCGCCGGCTGGGCCATCAGCTCGAAACGCGCCTGCACCACCGCCGACGCCCCGAACACGCGCTGCGCGCAGGCATAGTCGTACGGATCGCGATCCGTCAGGCGCAGCACGGGGCTGCCGCCGTCGCGGGATTCGACGCTCACGGCGGTCCACTTCGGCTGATAGACATTCCAGCCGGGAACAATCCGCCCGATCTGTCCCTCGTTCGGCTCATCCACTACTTCGCCCGCGCCGTCAGCCTGCACAGGCAGCGGCACGCGGCTGACCCAAATGTCCTCCTTGCTCATGCTGTAGACCAGCCACATCACCAGCTCATCGCGCGAGCCATCATTGGCCCACTCGCTGATGCCGCGCGTGTACTGCGGACCGATGCTGCGATCCCGCCCCTCATACCGCTGGATCGGCAGCTCGCCCTGCACGATGCGCATATCGCGGAATGTCACGCCGTCGGCGCTGGTGACAACCGCAAGCGGGTAACGCTGTCGCCGCGACGGGTTGTAGACCAGCGCATACCGCCCGTCGGCTGTCTGCTGCGCCCAGACCTTCGCCTTACCCGTGACGAGCGTCGGCGGCACGTATGGCTGAGACCAGTCGTGATCGTCGGTCGAAATCGTCGTCCAGCCCATCTTGCTGATGCCCACGCGCTTTCCATCGCGACGGCGGAAGAACGTCCATGCCTTGCCGCAGACCCACTTGTCGCTGTCGCCCGGCACCTTGCCCCCGGGCCAGGCAGACCCGTCATGCCACTTCATCCGCCGATCGCCCAGCAGCCGCCCGCGGTCCTGCTGCTCGAGGAATACATGATCAGCCAGAAGCTGCTCGCAGGCTGCGATGAACCCGCCATCATCGCTTTGCGTGTACATCGGCGGGCAATGCACATTCCCCACCGGCTGCTGGAGCGTCATCACCGGCCCCAGTTCGTGGCTGGGCGCAATCTCGCGCACGACCAGCCCGCCCTTGCGGTCCTCGCTGGTATCCCGCTGATCGAGGCGCAAACCAGCGATGGCCAGCATCCGCCCGTTGGGCGCGTGGTAGAAGTACATCCGCAGACACGTCGAGACGCCCTGCGGAAACAGCTCACGCGGCGGCGTCCATGTGATGCCGTCCTCCGACATCGAGTACAGCTCGCGCGACGGCCAGACATCCTCGTCCTTCTCGCAGCTATTCCAGCCGACATAGAGCCGCCCCCGCCAGCAGGCCATATCGACATGGTGGTGATAGGTCCAACCCTGCCCGTCACTAAGCTCCGGCGCATCGCGCGACGCGCGAAACACCTGCACGCTGTGAACACCCACAGCCGGCGGTAAACCGCCGTCCGGCAGCCCGGGATCGAGGCGCCGCTGTTCGTCGCCTTCGATGATGAGGATGTCGGTCGTCTCGCTCATGGCGCCGTCACCGCCCCCGCCGGCTGACCGACAGCAGCCTGAAGATGTCCATCGAGCCGAATCGCCTCGCCGGCTTGCAGATGCAGATCCACCGATGCTTCGCCATACCGCAGACGGCATGGGCTTCCCACGGCCGAGCGGATCACCACTTCCTGCAATTGGCCGCCTGCCCAGGCCATATCGACCTCGAACCCGCCGCGTGCGCGCAGGCCGGTGATCGTTCCTCCCTTCCACGCCGGCGGCAAGGCGGGCAGGAGCTGGATGATCGGATGACCTTCCTGCGTGCGGAGATGGCTTTGCAGCAGCCATTCGGCCATCGCGCCAGTCGCGCCGAAGTTGCCGTCGATCTGGAACGGCGGATGTCTGTCCAGCAGGCTGGGATAGGTGGATCGCGCCAGTTGGAGCGAGAGCTGTCGATAGGCAAATGCGCCATCCTGCACGCGTGCCCACGCGGCCGCCCGCCACGCATAGCTCCAGCCGGTGCTGCCGTCGCCCCGCCACGTGAGCAGCAGCCTGGCTGCGTCGAACACAGCCGGGTCGGCCGGCGTGATATCCCATCCCGGATACAGCCCCCACAGCGGCGACAGATGCCGATGGGTATCGCCCGGCTTGTCGAGGTCAGCTTGCCATTCCTGCAATTGCCCGTGCCGGCCGACGCGATTGGGCGGCAGGCGATCGCGCGTCTTGCGTAGCTGCGACACGAACTCAACATCCACCCGCAGAATGCTCGCCGCCTCGATCGTGTAGTCGAACAGCGCGCGGATGAGCTGATTGTCCATCGTCGGCCCGGGGACCAGCGGCCCCAGCTCCGGGGAATGCGATGGGTTGGTCACCAGATATCCCGTGTTCGGATCCTCGACCAGCGTGTCGAGGAACAACATCGCCGCCTCTTTCATCGCCGGATAGGCGCGCTGCTCGAGGAATGCCCGATCCCGGCTGAACAGATAGTGATCCCACAGGTGATGGCACAGCCACGCCGCTCCGGTCGGCCAGACGCCTTCGACATTGTTGATCGGCGCACAGCCGCGCCACAGGTCGGTGTTGTGATGCACGACCCAGCCGCGGGCGCCGTACTGCTTTGCGGCGGTGCGGGCTCCTGCGATGCGCAGGTCATCGATCATCTCGAAGACCGGCTCGTGCAACTCAGCGAGGTTCGTGACCTCCGCCGGCCAGTAGTTCATCTGCAGGTTGATGTTGAGCGTGTACTTGCTCTCCCAGGATGGTTTGAGCAGTTCGTTCCAGATGCCCTGCAGATTGGCAGGTTCGCCGCCGGGTCGGCTTGAGGCGATCAGCAGGTATCGGCCGAACTGAAAGTAGAGCGCCGCGAGGGCTGGATCGGCGGCCAGGCCGGCAGTTGTGTCGAGGCCGGCGAGAATGTGATCGCGCCGCAACCCCTCCGCCTCCGAGATATCGCGGCTGAGACGCGCAAGACGCTGGTCTGTCGGCAGATCAGCACGGTCCGTCCGGCCGAGGTCGAACCGCACGCGACGGAACAGCCGCTGGTGATCGGCGATATGGTCGCGGCGGATGGCGGCGACCGGCTTGTCGCCGAGCTTCGCCAGCGTCGATTCGCAGCGGGCGGCTGGATCGCCGCTGACGTCCTCGAAGCTGACGAAACTCGTGTGTGCGGCCAGCAGGAGTGTGACGCGATCGGCACGCTCGACGGTGATCTGACGATCGGTGACCGATGCGTGCCCACCTTCAACCCGAACGTGCAGGCGGGCTTCGAAACTCAGGCCGTCGGGCTGGACCCTGCCGCGCAGGGCGAGCGTGTCTGCCGCGAGGCGGGCGGTCTGCCAGTCGGCGTGCGGACAGTCGAACGACGCACGAAAGCTCACTTGTCCCGGTTGGGAGGTGTAGATGGTGACGACGATCACCTGATCCGGGTATGACGCAAAAGCCTCGCGCGTGTACGTGACATCGCCGAGGCGGTAGGTCGTCGTCGCGATCGCGGTATCCAGGTTCAGCTCGCGCCTGTAGTCGGTGACGTTGTGATGGCCGTCGACCTGCAAACGCACGTCGCCGAACGGCTGATAGGCCATCTGCCGCACGGGGTCGCTCAGGAAGTGTGCCCGCACGATCCGGGCGGCTGCCTCGTGCTCGCCGGCGAAGACCAGCCGGCGGATCTCCGCAAGGTGATCGCGCGCACCGTTGCGCACATAATCGTGCGGCTTGCCGCGCCAGAGGGTCTCCTCGTTGAACTGAATGCGCTCTTCGAGCGTTCGCCCGAAGACCATCGCCCCTATGCGGCCGTTGCCGATGGGCATGGCCTCTTCCCAGACCTGTGCGGGCTGCTCGTACCACAGTCTCAGATCGGCTTGGCCGTTTGCGGTTTGCAGTGAACTGTGGACCACGACGAACACTCCCATCAAC
The DNA here is from genome assembly GCA_937904525.1 of uncultured Phycisphaerales bacterium. Taxonomy (GTDB): domain Bacteria; phylum Planctomycetota; class Phycisphaerae; order Tepidisphaerales; family Tepidisphaeraceae; genus CALEKX01. Next base: position 59,541 of record CALEKX010000049.1, read on the forward strand.
AGTCGACACCAAACGCGCACACGCCCTCCAGCCAATGGCTTGGGGTATCAGGCGACGGCGGGCAGCCACACAGACATCTCCGACCGCCCGCGATTGTCCCATGCGAAATACGGGATCAGCTTGAGCGGCACCGGCCGAGCGGGGATGCGTGGGACCTCGCGATACAGCGATTGGCCCCACTGCCCACCAGGACGTGCGACACCCGTCGTATGGATGGTGACGATTCCGCCCAGCTCGTCCGTCCGTGAGACGGTGAAGATCGCCTCGCGCGGCATGCCAACCTCCATGAGACGCACATCCGATGGCAGATCGACAGATTCCAGGCAATAGACCAGCGGCCCGCGCATCACGGCCAGGTGATTGCGCGCCTCCTCCACATACGGATGGGCCTCGATCCGGCGAACGGGCATCGGCAGATTCAGCTCGACGATGTCGCCGCTCTTCCACACGCGCTTCAGTTCCGCGTAAGTACCGGGCTGGGGCGATGCCGTCTCTATGCCGTTCACCGACACGCGTGCATCGCGCGCCCAGGCGGGGATGCGCAGCCGAAGAGACCACTCCGCAGCCGCTGCAGTCCGCACCTCGATGCGGATTGCGCCGTCCCACGGATAGTCTGTCTGCTGCGCGAGTTCAACGTCGACCTCGCCGATGCGTGTCTGAGCCCGGCTGGTGCCGTAGAGGATGACATAGAGCCCGTCGTCGGTGCGTGCAGAGGCGTAGCTGGGCGTCTCAGCCAGCACGCGCGCAACGTTCGGCGGGCAGCAGTAGCAACTCAGGAATTCCTGCCGCTGCTGCGGCCAGCGCAGCTCCACGGGCATGGGATCCAGCCGTCGCAGTGTATTGGTGTAGAAAAACCGCCTGCCATCGAGGCTGACTCCCGCCAGCACGCTGTTGAACAGCGTCAGCTCGATCACGTCGCCAAAGCGGGCTTCGGGGCTGATCTGGTGCATGCGCCAGTTCCACAGGAGGTTGCCGATGGCGGCGCAGGTTTCGTTGTGTGCGGTGCTGTGAGGAAGCTGGTATGGCCGGCCAAAGGCCTGATGGACGCGGGTGATCGACTTCTGATCGGCTGAGCCGTCAGGTGACGCTCCGTCGAACAGCGCGCCGCAGCCGCCGGTGATGTAGAGCTTGCGATGGACCAGGTCCTCCCAGATCGGCGAAAGCGACGCCATCAGGGATTCATCGCCCGTTTCGGCATAGACATCCGCAGCTCCGGTGTACAGATACGTCGCCCGAACGGCGTGACCCACTGCCTGCCTCTGCTGTCGGAAAGGGATGCGATCCTGATTGTCGTCATCGCCGTTGGTCACCAGGTCGCGCATGTTCAGCAGGCGCGTCGCCAGATCGCGATAGCGCGTCTCGCCGGTCTCGCGATACAGCTCGATCAAGCCGCTCAGGTGTACCGGGCAGATGCCGTGGCGGGCCATCTGGGGTGTGGGATGGGCAAAGGCGCGATCAAGATAGTCGGCTGCGCGACGGGCGATCGCCAGCAGCGACGGCTTGCCGGTGGCGCGTGCATGCACGCAGCCAGCCAGCATGAGATGGCCCATGTTGTACATCTCAAAATGCATCGGATCGGCGAAACGCGGCAGATCCTGACCGTTGCGAACGGCAATCAGATGCGGCGTATGCAGGTAACCGTCATCGGCTTGCGCCTGGGCGATGATGGGGATGATGCGGTCCATCGCCGCATCGAGCTGCGGATCGCGCGTGATGGCATAGACGGCGGCGACGGCTTCAAACCATTTGAAGAAGTCGCCGTCGTTCCATTTGGCGCCGCGATGGCGGCCGTCCGCGAGTCCGGCTGCGATCTTGAAGTTCTGAAGGAAGTGCGTGCGCTCGGTGCCCTCCATCAGCTCGCCCATCGTTGGGATGATCACGCGGTGCGTGAGCTCAAAGCGATCGGCCCAGAAGCCGCCCGTCCAGCGGGCATCGCCAAGGCCCAGGCCGTGGGCGCGCACATATGGACTGGCGTCGGTGTAGTTGAGCGATCGCAGCGAGCGGGTTGTTTCGAGCGTCTGGGACATGCGTGCTACTCCCGAGCCTCCTCTGCCGACATCCACAGGATCGACGGCTGATCGGCGGGATTGCTCAGTTCGATCCGCCCGCCTGCGATGGTCGATGGTTCGTCGCGCATCTTTCCCGTCCCGGGATCGATCCAGCGGACGACAAAACGGCCGTTGCTGCCCGTCTCAAACGCAGCCGTTGCCTTGGCGGGCACATAGGCAAGATACGCCTGATCCGGCGCTTGCAGGCGAAGGATGCCGTCACCCGTCTCCGCCGGCATCATCTGCGGGACGGCAGCCAGCAGCTCGGCATCGAGCGATCGGGGCACGTTCGCCAGCGAACCGCCAGCCATCAGGACTGCCCAGCCATGCTCCGGCCCCTCAGCCGAGTAGATCACAGCCTTGGCGTGATATCGCAGGCGATACTCCCGCACAGCCCGTGCAACCTGCTCAAACGTCGCCGGCCTGGGGCGCAGCAGCCGCGCGTGCTGGCGCGGCGCAAGGTTGCGCCCGCCTTCCGGCGCATAGACGCTGCCATCCGGCTGATACCACCAGTAGCGGATATCGATGACGTCGATTAGCTCCGCGCGCGCGGGATCCGCGAGAATCGCATCCTGCACATCGCGCGTTGCGCTGAGGGCAATGATCGCATCGTGCCCGGTCTCAGCCTGCCATTCCGCGATGGTGTCCAGCCAGAATTCCATGAAGTGCAGCGGGCCGGTGTACTCGGCGCTGATCACGTGGATGACGTTGTTCTGGCCGGCGAAGTTGTCGAGGCACTGGCGGATATACGCCCGATGCAGCTCGCGCCGAACGGGGTGTGAGACGTCGTAGAACTGCTCAGCCATGAAGATGCGCTTGTCGGCTGCGAAGGGCGGCGGCTCGGGGAAGCCGGTGTCCTGTATCGCATTGGCGGACCGCCACGGAGAATCGACCCAATGCGCGCCGGCTTCGAGAATGTTGTGCTGGAAGTAGTGATTGTGCAGCAGCACGATCCCCTTCTGCTCGCCCAGCGCGACAAACTGCGACAGGCGGGACCAGTACCAGGGGTTGTACTTCGTCAGGTCGTACTTGCTCAGTCCGTCCCAGGCTCTGCCGATGCCGCTGCGGGCGAACGGCTGCTCGTAAAACGGCGCCCACACGTCGCCATCCATCCGGCGGATACGCTGATGATCGTCGCGGCGGCGGTCGTACCAGAGGCCATAGTTGTGCTCGAGCGCGACGACGCCGTCGGCTGCGAGCTGATCGGTCATCTCGTCCAGATCATCGGTGAAACCGAGACCCTCTCGCCCCGGGACAAAGCGCGTAACGGCTGGCCGGGCGCGGCTGACGTCGCGCGGCGTCAGCCCCCCCGCCCACCAGGGAACACCCGTGCGGCTGCCGACCGCCAGCTTGCCGTCCAGCGTCAGCCAGCCGTTGGTGACAGCCAGCAGGCGCTGCGGCTGTGGCGCTGACGGCTCGGCGGAGGGAGTGTTCACTTCGTCGATGGAGGGCACACCGTCCAGTGCGTCGCCGATAGGTGACTTCGCCACGACTTGCTCAATCCAGCCGTCCATCGTGACAGCCGGCTGGCCCGATGCGCGCGTCAACGCAGCCGCCTGTTGGATGCTCGGATTACTCTCGCTGCCCTCGCCGATGGGCTTGAGCTGGGCGCGCTCAAGGACGTGGTGACCGACCCGCTCCGCGAGTTGAGCGTAGTAGAGGCTCTGCGGCTGGATGTGTTCGTTGGACGACTCGAAATGCCCATCGCCTTCGAACTGCCCCCAGCAGCCGAAGGCCCAGTTCTGCGCCGTCGGCGGACTGTAGCAGCGGATCACCGATGCGCTGCACTGCCACAATACACTATTGGCCGCCGACCAGCCGGCGCCGTTGTAGTTCGATGACAGATTACCGAAGCCCAGCACATTGCCGTCGATGCGGACGTTGTCATACAGCACGCCCGACGCCCAACTGCTGATGCCGCCGCTGAGGTGCAGGCTCTCGATGGCTTCGCACTGCACAAACGCATTGGGCCCTGCCGCCATGAACCCGGCGGCAAAGTCATGCCTCCCCTGCTGCGACACGCACCGTTGGAACAGGTTCAACTGTCCGAGCGTCTGAAAAGCCGTGCGTCGGAATCCGCCGACCTCGGAGATCGGCGCAAGTGACCTGCAGTCCTCCACCGTCACACGGCTGGTGCGTTCCCACAGTGCCACAGCCCCACCGGCGAAATGCACGGCTGTGACGCGCCGCACCCAGGCGTTCTCGACATCCTGACAGGTGATGGCGAACCAGCTATGGTCTTCGTCTTTCGGGTTGTCAGCGTCGTATTCGCTGATGAGGCGCAGGTTCTCCACGCCGACCCGCTCGATGCGCCCCGGCCAGTTGTACTTCTGGACAGTCGGCCCGCCGAACTCTGCGGCGATGGCTGTGGTGAGGGGCGCATCGATCGCGATCGTCCTGCCGTCGATGGCTGTGATTGTGCGATCCCACGCGATCTCATGCGACTCTGTGTGCCATCGCGGGCCGTGGCGGTCGCCGCCGAAATCGTCCGTACCGAGTGCCTGGATCCAGCGCTCGGTGGCTGGCCGACGGATGAAGACGCGATCGCCGACAGCCAGCCCCGCGGTGCCTGCCACTTCCAGCCGCATGGAATTGACAGGCACATACGGCTGGGTGACGGAAATGGCCTCGCCTCGCATTTGCCGGTCATCGCGGCCGCGGATGCGAATGAGCGTGCGGCGATCGAGACCGATGGCGCGGAGGATCGTTCCATCCTCCCCCATGCCCTGGCCGCGCAGGACGACGCCGGATGCGGCGATCGTCAGGCTGCCGCTGATTTCGTACGTGCCGCGCATCAGCACGACCGCGCCGCGGAAGCCGTTGGCATCCAACGGCAGGGTCGAGACATGGTCGATGGCTGCCTGGATGCGGGCGGTGTCGTCCCCCACGGCCGGCGGGACGACGACACGCGGCGAAACGAACGGAATCTCCGTTTCGCCCGATGCATAGCCGCAGTACGAGAAATCGGGTACGCGATTGCCGTCGGCATCGGCGTGATAGGCCAGCCTCCCGCCCTCATCAACCTGGATGGCGCGCGGCGGTTGTTGGGCCGTGGCTGCCGGCGCGGCTGCCAGCAGCAACGCCATCACCAGGCCAAGGAACGCCATCAGCCGTTGCATGCTTCGCTCCTTTCGCCTGGGGATACTGTATCGCCCAGCCGACACAGCAGGCGACCGAGATTCGCCTGCCTTCCGGCGAGGCGACCGTCCACATACACGCTCAGCCCCGCACCCCTGCCGTAGCGTTCGCCCGTGCGATCCCACACGATCGACACCTCATGGCCATGATAGCGCACGCGATCGAGGCAGAACCAGTCCCATGCCTCCGCAGGCAGCAGCGGATCGATCTCGATGCAATCATCCAGACGCGGCACCAGGCCGACGAGGCCGGTGATGATCAGATCGCAAAACGTTGAATGGTTGTAGTAGCGGCTTCGCGGGTTGTCGCCCTTCAGCCATTCGCCTGTGACCTCGTCGTGGTACTCGCCGATGTACGGCTGACCGTTGCGCTGATGGACACGGGCATAGATCTCGATGGCTTGCAGATAGTCGGCGCGCGACACATACGGCTGATCGTAGTGCCGCAGGACATTGGCCAGCGCCTCGAGCGTCTGCGTCGTGGCAAACGGCCAGACGGCGCCGTCCCATTCGCAGTTGCCCACCCCATGCGAGCGGAACTGCGGATGCCGCCGCTCAGCCGTCGTGATGCCACACGGCGCCCAGAAGCCCTCGGGATCAATAAGCTGCCGCCAGGCAGCTTCGTATCCCGGCCGGGGGAGCATGAAGCGCCAGGGGATGAAACCGATCGCTTCGCGCGCATCGGACAACGGGCCCTCTTCGGTCTGCGCCTTGAAGAACTCGGCTTCGGCATCCCACAAGCGGGCATGTACGAGTTGCCGCAGCTTCTCAGCCTTGGCGGAGTAGATCTCGACCAGATCATCCCTCTCGGCGGCGCGAGCAGCCTGGGTGATCGCGACGGCGTTGCCGAACATGTAGCTGTTGATCGTCGGCCGGGCATTGCGGTGGGTGCGCGAACCGGAGATCGACTCCTCCATGCCGTCGCGCACGTCGTACTGCCAGAACAGGCCGTCTTCCCGCAGCCTCTCCTGCTCCCACTGCCGATAGTCGGCATCCAGATCGTCCAGCAACTCAAGCATCAGCGACAGGTCACCCAGCACGCAGGATCGCTCCAGCATCGCGACGGCGATCCAACTGCTGTACTTGTGGAACTTCGGTTCGGGACGGCCGTTGTCGGCTCGGAACCAGAAACGCGTGTACTCATCCAGATACCGGCGCTCGGCGATCCACCGCCCCTCGGCCAGGTGATGGCCGGTAGCGCAACTGATGCTGTTGTAGGTGCCGGCGTGGCGCACGGGGAGGATGAACTCGGTGATGATCGTGCCGACGGGCGTCGGCTTGATGTGTTTGCGGTAGGTCCACCAGCGGTAGTACCACGTCCGCTCGATCGTCGCGTCGGGGCATTCGAACAGGGGCACGTTCTCGACCATCCATGGCCAGGCCTGCGCGTTGGGGATTAGATGGACGACATCTTCAACGTCCTGCGCGTTGAACCGCTGAACGTAATGCGCGAAGCGGGACGGATCGAGCACACGGCTCGATGACGTGGCAGGCGAGATGCGATCGGTGACGGGCGTCATTCGGCACCTCCCCTGCCTGCGTCGCGCCGCTGGATGGTGAAATCCGCCGGCACGACGCCCAGTACGACAAAGCTCCCCGGCCCGCGCACTTCGAGCCGCTGGAGGCCGGCGCCGAAACGCAGGGCATGCACGTTGAGCGCCGGCAACGAATCGATCGTGGCGGCATTATCGATGACCGGCTCAGCACCGCCGCGCTCGACGGCGTTGGCGTCGGTCTCGAGGTTGGGCGGTTGAAGCCAGATGTCGCGCTGGCTTTGAAAGTAGCCCACCAGCACCTGCACGGGCTGATCGACCTCGAACTCGATGGGCTCGTAATCTCCAGCCTTGGCCTGGGAATGCGAGAAGCGAATGCCGGTTCCGCCGACCAGCTCGGCTGCGAGGGACTGGATGCGGTATGGGCGATCGGTGTAGACCTGCGCGCCGGGCTTGACCTCGTACACCTCAGCCCCGGGGCTGAGGACGCGCACAGCGACAGCCGGCAGCGGGCGGATATGCGATTCGTCCTCGACATCCGGCAGCCCAGATTCGATGGCATGGACGCGCTTCTCGAAATCCGCCAGTTCCTGCTCGTATACCGGCAGGACCTGCGTCCAGTGATAGTTGGCTGGCTTGCCGTCGATGCCGCCGGGCACGGGGATGCGCCGCTGGGCCGTCTGCATCGTGTTGGCAAAGCGGTAGGTGTCGCGCGTGAGGTCAGCAAGGATCCGGTACTGCTCCAGGCTGCTGTGCAGATGCGTGCGCGCCGCGCGCAGGTCTTCCAGATCGCGGCTGAAGCGATGTCGCAGGACGCGCATAGCCGCCCGGGCCTTCTCGGCGTAGAAACGCGACATCGCTGCGATGCAGTGGATGTCGTTGCGGATGCGGGCGAACTCCTCCCTGTCGGATGTCACCAAAGGCTCAGCCGCGTCGATCGCCGCGACGGCGCGAGCGGCAAATGACAGCACCTCCTTGATGATCTGCGGCGGCGTCTCTCCCTCGTGCGGCTGGCCGTTCCATTCGCGCTCGACATACTCGCTCAGACGCTCGCCCGGCGGCGATTGCGACTCCCACAGCTCGGGAAAGGGGCGATACTTCTCGGGGTTCACGAGCTGATCGAGCGTCATGCCGAGTGACATCGTCTGCCGGTTGCCCTCCGTGATACCGAAGCGGCGCAGCAAGCGAGGCGCGCATTCGCCGGCATCGTTGAGGGCATCGAGGATCAACGGGGCTGCCGATTGGCCGAAACGCTGCGACAGGCGCGTGATCCACCAGGCGCGATCGGCCTGCTGGTCGATCTGTGGATTCCAGGCGTAGCGTGCCCAGGCGGAGAACCACATCCAGTCGCGGTCGATCTGGCAAAGGGGCGGATTGTCGGGCGATTCGGGCCAGCTCCAGTAAGCCAGCGGATACAGGTGAATGCCCGATGCGCCCAGGCGCGCCTGAGCCGCCTGCACGCACTGGCAGATGAACCGCTGCGCGCCGTACCGGAACGGCTCGAGGTTGGCCAGGATGTGAACATTGGCGATATGCCGCGAACCGAGTCGGCTCATGGCCAGATGCACCTGCTGGCGAACGCCGCGCGGCTCGGAGGTCGTCAGCGACTCGCCGTTGTACTTGGCCATGGTGTAGAGGTTGCGATAGACCTCCAGGGCTGGGGGGATGACTTTGGTGGGGTCTGTCGCATGAGCGCGCACCACCACCGGCGGCTGATCGGCGATGCCCGCCTGCTGCAGTCCATCGAGCACACCGCGCAGCACCACATCGCGAAGCCAGTAGATCTGATTGTCAATGCCCGCCAACGCTTCTCCCAGGCAGACCAACAGGCCCACGTTGGGATATTGCACGACGAAGCCGGCAATGGCCTTGCGCATGTAGTCGCTGGCTTCGGGTGTCGGGGCGGACAGTTGTGTGTCGATGCCGTGATGCTCGGCAAACGGCTTGGGGAGGATGATGCTGTAGAACTTCTGCACCAGCCAGATGCCGCGCCGCTGGCACTCGGCTGCAATGAAGCGGAACATCCGGACGTTCTGCTCGAATACCTCGGGCGACACCTCAACGGCATACGGATACTCCGGCACCTGCACCAGCGATCCGAATGGATTGCCGCTCCACAGGTACAGGCTGTTCATCCGGTTATCGACGAGGAAGTCGAGATACTCCTGCCAGAAGGCTTCGTCGTAGAAAAACGGGAACAACTCGGGCGTATAGGGATACTCGTAGCCCTTTCGGCCGGGGAGGATGAAGGTCTTCTGCATCCCGATGCACGGGCCGCGGAGGGCCATGGCTGGCGCGTCCCGGATGTCGAGCTTTGTGGGTAAGGCGTGCGCGTCTCGGACGCGATCGGCAAGTTCCAGACAACCGTAGAGCAAGCCGGGGGGATCGTCGCCGACGACGGCAATGGTCCTGCCATCGATTGTGCGGATGGTGAAGCCTTCGTCACGTCTCGACTCGGGCTGAACGCCACAGGCGCGGGCAGCCGGTGTGCCCGTGATCGTGAGGATCACCCTGGCAGGTGAGGGACGATCGTCTGCGGTCACCTCGACCGCCATGCCGATCGACTCCAGCGTCGCCCGCAGGCGGCTGGCGGCGTATTGTCCGCGCTCGCCGGTGGCGGGGTCGATATACAACAGCAGGCTGGACTCATGGACCGGCATCGCAGCGGTGTACCTCCGTTCAGCCTTCACCCCAGATCTTCTGTTCCGTTGCAGCCGAGACATTGTCATCCGCGCATCGCGTGATGCGCAGCGCGATCCACGGCCGCCGCGGCAGCGGAATCTCCGGCAGGCCGCGGGCGTGGTAGCGGTATGTGCCGTCGACGATGATCTCAAACGTCTGCTCGAGCCGTTGGATCGTCATGTTCCAGGTGTCGAGAATCTCAACGTTGAAGCGCATCCCTTCGGCCAGGCCCGCGCGGGGCAGCTCAAAGAGCCAGCTCGTCGGCGCCTCGCGGCCGAAGTAGATCAGGTAATACTGCCCCGGCTGGCCGGCTGTGCGGACATCCTGCCATTTGTCGATCGGATCGATGCCTTCGGCTGGCGCGCTCTCCAGCACGGTACGCAGAAAGGCCAGCCGCGGCGGGCTCTGGCCACGAAGCTGGCCGCCCCGCGACCACCAGAGGATGTCCTGCGGATGCAGATACGTCTCGCCATGGCCGACATACGTCCCGGCGATCGTTCCCTGCCAGAAGCGATGCACCATCTCCTCAGCCGAAATGTTGCCCCACCGCTGGGGGATATCGCCTTCGTACTTCACCTCGTCGAAGACGATCGGTTTGCGATAGACATCGCGATACAGCACCGCCCTGCCGAAATCCTCGACGGCTGAGCCGTTCTGAATGCTGGCGTGCGTAACCCACGGCTTGTTGTGGTCATAGATTAGCCGGCCGTTGTGGATGGAGCGCAGGCGGCTGTACGGATCCTCCTCCTGGATGATCCGAAAATAGCGATCCCAGTCCTCGGGGCGCTTTTCCTTCATGAAGTCAAATTCGTTGGCGACCGACCACCACACATTGCGATAGGCTGCCAGGCGGGCGATGACATAGCGGAGGTAGCGGTCGTCGCTATCGGGGTCCATCCGATCGAAGCCCCAGTGGCCCTCGTCGTATGGATGGAAGAGGATGAGGTCGGCTTCTATGCCCAGCGCACAAAGCTGGCCGACGCGTTTCTCAAGATGCCGGAAGAACGCCGGGTTGAAACGCGCAAAGTCCCAGCGGTCCGGGGGCGTTCCTTCAAACGGATACCTCGGCGGCTCGTCCTTGTTGAAAGCATAGTACTTCGGAAAGACGCACATCCGGATCTTGTTGAAGGGGGACTGACGTAATGTTGTCAGTGTCTGCTCCTCCAGCTCAACATTCTGGTGCGTCCAGGCGTAGCATGTCGTGCCGATCTGCCGATAGGGCGCGCCATCGGCATAGGCGAAGTGAAATGTATGCGCCACCTGCACCGGCCCGTGATTGCCCGGCGTGGGCGGCGTACAGGTGATGACGCCCTCGTGGCCGGAAAGGGCCGCCTGGTTGCTTTCCGTCATGTACCGCCAGCGGCCGGTCTGCGGCGGAGAAAAGCGAATGCGATACGTCCCCCCGCCATCGTAGAACCCGCGCACCCTCAGGCTGAGGCCATCCTGCGTAAACGTCGCGAACAGCTCCGTATCGATGAAGGGGTTGCCGTCGGACCTGCCACGCAACACCAGTTCATGGATCCCCCACTGCTCGACCGAATCCGACTGCTCTGCCATAGCGCATCCCTTTGCCGTCCGGCTGTCTGTTCCGAAGGATAACACCATGCGCGGGGCGAACACGACGGGCGTTCGTTTAAATATCGGTTCAAACTCTTACACAAAGCGCGCATGTTGGCGGATATGCCGCTGCCATCCGGCATAATGATAGCCTGTGGCACCGGTGCCCGACGAAAGGAACTGCCCATGTCATCAGCCAACGATACGGCCATTGTGATGACGCGACGCAAACTTCTCGGCGCGATGGCCGGCGGCGCAGCTGCGGCTTTGCTGGCGGCGTGCGCGCCGCGCTCGCTGCTGGCGCAGGCGCCGACAACCGCCCCCGTGCAGCCGCGCTACCGCATCGGCGCATGCGACTGGATGCTGCTCAAGCGGCAGAAGCTGGGCGCCCTGCCGCTGGCTGCCGAGATCGGGCTGGATGGGGTTGTCGTGGATCTGGGCGGCCTTGGCAATCGGCCGGACCTGGACAACAAGCTGCGCGATCCGGAACTGCGGCGGCAGTACCTGGAGACTGCACGCGACCTGGGGCTGGAGATCTGCGCGCTGGCGATGTCGGCGTTCTATGCGCAGGACTACGCGCGGCATCCGGGTTCTGATCGATTCACACAGGAGTGGATCGAACTGATGGCGACGATGCAGGTGCCCGTAGGATTTCTGCCGATGGGCGTGCGTGTGAATCTCGCGGACGATGCCGAAGCCCGGCAGCTCGTGGTCGATCGACTTCGCCGTTTCGGTCCGATCGCGGAGAAGGCAGGTGTTGTGATGGGCATCGAGACGGGCATGAGCGCCGAGGACGATGCCCGCCTGCTGGATGAGATCGGCTCAAAGGGTGTGGCGATCTACTACAACTTCGCCAATGCCGTTGCCGGTGGGCGGGATATCCCCACGGAGCTCCGCACGCTCGGGCGTGAGCGGATCTGCCAGATTCTCTGCACCGAAGCTGATGGCCAATGGCTGGCGGACAGCAGCATCGACATGCCGAAGGTCAGACAGACGCTCGACGACATCGGCTGGCAGGGCTGGCTCGTGCTCGAGCGGTCACGCGTCGCCGGCAAGAGCGTGAAAGAGAACTTCTCAGCCAACGCGCAGTACCTGAAGTCGATCTTCCAGGCAGAGGCTGCAACGCAAGGATGAACACACGTGGCATGGGCGCCTCGCCCATGCATAATCCATGAAGCTGCACAGGCACGGTCAACACGATGCATGATCACGCCAGGTCCTTCGCTGGGCTCAGGATGCAGCTTCGGGCAATCGCTCGATGCGCTGATGCGTAAAGTTCAGGACGCCCGTACCACATTAAGTCCCTTCCATGGAACGAATTCGCGCCACATACCGTGTCGAGACGCCGCTGCCGCTGGAGAAGGCAGCCGAGGTGCTCGCGGGCGAGCAGTCGTCGGGCACGTTCGTGGCTGTGCCGGGCGAAACGGCTGAGCTGCGGGCGCGTTTTCGCGCGACCGTCGATGCCGTAACGCCGCTGGAGACCGTCCACACCCCCGCCCTGCCCGGCAGCCGTCCCGCGAATGCCTACCATCGTGGCGAAATCCGCATCTCCTGGCCGCTGGACAACATCGGCCCGAACCTGCCGACACTCGTCTCAACGCTGCAGGGCAATCTTTACGAGCTGCGCGAGTTTTCCGGCCTGCGGCTGGTCGATATCGATCTGCCGCCGTCGTTCCTGAAGCACTTTCCCGGCCCACGTTTCGGCATCGCCGGCACGCGGCGGATGATGAACGTCCACGACCGCCCCATGGTCGGCACGATCATCAAGCCGAGCGTCGGCCTGACGCCCGCCCAAACCGCGGAGATAGTCGCCCAACTGGCCGAGGCCGGCATCGACTTCATCAAGGACGACGAGCTGATGGCCAATCCACCACACTCGCCGATCAGGGAGCGCATCGCTGCGGTCATGGGCGTGCTCAACGCCCACGCCGACCGCACCGGCCGACGCGTCATGTATGCCTTCAACATCACCGACGAAGTCGAGGCCATGCTTCGCCACTATGAGCTCGTGCGCAAGGCGGGAGGTACAGCCATCATGCTCAGCCTCAACAGCGTCGGCCTGTCAGCCGTCAAACGCATCTGCGATGAAGGCGCGCTGGTCGTCCATGGCCACCGCAACGGCTGGGGCATGCTGACGCGGCATCCCTGGATCGGCATGGATTTCCAAGCCTACCAGGTCTACTGGCGGTTGGCCGGTGTCGATCAGCTCCACGTCAACGGCATCGCCAATAAGTTTTGGGAGGATGACGATTCGGTATGCGCGTCGATTCAGGCATGCCTGGCGCCCACGCCGACGGCCCCCATTGTGCCGGTCGTCTCGTCCGGGCAATGGGGTGGGCAAGCGTTCGAGACCTGGCGGCGCACGCGGACGATCGATCTGCTGTATCTCGCCGGCGGCGGGATTATGGCTCATCCGAATGGCCCCGCCGGCGGCATCGATGCCATCCGTGCAGCGTGGTCCGCTGCCGTCGCCGGCCAGGACATCGCGTCGGCTGCGGCGGCCAACGAGAACCTTCGCCTGGCAGTGGAGAAGTTTGGAAATCGGTGAGCCCCAAGTCCCGTGGCACGGGCTGTCAGCCCCTGTGACTTAGAACATCATTCTTCGCGAAGCGACGGGTCCCGACGTTCGAACGGCAGGGTTCCTTCACAGCCCTCAGCATGACCTGCTGCTGGGACGACTTGTGCAAATCATGCATGGATTGTGTCGGGCCGCGTCACCTTCAAATCCTCACCTAATGCCAAACCGCCTCGGGCCAACGGTAGCTGCCGGGTTTGACAACGACATTGCGCACGGGCGCTTCGAAGATCTCCATCAACACCACGCCGACAGCCAACTCTCCCACCACGCGGAACGTATGCCACCCCATGTGCCGACAGACGGCCGATCCCGTCGCGCCGCCCTCCATCAGCAGATTGTCGACCGGCTGCTCGCGAAGGACACGCCCCACCACCTCCGCCAAGACGCTTGTCAGGCGCTTTGGTCTTTCGCCCGAGGGATCGATCGGGTGGGTGATGATGATCAGGGCACTGCCGCTTTCCCGCAGGCTGGCGATGATCTCGCTCGCCCAACTGACCACGCGCTTGCTTGCGGGGTCCGGGCGGTTGAACAGCTCATCGGGCATGGGGCAGATCGCCATGCCGCGGTGCTCCGCCCGCGCCATCACGTCGCGCCCGTAGGCAGACGTACTGCCGCACACCAGCAGCACGCTGCCCTGCGGCAACGCCGGCGCCCGCAAGCCGATCGCCTCGAATCCACTCCGCTGAAGCATCGCCTCGAAGAAATCCCCGCCGCCTGCCGGCAACAGCCGCGCGCCCGCCTTGGCAGCCCAATGCTGAAGATCATCCAGCTCCCACCCGCCGCAGATCGTGATTCCATCCTGCAGCACCGGATCGCCGGGATCGGCATACGCGGTGGCGTACCTCGCGGATTTGCCCAGCAGCTCCAGCACCTGGGCTGTACGGGCTGGATATTCCGGATCATTGGCGAAAGCCGTTGCATACAGCGGCGCGCCGCCGATGCGATACTCGCCGCCGCGGATGATCCGCCCGCGCGACGGATTCTGCGGCGCCAGCAGCACACCCGGCCGCCGCAACGACGACATGACGGCTTCCAGCTCGGCCAACACCGGCCCGCGCATCACCGAGTCGACCTTCTTGTAGACCAGGTCGAAATGCGACGTACTCAGCCGGCTGAGCAGATGTTGAACGCGTTTGTACGCTTCCTCCGGCGGCAACAGGCGCGTATCGGTGTCGATGACAGTCAACCCTTTGCGCCACGGCGGCGGCACGTCGCGCGCCATGTGCGCAGGCAAGCCGTATCGCAACCCGATTCCCGCAATCTCGGCTGCCCCCGTGAAATCGTCAGCTATGACCAGGACACTTTTCATCTGTTGCGCCTGTGCCGCGCCATGCGCGCTGCGTAATCGATCGCCTCGACAAGACTCTCATCGCTGGCAGTGCCGTGACCCGCCTGATCGAACGCCGTGCCATGATCCACCGATGTGCGGATGATCGGCAGCCCCAGCGAGACGTTGATGCCGTTAATACTGCTCCATGCCCCCTTCGTTGCGTCAAATCGAAAGCCCTTGATCTTGACCGGGATATGCCCCTGGTCGTGGTACATCGCCACGCACACATCCCATGCTCCGCCGATCGCCATGGCGAAGAACGTGTCGGGCGGAAACGGACCGCTGACATTCATCCCCTGTTGCCGCGCCCGCTCGACGGCTGGGATGATGTGCACGCGCTCTTCATCGCCGAACAGCCCGCCGTCGCTGGCATGGGGATTCAGGCCTGCGACGCCGATTTTCGGCTGCTGGATACCCAACTCGCGGCAGGCGTCGTGCGCCAGCTCGATCGTCTTGTACACACGATCAGCCGTCACGCGATCACACGCTTCGCGCAGCGAGACGTGCGTCGACACATGCACGACCCGCAGGCCGTTGGCTGCCAGCATCATGGCGACGTCGCGCGCGCCGGTCAGTTCGCCAAAGATCTCGGTATGCCCCGGATAGGGACAGCCAGCCAGCGCCAGGGCCTCCTTGTGGATTGGTACGGTGACGGTCGCGTCGATCTGCCTTCGCATCGCCAGCTCGATCACCTTCCGCACCGCCTCAAACGCCGCACGCCCAGCCGCCGCCGAGACCTTGCCGATCTGCACCTGCGCCATCGGGATCGGATCTGCCGGGATGACCTCCATCGCATCATGCGCAAACGTCGCCTGATCGACGGACGGAATCTCCCGCACAGCCAGCCGGGCGCCGACGATCATCCCGGCTGCGCGCATCACATCGGCGGATCCAACAACCACCGGTCGGCAGATCTCGCGAACCCGCGGGCGGCCCAGTGCCTTGGCGATGATCTCCGGGCCGACGCCGGCTGGGTCGCCCATGCTGATGCCGATGATTGGCAGGTTCTCACTCATATCGGCCAGAGATGGTCGCGGGGCTGGTCAGTTACTCGGGGGCTTCATCATCGGATGCCGGTCGCAGCGGCGGCAGGACATGGCGGCTACACAGCCCCTGCCGCTCCAGCAGCAGTTTCAGCGTCGCCAACTGCTGCGGCAGCGACCGGCCAGCCAGATAGCTGGCGCAGATCGTCTCTGTCTGCTTCTGCAACTCCTGAACTTCGTCCCACGCGTCGCTCATGGCGGCGTCGAACATCCGGCAGTACAACGTCGCTGCCAGGTGGCCACCGCTGGGCACCAGCCCGACGCCGCCCAGCTTCAGCCCATGAGCAAACTGCGCGCTGCACCCCAGCAGGACCGGAAAACCGCCCCGGCTGCCCATTCTCGGCAGGAGTTGTGACAGCCGGGGCGCATCATTGGCCGATTCCTTAAGCGCGACGATCCGCTCATGTCGCCGCAATTCATCCAGCACATCCAGGCTGATCGACTGATGCGTCGTCACCGGGATGTTGTAGAGCACCAGCGGCAAATCGATTGCATCCGCCAGCGCAAGGAAATAGTCGCGGATCTCGCTGTCACTGAGCGGGTAGTAGCACGGCGGATGCGCCACGGCTGCGTCGGCGCCCATCGCCTGGTAGGCCCTCGCAGCGGCGACAGAATCGGCAAAGCAGTTGCTCGAGATCCCGGCATAGACCATGGCGCGGCCGTTGACCGCCTGCACAACGGCATCGACAAGGCGCTCGCGCTCGCGTGCCGAGATCGACGCAGCCTCCCCCGTCGTGCCGAGCGCGAAAATCCCATGCACACCGCCAGCCAGCAGGTGGTCCACCAGCCGCCGAACGGCGCTGACATCGATCGTACCGTCAGCCGTGAACGGGCTGACCATCGGCACGATGACACCGCGATATGACGCGTGTTCCTTCATCTCAAAGAGCCTCGCGATAGATGGCGACGGCGTCCTCATAGCGCACCTGGCGCACGTTGCGCTCCAACAGGCGCGTGATCTTCATGGCGGATTCGGCCATCGGCTCGATGTCGTTGACGGTGATACCCAGATCCGCCAGGCGCTGCGGGATGCCGCATTCACGCGAGAGACGAACAATCGCCTCGACGCCGGCTTTCGCCTGGGCCATGTCGTCGCCGCACCGCTCGATCCCCATCGCCCGGGCGACTTCCGCATACCGCTGTGACGCAGCCGGCAGGTTGAAGCGCAGCACATGCGGCAGCAGCACGGCATTGGCGATCCCATGCGCGATCCCGAACGTGCTGCCCAGCGGATACGACAACGCATGCACCGCCCCGGTGTTCACCGGCCCCAGACAGATGCCGCCAAACAGGCTGGCCATCGCCAGCTCGGTGCGTGCCTCCATGTCCTGTCCGTCGGCCACCGCCCGCCGCAGATGCCGTGCGATCAGGCAGATGCCGCGGCGCGCATAGAGGTCGATCATCGGATGCGAATAGCGGTTCACAAACGCCTCGATGCAATGCGTCAGCGCGTCCATGCCGGTGGCCGCCGTCAATGCGGGCGGAACGCTCAGCGTCAGCGACGGATCGACATATGCCGCATCCGGCACCAGGTGCGGGCTGATCACGCCCTTCTTCAGGCGATCCGCCCGATCCAGCAGGATCGCATTGGGCGATGCTTCGCTTCCCGTGCCGGCGGTCGTCGGGACGCAGACCATGAACGTCCGCCTCGGCGCAAGCCGCCCGATACCGAAGACCTCGCCAATCTGCTGCCGCCCTCCCATCAAGGCCGCCACCAACTTGGCGACGTCCATCGCACTGCCGCCGCCCAGGCCGACCACCGCATCGGCGCCCGCCTCCCGGCCGGTCGCCAGTGCAGCCTCGAACATCTCTATGTCCGGCTCGTGGGTGACATGCTCCCAGATCACGGCTGCGATGCCCCGCTGCCGCAGGTCGTCAGCCAGGCGCTGGCAGGTTCCAGCCAATGGCGGCGACGTCACAAACAACACCGATCTCGCCTCGGCTGAGACGAGCTCATCCGCAACGCCGTCGGCGCAGCCGGGTCCGAAGACCAGGCGCCGCGGCTGATGTAACGAAATGGCACGGCCGGACGATGGCTCCATCAGTCGTCCATTCCTACACGACCAGCCGCCTGCCTGTCATCGCCTTGCGCGGTTTGTTCAAGAGTATTAACCTTTCCTGCAAACGGCGGCGCGCGATGACGCAGGTTTGAAAGCAATAGACGCAATCTTGTACCCGCGCCGCCGGATTCGCCGGTATCCTGCTGGGGATCATGCGCCACATCAGATGCTCGCCAATGTCGGTGTTCGCAGCCGTGCTGGCTGCCGTGTCCGTGATATCCGCGCCCGGGGTGTGCGCGGCGTTTGATCTCAAGTCGCTGCGCAATCCGTCGGAGGAGTGGATCCGTAGCCCGGAGGGCCGGCGCATCCTCGACAACATCGTCAGTTGGCAAAACCCCAACGGCGGCTGGTGGAAGGGATTCGACTACGACAAGCCGCGTCCCGACACGCCCAAGCCTGACGCGCGCAGCGGGTTTGACAATGGCGCCACCCATACCGAAACCCGCGCGCTCGCCTTCGGCTATGAAATCACCGGCGATGAGAAGTATCGCCAGGCCTTCGAGCAGGCCTTCACGTTTATCCTCGATGCCCAGCTTCCCAATGGTGGCTGGCCGCAGCACGTGCCGCGCGGCAACAAGTACGGCCAGCACATCACGTTCAATGACAATGCCATGACCAGCGTCATGGAACTGCTGATGGAGATCGCCGCGGGGCAGTCACCCTTCACATTCGTTACGCCCGAGCAGCGGAAGCGCGCGGCTGAGGCGCTTGATCGCGGCGTGCAGTGCATCCTGGATTGCCAGATCGTCGTCAACGGCCAGCTCACCGGCTGGTGCGCCCAGCATCACGCCGAAACACTCGAGCCGGTCATGGCCCGCAGCTACGAGCTGCCGTCGATCAGCGGATCGGAGGGGGCGCGGATCGTGCGCCTGCTGATGCGTATCGAGAACCCCGATGACCGCGTGAAGCGCTCAATCCACGCAGCCGCGGCGTGGTTCGAGCGATCGAAGATCGTCGGTAAGCGCGTCGACCGGCCACCCCTGCCGAACGACCCCAAGAAGCGCGGCATGGCCCTGGTGGACGATCCCGAAGGCCGGCCGCTGTGGGCGCGGTTCTACGATATCGAGACGAATCGGCCGTTCTTCTGCGACCGCGACGGCGTCAAGAAATGGGATATTTCGGAGATCGACCAGGAGCGCAGCACAGGCTACGCGTGGCTGGGCCATTGGGGTGAATCCGTGGCCACGGAGTACAAGGCTTGGCTGGAGAAACACGGCGAGATGCGCCCGGCGGCGGTTGAGGCACAGGCCGCTTCGCATACCCAAGCCGCGACGGCGGGTCGCGTCATCACCGTCGCCGCCGATGGCAGCGGTGATTTCACGACGGTCCAGGCGGCTGTCGACGCCATTCCAATGGGCAGCACGACGTTTGTCATCGTCCAGATCGCGCCGGGGCGGTATTACGAGCGGATTCGCATCCCTCGCGGCATGCCGCCGATCACCTTCCGCGGCATGGGGCAGTCGCCTGATGAGGTCATCCTGACCTATGACCTGCATGCCCAGTCGGTCATCCCCCCGGCGACCCAGCCGGTCGGAACGACCGGCAGCACCAGCACCCGCATCGACGCCGACGATTTCACAGCCGAGAACATCACCTTTGAGAACCCCTCCGGCCACCTGGCCCAGGCTGTGGCTGTGCGAATCAGCTCCGATCGGGTCGTCTTCCGCAACTGCCGGTTTCTCGGCGGGCAGGACACGCTTTATGTCAATGGTTTGCGGGCGTATTTCAGCCGCTGCTACATCGAGGGACGGGTGGATTTCATCTTCGGCCGGGGGACAGCCGTTTTCGACCGGTGCACCATCCACAGCAAGAACGGCGGCTACGTGACCGCCCCCAGCACGCCGGAGGAAGCCGAGTTTGGCCTGGTCTTCCTGGATTGCCGGCTCACCGGCGAGGGGGCGCCCGCCTACCTTGGCCGGCCCTGGCGGGATTATGGCGCAGCCGCCTTCATCCGCTGCGAGATGGGCCCGCACATCCGCCCGGAGGGCTTCCATCACTGGCAGCCGCACCGGGAGCAGACCGCAAGATTCCTTGAATTCGGCTGCACCGGCCCCGGCGCCGACCGCTCCCGCCGCGTGCCGTGGTCGCGTGAGCTAACTCCTGAGGAAGCCGCCCGATACACGCCGGAGGTGATCTTCGCCGCCCCCACCCCCTGGCTGCCGTCTCCCTGACCCCGGTCCCGCCGGCCCCGTATAAAAGGTGGCTGGATCAGTGGTTGAAGGTCTTGCCTTTCTCGTGCCGACAGATAATATACTCAGGCGTCGGGAGTGACCCCCCGGGTCCCCCCGACAACCAACCCTGCAAAAGGGGAAAAACAACGCGGGTGTAGCTCAGTGGTAGAGCGTCACGTTGCCAACGTGAATGTCGAGGGTTCGACCCCCTTCACCCGCTCTTGAAACCGACCCGGTACCGAAAGGTGCCGGGTTTTGTCATATCTGGACGACGCAATCCCCGGCTTGAAAGAGAGTTGCCCGGCCGCCGCACCGCGATTCCTCTGTGCGTCTTTCCGCGGCCGCAGTGTTGCCAGCCCGCGTCGGCAGTCGCCCTGCGGCGTTCCATCCGTACAATGACCGCGCGTCATGGCAAGCCGACATGCAATTCCCGTGATCGACCTTTTCGCCGGCCCCGGTGGGCTTGGCGAGGGCTTCGCGCGGCTGGACGTCCACGACCGGATGGCCGTTCTTTCAAGGGGCACATAGCACGGGGGCGATATGCCGCGTGACAATCTTTGGACGCGCGATCAACTTCTACTGGCATTGCGCCTGTACATGCGCACGCCATTCGGGCGTTTACACCGGCACAATCCGGAGATCATCCGGCTTGCTGGCCAGATCGGCCGAACTGCCAACGCACTGGCGATGAAAGCCTGCAACTTCGCTAATCTCGATCCCGCCCTCCAAGCACGCGGCATCCGTGGCTTGTCGAATCTTAGTCAGGCCGATCGGCAGATCTGGGATGAGTTTGCCGCCAATCCGGAGGCCCTGGCTGCCGAAGCCGAAGAAGCCGCGGCTCGGCTCACGGGCGAGGTCATCGCGCCGGAAATCCAGATTCCGGCAGGAGAGACGGAGGTCGAGCAAGTCGTGCGTGCCCGTCGCGTCCAGTCATTCTTCCGCGCCGCTGTCCTGACCTCCTATGAGAATAGGTGCGCGATCACAGGCTTAGCGGTACCCGAACTGCTAACGGCAAGCCACATCATCCCCTGGAAGGTGTCCGTCGAACGACGTGCCGACCCGAGGAACGGCCTCTGCCTAAATGCCCTTTTTGACCGGGCTTTTGATCGGGGGCTGATTACGATTGACGAGAAGCTCCGTGTCGTCGTCTCATCGCGCCTGCGCACGGCTGCATCCGAGGCAGATCTAGATTGCTCGGTGCAGGCGGCTCATGGGCGGGAGTTGCGATTGCCGAAACGCCTTGCTCCCGATCCCATAGCACTCACCTACCACCGAGAGACAGTTTTTCAGGGATAGGCTGTCATTGCCAACGTGATCCCAGGCAGGAGTTTTTTTCAGGAGACGAGCTGATGTCTGATCAACCGCAAGGATGTATCGGTTTTCTGGTACGTATGTTTGGTGGTGCCGGCCGCTCTGCAGGCGGTGACCTGCAATCACTGCCAGAAATCCACATCAGCAAGAAGTTCCCGACCGACGCCGAAGCGGAGTTTTTCCGTGTGCTGAGATCGGTGATCGGCGATCGCGGGCATATCCTCGTACAGGTGTCACTTCGACAATTGCTGTACCTCCCCGGAAACCATTCGACACCGGGTCGCACTGTCTGGCAGAACAAAATTGCGCAGCGATCGCTCGACTTTCTGATCTGCCATCCATCGACGCTCAAGCCGGTCGTTGCCATCGAGCTGGACGAGCCTTCGCACGCCAGCAGCCGGCGGCAGACAAAGGACGAAGAACTCGAAGCCGTGCTGCGACGCGCTGGGCTGCCGCTGGAACGGGTTCTGACCTCACGCGCCTACGATACCCGCGAGCTGGCGGCAACGTTTCTGCCATACATTGAAGGCGCGGCTTCGGGTGGCTAGTGCTGGATGGCCGGATCTCTCGCACCCAGACACCGTCTATGGGCTTGTCGACGCCATCCACGATACGCGTTACAGGTCTCACAGCGGCGCCGGCGGGCGGAGTTTTAGGGTGGGGTACCACACGTCTATGCGGCGGAGGAGTTCGACCACGGCTACGCCGGTATGTTCGAAGGCGAAGTAGCCGAACGGGCGGATGGGCAGATTGAGCACCAAGCCGAGCAGCGCGTTCAGCGAGCCGCCGTGAGCGACCAGGGCGATGCGACGGGTGTCGTCCGGGTTGTCCAGCAGATACCCCCCATGCCCCCCGTGCACGCCGTATCGCGCCATCAGCTCGGTGAAGCCGACGATGATGCGATGAGCCATCTGGAGCGTGCCCTCGCCGGCTGGGGTCTTCCAGGATTGCTCGGGCCGGCGTTTCTCGGCTTCAGCCATGATCTTTTCGAAGCTGGCGTCGTCGCACTCCCCCAGCACCGTCGCTGGACGCCACTCGATCAGCCAGTCCAGCACCTCGATCCCCAGGTCCCGCGGCCCCGCCAGCGCCTGCGCCGTCTGGATCGCACGCCCCAGCGGCGACGCATAGATCGCGTCGAATGTCACGCCTTCCAGCGCCTCCGCCAGGGCAGCCGCCTGTCGCATGCCCTGCTCGCTCAGACATCCTTCGACCGGCGGCTGGTAGTGTCGATGCGGATCGCCGGCGATCTCGGCATGGCGGATCAAATACAGTTCCATCTCAAGGTCCCCGGGTGGCCCCTATCTCCTGATCGACAGGCATTGCATTGCCTGCATGTACTCACCAAGCCGCCATGCTTCGACCGGCACCTCGCCCGGCCGAGCGCTCGGAAAATCACGCAGGAACCGCCCGCGATACAGATAACGCTGCAACTGCAGAACAGCCGGATTGGCGTTGATCAGGTACTCGGTCTTCTCCTGACCGTCCGGCGCGATAAGGGTGAAACGCCCGCTTGCTGGCAGTATTTCACGGATCGTCCCCGCCGTCAGTGACGCCTGGGCGATGCATTCGCCATCAGCCTGCTCAAAGCGGACCTGCCCGCTGTGATATGGCGAATCCGGGCTGATGCACAGCTCCAGCCGCGTTTCGGCGGGCTTTTCAAAACCCTGACCGCGTGGATGCAGATAGACGGGATTGCTGACAGCAGTCGGCGTATCGCGGCATGTTTCGTCAACCCGGAAGCGTGCGACGAGATAGCCGCGCTGATCGCTGCCGTCGATCGACAGGTTGATGACGCCTGCCTCATCGACCTCCTGCGACCAGATGACGCGACCGCCGCGTCCGACGAGATCCAGCGTACCGGCAGAACCGGCTGGATCGATCCAGATCGTCACGGCGTGTTTTCTGCCCGCCGCCGTCCGAGCGATGCTGCCCATCGGCTGGCCGTCGACCGCCAGATCAAGCATCGGCCCGTTGGAAGCGCTCAGCCGCCCTGAGGCAAAACCCTTCACCAGCGATCGCGCAGAATTCGGTTCATCCTCGAGATAGACATGGTTGGTCATCGCTGATGGCCGCTCCCACGTCCACTCGCTGGACAGCCCGGCATCTTCCTCGGCCACACCCGTCACGCGGAATCCAGCGTCAAGCAGCATGAACCAGACGTTCATATACTCCGGCCGCCAGGCGCGATATCCCATGATCACCATGCCGTCGAGGTACCCGTCGGCGATCGCATGAGCCGGCATCTCGCTGGCTATGTTGGTGATGAAGCGACGATCCTTGTCCCACCACCAGCTCGTCGGATGGGCCCAGAACCCCAGTGCGCCGGCCTTCCGCTGGAGTGCCACGATCTGGCGATAGGGCCGCCTTTCATACGGGACCGGCTCATCGCTGTCGTCGCCCGGGATGGATTGCTCGCACATCCACCGGTCGAACGGCTGGTCGTAGTCGTGCCATGCCGGGTAATCCAACTGATAGCCCACCCACCAGAGATGGCCGTATCGACCCTTGGGTGTCTCGTTGTCCAGGTAGAAGAGGATCCGCCCATCCGCGATCGCATTGATCTCCTCAAGCATGCGAGCGATCTCGTCATCCGCCCGTACGCTGCGATAGTCGAACGACGGATTGTTGTAGTACAGATGCGGCGCCTCGTAGTCGAACCTGCGGTAATCCACAACCGAGGCGGGCGTATAGGGTGACCCCATGCCCATCGCGCGGATTCCCATGCGCTCAGCCCAGCGGACGAGCATGTGATAGGACTGTGGCGGAGAAACCGTCCCCCCGTGGTCCGATCGCCCGCTGTAGGTGTGCGTGTGCGTCATCACCCGATGGAAACTCCGCCATCGGTCTTCCTCGGCCTGTAAGACACGCGGGGCTTCAGCGATGACCGGTTTGATGCTCGTCTTTGTTGCAGTACCCATTCAACAACTTTCTGCGCGGCGAGGCCCCCTGCCCACCGCTACGGCAAATACCAATAGCCAAAGAGCTGGTCGGGATTGCGGGGCGCGGTCTTCACGACCGGCGACTGCTGGGGTGTCCACCCTTCGTTCAGCAGCGTTGCCATCGTGAAGACCGCGCCGGCCATCGTCTCATGGACCGTGAACTCATTGTGGGCGGCTGCAACGTGCGGATGCACCATCCACCGCCGCCATACCGGCGGATCGCGCTGTGATTCGTGGCTGACGAACTCGACAGGTCCGTTCGGCCCCTGCGATACCCACACGGTGTTGCGGAACTGGTGATAGATCGGCCCGCCGGTGATCCCGTAGATCGTGATACCCGGCACGGGATCGACGATGCCGTCGTCCTCGCTCATCTCATGCTGGATGTCGATCGGATAAACAAATCCCAGCCCCGTCGTCCAGCTCATGCCCATGGGATTGGCGCCGAGCATGAAGTCGGTGTTCGCGATGGCCGCATCCCGGTACTTCGCGTCACCGGTGAGGTGATAAGCGATCATCAGTCCGCGGTTATAGTTCATCATCATGCTGGCGCCCCAGGCCATCCAGTAGTCCTGCTTTCGCGGCCAGGTGATGGCATAGGGCATATCGGCGAGCTGGCTGACCAGTTCGTCGGCATCGCGGATGAAGAACTGGCGCCATTCGTCGACCAGATCATCGGGCAGACCATCAGCCGCCTCGATGATGCTGTAGTAGATCCAGGGCGAGTAATCCTTGCGGCTGAAGTGATGCTGGTACGGCTTGTGGGCCTTTTTGGCAAGCTCCGGGACGCCATCAAGATACTGCTTGTCACCGGTGAGCAGATACATCCTCAGCTTCGCGTGAAGCAGAAAGGGATAGAGGTGCTCGTCGGTTTCTTCCCATTCGATCGTGTACGGCTCGCCGCGACCGCGATTGCGCTTGGCATTGATGACGACCTTGCCCAGGGAGTTGGCAGGATTGTGTCCGAATGCGTAGGCGCGCGCAGCCGCTTCGCGGTACACCTTCGCATCTTCGGGATTGAACGCCTCGGCATGTTGGGCGTACTGAGCAGCCGCAGCGGCGAAGAGCAGGCTTGACCAGCGCGTCCGGCGGCCGAATGCGTAATCGACGTCATCATTGATCTTCGGGTGCGTCCAGGTCTCCAGCCGCCCTGTCACTCCTCCGCGCGCATCCATGCTGTGCCGGTAAAGCTCCAGGTGGAATCGCGCCTCATCCAGCACATCGGGCACGCCATTGCCCGATTCGGGAATCTTTAACTGACCATCGCTGAACTTCTTCGGCGCCCAGCCATAGGCATGGAGCATATCGAAGGCGGCGACATAGTGATGGTCGTCGGAGTCCCAGTCGGCTGCATCATGCCAGCCGCCGGGAACGCCTTCGGTCTTTCTCGACTTGTCGAGGGTCGCGCCGATCACGTCAAAATGCTCGTATCCCTTAGGCGCCGGCGCGTGATGAGGGAAGTTGATGTGTTCCGACTCGTAGAACGGCCACATGTTCGCCATCGGACGCGTCCACGCGGAGTACTCCTTCGTGATCGCCATGCCGGCGCGCTGATGGAAGTACCCTCTTGCTGCGGTGAAGAACGCCGGCCCATAGACATCAGCGGCGTGGACAAACGGCCAGGAGCGCCCCACACCGGGCACGCTTATGAAGAAGACGCCTTCTTCCCTCAGCCCGGTGAAATCAGCGACATAGACATCCTCGCCATACATCAGCGGGCGCGAGGCTGGATCCTGGTCGGGCTTGGCCGGCGCGAAACGAGGGTTTTTCTCGATCAGCTCGACCTTGCCCTCGAAGGCGACTTCGCCCGTGTGCGCGTTGATCACCTCAAATCGATCCACGTGCGACAGGTCGAGCGGACCGAAGCGATACAGATACGCGCCCAGATAGGCCCGCTTCCGACCGGCGTCGGGCAGATAGCCCACCTGGTTGACCTTGATGGCGCGGGATACGGTCGTCTTGCGGTCGTAGGTGAAGGTGACGGTGGCACCATCGCCCAGGCGGATCACGTATCGGCTGCCGTCCTGCATGGGTTCGGGCAGCTCCAGATAGCTGTAGATCATGTACTCAAACTGGAACGTGCCGGCATACGAGCGGCCCATCCCGGATGAGACGTACAGGAGGTCGGCCTGTGCGGGTTGCTTCGGCTGGGCATAGGCGGGATCGTTTGGGCTCTGGATGCGGAAGTAGTCGACCTGGCCAAGCCGACGCTCACCGATGTTTTCGCGTGCCTGAGCGGCGTACTGATCGCAAATGCGCCAGCGACCGTGATAGGCATCCCACGGTGGATTACCGCCGGATTTCAAATGGGCGGCCCAGCGGTCGGCTGCGTCCTTGAGCTTGCCGCCGGACAGGCGATTGATCTCCTTGAACAGCTCATCGTTCCTATTGCTGACGACGATCACCCAGCGATCGGACAGCACGATCAGTTGCTCGACGCCCCTGTACTCGGGCATCCCGATCGGAAACTTGCCCTGGAGATGCTCAGGGATGGGAACCGTAGGGACGTTTGACCCGCCCAAGCCATCGGCATGGACGGCTGCCGCCAACCCAAGGGCCACCATCCACCCTGCCAACCGCTGAGCCCACAACATCATGCGATACTCCCGATCGATTCATCCATGGCGCGTACAGCCGAGACGTACGGCATTCCCGATACCGGCATATCCTTAGCCTCAGGTTCCAGGCTCCCAGGGAAGAGTCGCCCCGTAGAAGCCGGCATTCAGCAGGCGATGAGGCGGGTTCCACGCTTCCTGCGCCGAGACCTGTCTGACGTGACCATCCCAGTACAGCAGATTGATCCGTTCATTGTTGAAGTGACGGAACACGAGCCCCTGACCATTCTTGCCGCCGCCGACCCATGCCTCTTTGCCTTCTGTGAAAGCCATCACTTCCTGGCTCTGCTTCAAGTTCTTGATACTGCCATAGAGGATCCGGCCAAACGGCTGGCTGGCGGACTTCCACTGGTCATTGCGACGGCTGAACCCATAGCGGGGTGGATTGCTGTCCCGGGCAGCGTTGATCGCATAGCTGATATCAGGCGTTCCGCCTGTGGCCGGCTCGAAAACCGACAGGTCGCCGTTCCACCCGAGCCCCCCGGGCGCCAGCGGACACTTCAGCACATCCGCGGGCATCTCATACTGCTCGATAAACAATCGATGCCAAGCCGGAATGCGCGTATCAAGCGGCTCGGTCAGGTTCTCGGTCGCCATCGGCACCCACTGGTTGTTGGCAGAGGTGTATTGCTGCATGTACAAGCCAATCTGGCGCAGATTGGACTGGCATTGCACACTCATGGCTGATTCCCGCGCCCGCTGCATCGCGGGCAGAAGGATGCTGATCAACAGCGCGATGATGCCGATCACAACGAGCAACTCGACCAGCGTGAATGCGCCCCCAAGCCGATCCTGACGACTTCTGATCTGCAGTGACGCCATGTGTTTCTCCGGTTTGGACCAATGTGGTCCAGCTCATCGGACGAAAAACGAGGATCAGATCGGCAGACCTGCGAATGAGGCAGGCCTGCCCAGGCTTGCCGGCGATCAGCGACGCCGCCGCAACAGCAGCGCGCCCAGCCCCAACCCAAGCGCGCTTAGCGAAGCTGGCTCAGGAACCGCCACGAGGCGTACGCTATCGACCAGAAGATTGAGACTCTGCCCAGCATCACTTCCAATTACGATTCTCGTGATCACATCCACTCCCGGAACATACTGGTGCGCTACAGGTGGGAAGCCCTCGTAAACCACCTGTGACAGATCGAGCTGAACCTTCTGCCAGGTGTTCGGGTCGGTATCCAGTGCGATACCCTTGTTCGAGGTGCCGGCCAGGACCTCCACACCATCGATCACGTAGACGGCTGGTATGTTCCGGTTGTCAAAGCTGACAGCGTCGTTCCCAACCCAGGTCAACTGGACGCGAAGACTGGCGGTCGGCGTCGCATCCGACGTGTTCGCGTAGAACTCCAGAACGTAGTCCGAAGAACTCGTGAAGCCGGCGTGGTCGAAGACGAAGTTGCCATTTGACGTCTGGAGGGCGGCAGTCCCCTCGTACACGCTGGTCGACTGGGTCGCGGCCTGCGAGTTCCGCGTCCAGCCATCGCCCATCGCGTCGTCAAAAATGACCGTAGCAGCACTGGCCCCAGACCCGACCGACAGCAGCGCGGCCAGACCTGCCGCTGCACAGCGCACGATGCCCAGGTTGTGGAATGACATACCGATCCTCCATGGATTTAGATGTGGCGGTCTGCCTCGCGTCACACGACGGGAGGCCGCGAATTGACTCAGGCTGCAACACGAGGCCGGGAGCCTCGATCCACGGAGATCCTACACAATAATCTGGAGTTAAGCAAGCGTAATCCGAGAAAAATCACTGCTGCGAAGTTTTACTAATTAGCTGTTAAGCGGCGTTTCCTGGTCGTCGTGGACATGGACCAGCCGCGGGGCCAGGCGGATGATCTGTTCGGAGGTGTCGTCGCTTTCGAGCCTTGCGAGCATGCGCTTGGCTGCGACGTGGCCCATCTGATACCAGTCGATGCGCAGCAGCTTGGCGTTGCGTGCGGGCATGCTGAACTTGCTGACCGCCACCTGCTCGATCCAGTCGAGGCTCCACGCCTCGAAGTGGACCATGTCGAGCTCTGCAATGCGTTGGGGAACGGTACGTTCCGGCGGCAGCGGATAGAGCAGGCTGGGGCTGACGAAGCTGTTCTCGACAAAGACAGCCGTCGGCGGCTTGGGCAGAGCCAGGAGCTGCTCGATCGCGATACGCCCCGGCTGACCGTGCGGCTGACGTCCCAGGGGCGATTCCACGACGTACTCTGCGGGAACCTCCAGCCCGGCTTCGTCCATCGCGCAGGTGAAACCCGCGAACTTCTGCCGGCTGGCTGGGTCGTTCTGGACATTCCAGCGAATGATGGCGATTCGCTTATGCCCCTGCTTGATCAGGTGTTGCGTACCGGTGTAGGCGCCGCCGAAGCTGTCGACAATCACACTGTCCATGCCGGGGGCACGCTGCACGTGGCCGACCTGCACTGCCGGGACGCCATTTTCGCGGAAGAAACGCGAGACTTCTTCCACGGCTTCTGCCAGATCCGTGTCCAGCAGCACACCGCTTGGCCGGTAGGACAGCAATTGCTCCAGTTGGGCCTGCGGTGATGGCGAGCCGGGCATGTGCAGCAGCTCAAGCCGATGCGGCACCTCCTCGCCATGGAAGGCCGTGCTGATCCCTTCGTATTTGGACAGCAGCGGCTGAAGGATGTGCATGTCGCGAAAGATGCGATGGCTGCTGATGTACAGCACCGGCCGCAACTTATAGCTGGGCTTGTAGCCGGCCTCTTTCAGCATCCGCTCCAACTGGGACCGCATCTGCGGAGACATGCGTCCCTTGCCGTGCAGTGCGTACGACACGGCCGCTACGGATACGTTCGCCTTCTCGGCAATCTGCCGCAATGTCACCTGTTGCTCAGCCACGGTTCCAGCTCCCCATGAGTGCTTAACAAACCCTTTGGTCCTTAACCACAGAACATAACCATACGCTGGCTCAAGAGGCAAGCCAAAGCAGGATCTGGGGTTCCGCACAGACCCCGTCGTGATGGGAAAACGACACCGACCTTGCCGGATCCGTCGGCATGTATCGCTTTCTGCGGTTTGTGCCGTCAACGCTGCTCAACGAGCTTGGGGACCGGGACTCCGACCGGCCACATCTCCGAGCAGGATAAGCGTTGACCGGCGGGGCCAACCGAGTATACTTAATCACCAATTAAGCGCCAGTCCCTTTCCCTTGCGAGTCACCATGACCGCAATGAGCTGCACACCCAGGCCCGCCAGCACACTGCGAATGGCGCCGGCGACGCCTGCCACCCCCGGAGGGCCAGCGATGACACATGTAACACTCGCAGCATTCGTTGCGGCTGCCCAGTGCGTCCTGTGTGCCTGCGTCGCCTTGGCCGATCCGGTCTATGTCGATCTCTCCCCCGTCGCCAATCGCTCCCTGCAGGACGATGGCGTCGCTGGAAACAGCCAGGGCGGCTGGTCGGATGAAGGCCCCAACGACATGCTTGTCTACCCGCCTGTCCCATACGGGCCGATGACACGCAACGGGCACCACTTCCGCATCGCCGAACCCGCATCGGAGGACGCCCCCACCATCATCATGCTGCGTGGACGGCAATTGCCCGATCTGCCGGAGCAGGTGACGGTTCCCGTCGACAATACCACTGGGACATACGTCTATGTCCTGCATAGCCTTGTGCGACTACCCCCGGGCATGGATGGCAATGCGGCGGTTGCACACTACACGCTGAAGTACGCCGACGGCACGGAGGCCTCCTTTGCGCTCCATGCCGGCCGGCATCTGCGGCACTGGTGGACGCAGAGCTGGTACGACAATGCCGGAGCCGATGCCTGGCCCATCCTGATGGGCCGGAACGCCGAGAGCACCAAGTGGAAACACTACGTCGGCGAATGGGCCACGCGGCTGGACAACCCCCACCCTGACAAGCCCATCACCGGCATCCAACTGCAGTCGCTTGGCCTGGCTGTTCCAGCCAGCCTGGCCATCACCATCGACAGCGCCGATTACCACGCCGGCGGCCAGATCAAATCACACTACAGCCGCCCGGATGAGCCGCCGATCGGCTATTTTGACCAGAAGCTCGCCCAGCAGCTCCGCCAGATCTACCAGGTCATGGTTGAGCGTGAGATGGTCCGCGGCCTGCGCGAGGTCGAGGTGATCGCGCCAGACATGCTGGCTGTCACGCTGGATGCATGGGTCGCCCAGGGGCCAGGCGCTGGCACAGATCAGGCGGCTGCGCTGCAGACGCCCGAGGCGTTCCAGATCTCCGTCAACGGCACCAACGTCTCACCCACCCGCGTCGGCCGCCTGAGCTTCGAATACTGGAACGGCAATATCGGCCCCTTCCAACAGCAGTTCATCTACTGGCACACCTACTACCTGCAGCTCGATCAGCCGATCGCCCCGGGAGCGACCGTCAATGTCCGTATCCCGAAGATCGAGGCCCCCTTCGTCGGCAGCACCGAGTTCACCTTCGATCCAGCCAAACAGATTACGCCCGTGATCAAGGTGAACCAGGTCGCCTATTCGGCGCGCAGCACGCGCCGTTATGCGTACCTCGGCTGGTGGGCGGCGGATCTCGGCGCGGTGAACTATGACCGCTTCCAGCAGTTCACCGTCGTCGATGAAGCTACCGGCAGAACGACTCCAGGTCGCATCGCCTTGCGCGCAGATAACGATCCGCTCAGCGGCGAACGCGTCTACGAGATGGACCTCAGCCGCCTCGGGCCGGGCCGCTATCACATCCGAATCGATAGTCTTGGCCGATCCAGCAGCTTCAGTGTCGGCGGCGAGGAGATGGCAGAGCTGTACCGCCACACCAACCGTGCCTACTACCATCAGCGCGCAGGCACGGCGCTCGAAGCGCCGTACACCACCTTCACGACGCCGATCCACCATCATCGCGTCACGCGCAGCGGGCGCGTGCTGTCCGATGATGCGCCGGAATCGCCCGATGATCCGTCGCGCGTCTTCCGCGGCGGCTATCACGATGCAGCCGACTTCGACGTCTTCACCTATCACCTGCGCGCAACCGGCCACACGCTGCTGGCGTATGAGATGAACCCCAACGCCTTCGGCGACGGTGATCTTAATATCCCCGAAAGCGGCAACGGCATCCCAGACATCCTGGATGAGGCACATTGGGCGCTGCTGGCGTATCTGGAACTGCAGCGTGAAGACGGCGCAATTCCACTGGGCCGCGGCAATGAGCAGGATGCCCAGCGGGACTACGTCCGCAAGCATGGCCGTGCGCCGGAATATGGCATATTTCCGCCACAGGCTTCCTCCGCAGCGGAGTACGCCGCCGCCGCGGCGCAATATGCCCGGCTGATCCGCAAGTACGACAGCGAGCGGGCGGCGACGTATCTGGCGTCGGCTGAGCAGGCATTCAGATGGCAGCAGGCGCAATCGGAGCGAGATCGTGATGCGAATGTCCTGGCTGTGTGGGCAGCCGCCGAGCTGTACGCCACCACCGGCAAGGAAAGCTACCACCAGGCCTTCCGGCAACTGTTCAATGATGGCGCCTACCGCAACATCCACTACACGATGGCCCAGTACTACCCCGTGCTGATGGGAACGTATGCGCGCCTGCCGGACCGTGCGGCAGACCGCTCGATCCGCGACGCCCTGCGTAAGGAGATTCTCAGCCGCGCCAATGACGGTTTGCGCAAGCTGGATGAGGCGCCCTACCGTGTCGGCTTGGGCGATCGCCATCGGGGCTACGGTTGGGGGAGCCTGAACGGCGGCGGTCATTACGCCAACATCCTGCTCCTGGCCTGGAACCTGACAGGCGAACAGCGCTATCTCGATGGCGCCAGCCTGAACGCCGACTTCCAGCTCGGCTGCAACCCGCTGTCGAAGACGTTTATCACAGGCATGGGCGATCGCCCACCCCGACATCCGCAGATCGCTACTTACCTCTACACCGGCCCGGGCAAGACCGGCCAGACCGTCAAGGGCATCACGGTCTACGGATTGGCGGACAGCAATCCGCCGTGGTATCCAACCGAGCTGCCGCCATGGCGGCGCTGGCGCGACATCGGCAACGGCGGTGCAGAAGTCAGCAGCGAGTTCACGATCACCGAAACCATCGGTGCATCCTCGATGCTCTACAGCACCCTGCACGCGCTGCACCGGCAACCCGATGCCCGTGCGCCCAGGGTGGGGACGGGCAGATAGTTCTGATAGAACCGCGTCAGGCTCATAGCCGAATATTGTGAACCTGGCCGGGAAGCGCGGCCCGCCGGCTGATGGCGATGGAGGTGGCATTTTCCGCGCGAAACGATCGCCTTGGTTTATAATGCCGCGTGATGGCGGAATCCGATTCCTCTCCGATTGTGCGGCCGCGGCGGTTGCGGCAAAACACCCTGCTGCGGCAGATGGTCCAGCGCGTGCGGCTGGACATCTCTGATTTCATTCTGCCGGTGTTTGTCACCGAAGGCGAGGGCGTGCGCCGTGAGGTGCCGTCGATGCCGGGCGTGTTCCAGATGTCCGTGGATGTCGCGCTGGACTGGCTGAAGCGGCGAGCGGACGAAGGATTCAAAGCCTACATCATCTTCGGCGTCATCGATCGGCGCCGAAAAGATGCCGTCGGCTCGCCTGCTCTCGATCCGGACAACGTCGTCTGCCGCCTGCTGCGAGCGGCGCGGGATGCCCAGCTTCCGATGGCAGGCATCACCGATCTTTGCTTCTGCGAATACACCGATCACGGCCATTGCGGGCCGCTGACAGGCGACGGACAGACGGTCGACAACGATTCGACCGTCCAGCGGCTGGTCTGGCAGGCGATCAATCACGCCCGTGCCGGCGCAGCGGTGATCGCGCCCAGCGGGATGATGGACGGCACGGTGGCCGCCCTGCGCGCGGGCCTCGATGCTGAGGGATTCCACGACGTCGCCATCCTCAGCTATGCAGTGAAGTACGCCAGCGCGTTCTACGGTCCCTTCCGCGATGCAGCCGATTCGGCGCCGAGCTTCGGCGATCGGCGGTCCTATCAGATGGACCCCGCCCGCGGCGTAGATGAGGCCCTGCTCGAAGCGCAGCTCGACATCGACCAGGGCGCCGACATGATCATGGTCAAGCCGGCGATGGCGTACCTGGATGTCATCCGGGCGGTGCGCGAACGGTCGCGCGTGCCGCTGGCGGCGTATCACACCAGCGGTGAATACGCCATGATCGAGGCCGCCGCAGCCAACGGCTGGATCGACCGCGACCGCGTTCTGCTGGAAAGCCTGACTGCCATCAAGCGGGCAGGCGCCGATCTGATCATCTCATATCACGGGGAGGTGCTGGCGAAGCTGCTGGGCAGTTGACACCGCTGCGCTTGCGCTCCTGCAAAGATCTGTTCAGGAGCTCTGTATGCCGAAGCTGATTCTCATTAAGCATGCCGCACCGAAGAAGGACGCGGATCTGCCGTCCGACCAGTGGACTCTCTCCGACGATGGCCGGGCCGCCGCGCAGCGGTTGGCGGATCGCGTCGCACCGCATCAGCCGAGTCGGGTCATCGCCAGCCATGAACCCAAGGCCATCGAAACCGGCCGGATCGTCGCTGAGACGCGCGGCGTTCCGCTGGAACAGGCTGATGGGATCGAGGAACACCATCGCCGCCACGTGCCGCTGATGCGCACGCGCGATTTCGTCTCGGCTGTGGCACATTTCTTCACCGATCCGCAGCGCCGGGTGCTGGGCGAGGAGACAGCCGAAGCCGCCCGATCACGCTTCACGGGCGCGATCGATCGGCTCATCAGCCAGCACCCCAGCCAGAACCTGGCCATCGTCACGCACGGCACGGTCCTTGCCCTCTACACCGCCGAGCTGCTGCGCGAACCGCCCTTCCAACTCTGGCGCAACCTCGGCTTGCCATCGATGCTGGTGTTCGAATGGCTTGAAATGCGGCTGGTGGATCGGCTTGATCGTGTGGAGTGAGGCGGATCGTGCTGCGGCTCCACCCCCATCGTGCGCAGATCCCTTGAACTCGCGTGGTTTGGGCCGCCAACCCATCGCCAAGATGAAGAAGGCACGGGCTGGTAGCCCGTGCCACATTTATCACGAATCCGGCATTCACTATCGATCAGTCAGAATCCATCGCACTGGACGTGTGGATCTCATCGAGGGCTTCGTCGACTTCCTTTTCGTCGAAGACACCCAGTTCTTCCAGCGCCATGAGGGCGGCTTTCTGCTCAGCCGTCTTCTTGTTGGGGCCCCAGGCTGAGCGGAAGCGCCGGCCCGCGACCATCACGCCGACCTCGAAGCACTTGCTGTGATCGGGGCCCTTCTCATCGAGCAGTTCGTAGATCGGCGTTGCCCCCAGTTCCTTCTGCGCGTGCTGTTGGAGCACGGCTTTGTAGTTCATCTGGTGGGCGTTGGTGGCGATTTGCTCGATCTTCGGCGTCATCGTGCGCAGGACGTAGTCCTTGACGGCTTCAAAGCCGCCGTCGAGGTAGATCGCGGCGACGATTGACTCATACACCGCGGCTGCCAGGCTGCTGGGAAGCTGCTGGCGCGAGCTGATGCCCTTGCCGATGATCAACAGCTCGGTCAGACCGGTTTCATTGGAGATCTCGGCGCAGGTGCGGCGTGACACGACGGCTGACTTGATCTTCGTCAGGTCGCCTTCGAGGTACTGGGGAAACTTGTGGTACAGGGCCTCGCAGACGATCAGATCAAGCACCGCGTCGCCGAGAAACTCCATGCGCTCGTTGCTGTTCAGGCGGTTGTCGGCGATGGATGCGTGCGTCAATGCCTCTACCAGCAGATCGACGTTCTTGAACTGATAGCCAAGAATCTGCTCGGCCCGTCGGCGGGATTCCTCTGTCACGGGTGATTCTCTCCGATCGATGCAAAAACCGAAATAAACCAACAGAACTGCATCAGCCGGAGACGGCGCACAGGAGGGAACGCGAACTTCGGCGATCGGCAGCGCCTCACGCGCGCCATGCGATCAGCGAAGCTGGAGTTCCGGCCCGGGTTGCCGGCTGAGCTACCTGTAACGAACCTAACCCCTGTTCGCGGCTGGGTCAAACAGATATTGGATTTCACACCAAGCGCGGGGGCAGGAGCGCTCTCGATCCGCCGCCGCCGGGTTAGAGCTCGCGCGGCGGATCATCAGGATATTGCTGCTCGTCGATGTCGTCGGCCTCGACGGGGATCTGGTACTTCCCGTCCAGCCAATTGCCCAGGTCGATCAGCTTGCAGCGTTCGCTGCAGAACGGATACCACCTGGGCAGTGGGTCGTCAGGGCCGGGCTCAGCGACGGGCTTCTTGCAGGTTGGACATTTCATCATCACTCCTGCAGGCGCTTCGCGGCGTCAGGACTTAGCGTCCGATCCGCCCGACTTGCCGTTGCCGGAGGCCGA
The DNA here is from genome assembly GCA_937904525.1 of uncultured Phycisphaerales bacterium. Taxonomy (GTDB): domain Bacteria; phylum Planctomycetota; class Phycisphaerae; order Tepidisphaerales; family Tepidisphaeraceae; genus CALEKX01. The sequence continues at coordinate 95,814 of CALEKX010000049.1, forward strand.
AGCGCCGGCTGTCGCCTTCTTCTCCGACGACTTGCTCTTGGACGACGTTGAACCGTTGGAGGACGAGCCGCTGTCCTTGGCGGCTGCGTCTTTGTAGCTCTTGTCGCGGTAGTCGGTGATGTAGAAACCGCTGCCCTTGAAGATCAATCCGGCTCCGGTGCCCAGCAGGCGCTTGACCTTGAGCTTGCCACACTCGGGGCAACGCTTGATCGGCTCGGCGGTGATGGAATGGAAGCGCTCGAATGTGTGTCCGCAGGCTTCACACTTGTAGTCGTATGTTGGCATAGGCGTTTGTCGAGTTCGGTTGGTACGTCTTTCGTGCTGGAGCCGTTCGCTACTCCGTGCGGCTTACGGCAACACCGGCTGGGCGCAGCGTGCGGCCATGATGCGTATAGCCCTTCTGCAGGAGCTGCATCACCGTCGGCACCTCGTACTGCTCGCTGGGCTGCTGCATCAGCGCATGGTGCAGTTCGGGATCGAACGGATCGCCCGGCTTGGGGGCAACCTCTTCGACATGATGCCGCTTGAGCACGCGCAACAGCTCGTCATGCACCATTTGCATGCCCTGCAGGAGCGTCGGCACCTCGGTCTTCGTCGGATCCACCGACAGCGCCCGCTCGAAGTTATCGATCACCGGCAGCAGTTCCTTGATCAGTGAGCTGTTGGCGAACTGGACAGCAAGTTGCTTGTCCTGCTCGAGACGCCGCTGGCTGTTGCGATAGTCAGCCGTTGCGCGCAGGAGCTTCTGGTAATACTCATCACGCTCCTGGCGCAGCGCGGCGATCTGGTCCTCCAGGGACAATCCGGAGCCGGCGTCCGCCTGGGCGGATTGCGAACCCTGGGCAGCCTGCGGCTGGGGTTGCGACCCGGCTTCGGGCTGCTGCTGATCCGAAGGCGCGCCGCCTTCGACGGATTCGGGCGTACCGGCCGTCTCGGCGGTGTCGGTATCGAGCGTGTCCTCGAACGGCTCGAAGTCGGTATCGTTTCTCACTTCACGTTCACTCATGTCATTCCCACTCCATGATTCGCGCGGAATACCCATTCAGCGCGACGAATCACTCGAACAGGTTCTTCAGCTTATCCATGAAGCTCTTGCGAGCCGGCATGACGGCGGCGTCTTCCGTAGCCGCCAGTTCTTCCAGCAGCTTGCGCTGCCGATCCGTGAGCTTGCGGGGGATTTCGATCAGGATCTGCACCAGCTCGTCACCCACGCGATGTGAGCGGATATCGGGCAAACCGCGACCCTTCAGCTTGAACACATCGCCATGCTGCGTGCCCTGCGGCACCTCGATCTCTTCGAAGCCATCCAGCGTCGGCACCTTGACCTTGGCTCCCAGCGCCGCCTGCGTGAAGCTGATGGGCATCTGGCAGACCAGGTCATTGTTGTGCCGCGTGAAGAACGGATGCGCCTTGACGACGATGTAGCAATGCAGATCGCCGGGAGGCGCGCCGTTCTCGCCCGGCTCGCCCTCGCCGGGCACGCGGACGGCCTGACCTTCATGAACGCCCGGCGGGATCTTCACGGTGACCACCCGCTTGCGGAGCGTGCGGCCGGAACCGCCGCAATCCTGGCAGTGATCACGGATCACGCTGCCTCGGCCGCGGCAATTGGGGCAGGTCGTGACCATGCGGAACATTCCGCCAAACCCAGCCTGCGCGACGCGGCCTGAACCGCCGCACTGCACACAGACGCTGGGACTGGTGCCGGGGCGTGCCCCGCTGCCCTGGCAGGTTTCGCACAGGTCCTGCCGCTCGAACTCGATGGTCTTCTCCGTGCCCTTGGCGACTTCGTTGAGCGTCAGCTCGACCTGGGTCTCCAGGTCGAACCCGCGCGCCTGGGCGCGGCGCCCGCGCCGGCCGAACCCGCCCAGCCCGCCGAAGATGTCGTCGAACATCGAGAAGATGTCGCCGACATCCATGTGCGAGAAGTCGTGCGAGCTCGACACGCCCGCATGACCGAACTGGTCGTAGCGGCGTCGCTTCTGCTCGTCGGACAGCACCTCGTAGGCTTCAGCGGCCTCCTTAAAGCGCATCTCGGCTTCGGCCTTGGCGGCAGCGTCGGCGCCGTTCTGGCGGTCGGGATGGTATTTCATCGCCAGCCGGCGGTACGCGCGCTTGATCTCGTCGGCGCTGGCCGTCCGGCTGACCCCTAGAACCTCGTAATAGTCGCGCTTCGTCACTGCCATGCTGAATCCATCGTCGTCTGTCGGGTCGCGTTCACCAATACTACTTCGACCAGGCGAAGGTCGTTCGTTCGGCTTTGCCGGATGAAGCAAACCCGTATGGCCATTTTGGCATTGTTCGGCAGCTAAACAAGCCCAGCGGCGTCATCCGTCGCGTAGTCGCCAACGGGATTGAGCGGATCGGTTTCGCGCGAGCCGCCGCCGGTCACGGGCGTCAGGCCGTAGACGTTGCCGGTCGAGAAGGCAACGATCCGACTGGCAGAGTAGCGCTGGGCCACCATCCCCGGCAGGAAGGTGTTCATCGCCCAGGTCAGTGCTTCCTGGCCGGTCGAACCGAACTTCATGCCAGCCATGTAGATGACGTTGGGCGCATCGGGCAGCCGCTGGAGCTGCTGCGGATCGAGCAGATCGGCATTGATCGTCTCGATCCCCCACTGCTCAAGCGTCTGCTGTTGGGCGGAGTCGGAGAACCGCGCCACGCCGATGACGCGCCGCTTCGAGCCGGCCTGATCAGCGGCTCGCCTGGCCATGCGCGCCAGCGTCGGGCCCATCTTCCCGGCAACGCCGAGGACGATGATGTCGCCCTCGCAGCGAGCCAGTGTCTCGACGACAGCCTCCGTCGGCTCTGACAGCAGGTCGTCGAGCTGCTCGACCGTGTCGACCGAAGGAAGATGGACGGTCTGCGACTTCATGCCTTCGGAAAGACATCGCGGGGATTGTTCATCCCCGCGATGCCGGATCGTCACAACTTGGAAGCACACGGGCGACAGCGCCAGTTTACGCAACTGCGCCGGCGACCGGAGCGGCGGTCTCGCCCTTCTTTTCCTTCAGCTCGGTCACCATCACATCCGTGGTGAGTGCCAGGCCCGCGACCGAAGCCGCATTGAGCAGCGCCGTGCGCGACACCTTAGCCGGGTCAATGATGCCGAACTTGAACATGTCGCCATACTCGCCGGTGGCTGCGTTGTAGCCCCAGCTTCCGCTCTTCTCGAGGATGCGGGACACCACGACCTCGCCGTCCTCGCCGGCGTTCTCGGCGATCTGGCGGGCCGGGGCACGCAGCGCCTCGGCGACAATGTCGAAGCCGATGCGCTCATCGCCCTTGGCCTTGCTGCGAGCGGCCTCGACGGCTTCGACGGCACGCAGGAAGGCAACGCCACCACCCGCGACCACGCCCTCTTCAGCCGCCGCCTTCGTGGCGTGCAGGGCGTCGTCGATCAGGTCCTTGCGCTCCTTCATCTCGGTCTCGGTGTTGGCACCAGCCTGGATGACGGCGACACCGCCGGTCAGCTTGGCCAGACGCTCCTGGAGCTTCTCGCGATCGTAATCGCTGGTCGTGCGCTCGATCTGCGTGCGGATCTGATCGGCGCGGGCTTCGATGTCCTTGCGCTTACCGGCGCCTTCGACGATGAGCGTGTTGTCCTTGTCAACGACGACGCGCTTGGCGCGGCCGAGGTGCTCCAGCTCGACGTTCTCGAGCTTCAGACCCAGGTCTTCGCTGATGAACTTGCCGCCGGTGACGACAGCCAGGTCGCCCATAAGGGCCTTGCGGCGATCGCCGAACCCGGGCGCCTTGACGGCACAGACCTGAAGCACACCGCGCAACTTGTTGACGACCAGCGCCGCCAGGGCTTCGGCCTCGACGTCCTCAGCCACAATCAGCAGCGGCTTGCCGGCGGTGACGATCTTGTTCAGCAGCGGCAGCAGATCGGCCAGGTTCGAAATCTTCTTCTCGTGCAGGAGGATGTAGGCATCCTCGAGGATGGCTTCGAGAGTCTGCGGGTTGGTCAGGAAGTACGGGCTGAGATAGCCCTTGTCGAACTGCATGCCCTCGGTGTACTCGAGGACCGACTCGGTGCCCTTGCCCTCATCGACGGTGATGACGCCTTCCTTGCCGACCTTCTCCATCGCGTCCGCAAGCAGGTTGCCGATGTGCTCATCGCCGTTGGCGCTGATGGTGGCGACCTTCTTGTAGTCGTCACGGCCCTTGACCTTCTTGGCCTGGTCGCGGATGTGATCGGCAGCGATCTCCGCGGCCTTGAGGATGCCGCGCTGGATCGTCACGGGATTGGCGCCGCCAGCCGTCACGTAGCGCAGGCCTTCGGTATAGATCGCCTCAGCCAGCACGGTTGCCGTCGTTGTGCCGTCGCCGGCGACATCGCCGGTCTTGCTGGCGACCGACTGCACGAGCTTGGCGCCCATGTTCTCAAACGGCTGGGCCAGCTCGATCTCCTTAGCGACGGTGACGCCGTCTTTGGTGATCCGGGGCGATCCGAACGACTTCTGCAGCACCACGTTGCGGCCGCGGGGGCCGAGCGTGGCCTTGACCGCCCGGGCAAGCTGACTGAGCCCGGCAGCGATCTCGCTGCGGGCATCCACATCAAATTTCATCTGCTTCGCTGCCATTGGCTTTACTCCCAGTAGTCAGTTGTTAGTTGTCAGTTGCCAGCAGACACCGGCCGCCATTGCCCCACTGGCAACTGGCAACCGGCCACCGGCAACTACTCGAGCACGCCCAGGATGTCGCTCTCGCGGAGGATGACGAACTTCTCGCCATCAACCTCGACATCGGTGCCCGAGTACTTGCCATAGAAGACCTCATCGCCAACGCGCACGCCGAGCTCCATCGGCTTGCCGTTGTCGTCGAGCTTGCCCGGTCCGACGGCGACGACCTTGCCGCGCGTGGGCTTTTCCTTGGCGGTGTCCGGGAGGACGATCCCGCTGGGGGTCTTCTCTTCAGCTTCAACCTGCTTGACGACCACACGATCCGCAAGGGGTTTGAGCTTGATTGCCATGGTTGATTCCTTCTGATTGCTCGTTGTTCGTTGTTCGTTGCAGGTGGGCCGGGCCCACCGAAACCGGTGAAGGCTTCGCGCCACAGCGGCACGAAGCGTTCATCGCATGCTTACATCATGTCGCCCATGCCGCCCATCTCGTCATCGGGGCCGGGGCCGCTCTTCTCCTTCTTGGGGGCCTCGACCACAATGCAGTCGGTGGTAAGCAGCAGGATCGCGACCTCGGCGGCGTTCTGCAGCGCGGTGCGCTCGACCTTGGTCGGCGTAATGACGCCGGCTTCGAACATGTCGACGAACTCGCCGGTCAGGGCGTTCCAGCCCTGGTTGTCCTTGCTCTCCATCACGCGGCGGACGATCACCGCACCGCTGGCGCCGGCGTTCTCGGCGATCTGCTTCAGCGGAGCCGTCAGGGCGTTGCGGACGATCTTCACGCCGACGGCTTCATCGCCCTCGGCATCGATGTCGTTCAGCGCCTTCATCGCGCGGATCATCGCGACACCGCCCCCGGCAACCACGCCTTCCTCGATGGCGGCGCGGGTCGCGTGCAGGGCGTCCTCGATGCGGGCCTTCTTCTCCTTCAACTCAGCCTCGGTCGCGGCACCGACATTGATCTGGGCCACGCCGCCAGCCAGCTTAGCGAGGCGCTCCTGCAGCTTCTCGCGATCGTAGTCGCTGGTCGTGGTGGCGATCTCGTTGCGGATCTGCTCGATACGGCCCTGGATGGCGGAGCTGTCGCCCGCGCCTTCGATGATCGTCGTGTTGTCGTTGTCGATGCGGACCTTCTTGGCCTGGCCGAGGTCGGTGATTTCGACCTTGTCCAGCTCGATGCCCAGGTCCTTCATGATGGCACGGCCGCCGGTGAGGATCGCGATGTCCTCCAGCATGGCCTTGCGGCGATCGCCGTAGCCGGGCGCCTTGACGGCGCACACGTTCAGGATGCCGCGCAGCTTGTTGACCACCAGCGTCGCCAGGGCTTCGCCCTCGACGTCTTCAGCGATGATCAGCAGCGGACGCTTGGCCTTCTGGATCTTCTCCAGCAGCGGGATCAGCTTGGTTGCCGAGCTGATCTTGTCCTCAAACACGAGGATGAACGGCCGATCCAGCTCAGCCACCATCTCGTCCTGGTCGGTGATGAAGTTGGGCGAGAGATAGCCGCGATCGAACTGCATGCCCTCGACGACGTCCATCGTCGTGTCGAGGCTCTTGCCCTCTTCGACGGTGATCACGCCATCGCGGCCGACGCGCTTGAAGGCCTTGGCCATGATCTCGCCGATCTCGCGGTCGTTGTTGGCCGAGATCGAGGCAACGTCGGCGACGGCATCTTCGGAAATGGTCTTGGACTGCTTCTTGAGGTTGTCGACGACGGCATCGACGGCCTTGCGGATGCCGCGGGCGATGGCCATGGCATCGACGCCGGCGGTCAGAGCGCGATAGCCTTCGCGGAAGATCGCCTCGGCCAGGACCGTCGCGGTGGTTGTGCCGTCACCGGCGACATCACTGGTCTTGGAGGCGGCTTCCTTCACCAGCTTGGCGCCGATGTTCTGGTACTTGTCCTTCAGTTCAACTTCCTCGGCGACAGTGACGCCATCCTTGGTGATGGTGGGCGAGCCCCAGCCCTTGTCGATGACAGCGTTGCGCCCGCGCGGGCCAAGCGTGACTTTGACGGCTCGGGCGAGCTTGGACACGCCCTCGAGCAGGGATTTTCGTGCATCCGCATCGAAGCTGAGCATCTTCGCGGCCATGTAACACTCCTGTTGTCAGTAAAGCTTATTTAAGTATGGACCATCACTGTCGCCGGCAGGTTCAACCTGCTCGGCGACCAACCCCATGAACAAACCTCATGCCGCAGCGGCGCCGCCACGGCCAACGCCGTATCTATCGGCAAGTACATGGGTTATAAACGAGCCATAGCGGCGACAAACCCGACAGATGACTGTCAGCGTGGCAGGTGCGATCCAACCGGCTGCCAAACGGTTGTCATTCTGGCAGGCGGACTTACGACAAGCCGAGCATGTCCGCGATGGCATATCGGCCGGGCGCGCGGCCTGCAATCCACCCCGCAGCCCGCAGGGCGCCGTGCACAAACGTGTCACGATTGGTGGCTTTGTGGGTCAGTTCCAGACGCTCGCCCAGCGCGGCGAAATAGGCTGTATGCATGCCCACCTCATCGCCGATGCGCAGCGCGTGCATACCGATCTCGCCCTTGCGGCGAACGACATCATCGCCATGGCGATCGAACACCAGCGCATCACGCGTCTTGCCGGTGGCATTGAGGATCGCATCGGCCAAGCCAAGGGCTGTGCCGGAAGGCGCGTCCTTCTTGAAGCGATGATGCCCCTCGACAATCTCGATGTCGTAATCCTCGCCGAGTAGCTTGGCGACTTCGCCGGCGATCTTGAACAGCACATTGACGCCCAGGCTCATGTTGGGCGCCCAGAGGATGGGGATATCCTTGGAAGCCAAGTCGATCTGTGCGAAATCGTCGGGTGTAAGCCCAGTCGTGCCGATGACCATGGCGATCTTCCGCTCGCGGCATATGTTCAGCCAATGCCGCGTCGCCGCCGGCACGGTGAAGTCGATCAGCACCTGCGTCTGAGCCGACAGCTCGGCTGACAGAGGCACGCCGATCGCGCCAATCCCGGCGACTTCTCCGGCATCGCGGCCGATGTCGGGATGATCCGCCCGCTCCAGCGCCGCAGCCACGGTGAACGCCCCGCTCTCGCGCGCCAGCGCCACCAGCCGCTTACCCATCCGCCCCGTCGCACCTGTGATTGCAATGGATGTCATAGTCAACCGTCCAACGTTTCGTCATCCCCCGCACCAGGAAATCATGGCCCACCAAAGGCGGACCCTAAAGCCACTGTAGCACGGGCTACCAACCCGTGCGTCAAAACAGATCACGGGCTGGCGGCCCGTGATTCGAATCCGTCCAAGGTCTATCTGCCCGCACAGAGGATCGTTGCGCGATCGTTCTCCTACCTGCTAAACAGCGTCGCTGTCTCCAGAACGAACCCCGGCACTACCGGATCGTCTTTCAGGACCTCCGGTGCGCGCACGCGCAGAACTTCGCCGCCGGCGCGGCTGATCTCAATCATCCGGTTTGGCGGATCGACGACCCAGACGGATGTCGCGCCGCCGGCGAGCCACTGCTCGACTTTCTCATTCACATCCGAAAGCCGATCGCCCGGAGAAATCACCTCAACCACCAGATCGGGCGCTCCCGGGAAATAGCCGCGCACCGGTTCCCGCGGCAGGCGATCCTTGCGGACAAAGGCCACATCCGGCGCTCGGACGGTGTCGGGATTGCGGGTGAGGATGAAACCCGTCTCGGCTGCGAATACCTTGCCCAAATCATGCTCGACCACGAAGTTCCCGATCCGACGGCTCAGTTCATACGTCAGATCCCCATGTTCCGCGCCTGCGGGTGTCATTTGGACGATCTCCCCACGGATAAGCTCGCAACGCCCGATGTCGCCCATGGCGTACAGCGCTTCGGCAGTGATGTGCTGTGTGGCTGTCGTCATCGCATCATCATGATATCCCGATTCTCCGGGATTGGCAGCCGTAATGCGCGAGCCTCGACATTCCCCGTGAAGCGGCGATCAGAACTCCGCCACAGGCACATTCGCTCCCGTCGCTTTGGCGCCGGAGAGCCTGACTTTGGCAGGGTCGCCGCCGACGGCGCGGATGATGGCATCGATGTCGTCGGGGAGGGGGATCGGCTGATTGCTCAACTTGCCCGTCGGCTGGGATCGAGGCGCCTGGTCCTGCGCGGCCTTGGTGTCGATGCCGGTGTGGTATTTGACGGTAACGTTCGGATCCTTCAGCTCATGGCCCGTCAGGATGCAGACGACCGTCTCATCCGGCGAGATGACCTGCTCATCGAGCAGTTGATGCAGGCCGGCGACGCTGGCCGCACTGGCGGGCTCGCAGCCGAAGCCCCAGCGGGCCACCATCGCGCGATGCTCGAGGATCGTCTCATCGTCCACCTCGCGCACCACGCCGTTCATGACATCCAGCGCCCGCAGCGCCTTGGGAAGATTGACCGGCCGGCTGATCTCGATCGCGCTGGCGACCGTGTGCGCCTTGTAGTGCGATTCATCCATCGCCGCATAGAGGCGGGTGATCTTGTCGCGATCATAGTTGCCGCCGTTCCAGCGGACGCCCTGCCGCGTATAGACCTCGTTGAGCGTGTTGGCGCCCTTGGCGTTGATCACAGCCAGGCGCGGGATCTTGTTGATGAGGCCCAGCTCCTTCAGCTCGGCAAATGCCTTGCCGAAGGCTGAGCAGTTGCCCAGGTTGCCGCCGGGCACGATGATCCAGTCTGGCGGTTCCCAGTCGCGTGCTTCCAGCACGCGGAACATGATCGACTTCTGCCCCTCAAGCCGGAACGGATTCACGCTGTTCATTAGGTAAATCCCCAGCTCCGGCGCATCGACCACCACCTGCCGCACGCGGCGCAGGCAGTCATCGAAATCCCCCTGGATCTGCAGCGTCAGCGCGCCGTAGTCCAGGGCCTGCGACAGCTTTCCGAATGCGATCTTCCCCGAGCCGATGAAAACGATCCCCTGCATTTCCGCCAGGCTGGCGAACATCGCCAGCGACGCGCTGGTGTTGCCCGTCGATGCGCACGCCACCTTGCGCGCCCCCACCATGTTGGCATGCGTGAACGCAGCCGTCATGCCGTTGTCCTTGAAGCTGCCCGAGGGGTTCAGGCCCTCGTACTGCAGCAGGACGCGGCCCGGCTTCATCCCGAGCTGACGCGCCAGCAGATCCGCCCGCTGGAGGATCGTCCGCCCCTCGCCGATCGTGACGATCTGCTCCTCGCTGCGGTAGAACGGCATCAGCTCACGGAAGCGCCACACGCCCGAGAAGTCCAGCCGGCCTTCGATATCGGTGCCCTTGGTCTTCCACCGATCCTCAAAGTCCGACAGCTTGCGCGGCACGTTCAGCTTCGACCAGTCGTACGCAATGTCGAGCAGGCTGCCGCATTTGCGGCAGGCGATCAGCACCTGGTCAACCGAATAGGTCGCGCCGCAGGCGGGGTTGATGCACTTCTGGTAGGCAGGGTCGCTCATACAACCGACAGATTAGCCAACGTCGGTGGGAAATACCATTGCCGCGTCTCAAACCCGGCGCCACAGGGGTGGAATTGCGCATCGCGGCGCACGCAACCGCCAGACAGGCGCTCAGCCGCGATCAGCGGCCCTTTTCGCGCTGGCGACGCTCGGCTTCGCGCTGCAACTGCTCAGCCTTCTCCTGAAGGCTGGCCAGCCACTTGGCCAGGCCGCGCTTCGGCGGCTCTTCGGCCGTGCGCTGCTTGGTCTTGGCCAGGCGCTTGCTGCCGCGGGTGGGACCGGCATCGACGATAACCGGCCGCTCCCTGGCTTCCGCCTCCTCGCGTTCCTTGATGTGAGCGCGGATGCGCCGCATCTCGATGATGCCGATCGTCGTGCTGGTCAGGATGTACAGATTCAGACCCGACGGGCCGTTGTACAGGAACAGCGGGAACAGCAGCGTCATGAACTGCATCATCTTCTGCTGTTGCTGCTGCTCGGGCGTGGTGGCCGGCGGCTTGGGCGTGAACTTCTGCTGCAGGAAGAAGACTACCGCCATCAGGATCGGCAGCAGGTTCAGCCCGGCCAATTTGAACCCGAAGATCAGCGGAATCGGCGACCACGACAGGATCGCATCCGGCTTGCTCAGGTCGTCGATCCACAGCAAGCCGTACAGGAACGGCGCCTGCCGCAGCTCAAACGTGTTCTGCAGCGCGCTGAACAGTGCGATCCAGATCGGCATCTGCAGGAACATCGGCAGGCAGCCGAGGATTGGCGTGGCGCCCTGCTCCTTGTAGAGCTCCATCATCGCCTTGTTAAGCTCTTCGCGATTGTCGCCGTACTTCTTCTTGAGGCGCTCGATCTCCGGCCCCATCTTGCCCATCTTGTGCATGGAGATGGTCGAGCGCTTGGTGATCGGATGCAGGATCAGACGGACCAGCACCACCAGGCAGATGATCGCCAGGCCCCAGTCCCGCGTGATCGCCTGGAACATCCGCAGCAGCCACACGAGGCTGTTGATGATCCAGTCGGCAGTGCAGACGTTGCTGCAGGCGCTGGAGAGCGTCGCAAGGGTCTTGTTGTACGACAGCGGGAAGGCGTAGTAGTACGCGCTGTTGAGCACCTTCCGCTGCTTGGGGCCGAGGAAGACGTGCAGGTCCAGCTCATCCGCCCCGCCGGCTGCCACCGTCTGCGGAACGGTCGCAAACTGCGTCATCACCAGCCGGTCATCCGGCGCCGACTGCGGGTTGATTGCCTCAGCCGTGACGTTGGCGATCCGCCCGGCGTCTTCCGGCCGCACGATGGCTGCGAAATAGACGCTGCTCGCGCCAAACCACGCGAAGCGCGCTTCGTCGTAGGTCGTCAGGTCGACCTTCGGCTGCTCATTGTTGACCGCCGCCAGCATGTGCGACCGCACGGTGATGCGGCCCTCGTCGTTGTAGCCAACGATGATCTGCCGGTCATCCGTGCTGAACATCTCACGCACCGGCGGCACGACGCCGTTGAGCGTCGCGAGCACCTCCAGCGGCTGATCCGAGAGATTCTCCACCCGCTGGCGAACCTGAACCTCGTAACCGAGGCTGGGATCGTCACTGCGCGCCAGTGTAAACGTCTTGATGACCCGGCCCACAACCTGACCGCCGGAGACGAGTTCCACACCCAGCGACACGGAGTTGTCGGTCTGATCGATGACACTCCAGTTGACGGCTCCGACAGCCAGCGTCTGGCCGTTGACGACGAGCGTGCGCGTCGCAAGCGGCTGGGTAGCGTTCAAGCGATCAGCAAACGGCTCCTGGAAGATGTAATGAGGACGGTCCTTGCCGTCGTCATCGCCTTCGGCTGCGTCAAACTCGTTAAGCGTCACGCTCGCCAACCCCGCCCCCGTCGAGTGGATGACGAGCTTCATCCGATACGGATTGTCGCGATCGCGGACATCCGAGCCGAGCTCGACGATCTTCGTCTCATCGACACCACGGACCTGCAGGCCCGAAGCTGCGATCGACGGAGCCGTCGGCGCCGGCTGAGCAGCCGTGCCGTTGGTCGGCTCACCCGTCGCCGGCTGGGTGCTGGCCACGGGCGCCGTGGAGGGGCTGATCGTCGTGGTGTCGGGCGTAACCTGCTCGACCACCTCCTGGCCGGGCCGCCGCCATTCCGGATGCCGCTCATACATGTAATTGACGAACCACGACCAGCCCAGGATGAAGGCGGTCATGACGAGCATGGCCAGGATGAGACGGCGGTTGTCCATGGGGGTTTTCAGTTGTCTGTTGTCCGTTGTCAGTGGTTAGTGGTCAGTTGTTTGCGGTCGACAGTCGAGCGGGTCGCGGGGATGCAGATGCATGGTGCATGAAACGATCTGCCCAGGCTTTCATGCATCATTCGCCATTCATCATTCCTCATCCCACATTCCCTGCATCACCGCCCGTCGAGCAGGCGCGTGCCGAGGAAGTTGTCCAGTTCTTCGATCGCCTCGACCTTCTTGACCGTCGTGTGGATGTCGTACGGGACGCGCACGAACTCCACGTGTGTCTCGCTGACGACAACGAAGCTGCTGCGCGGGTCGCGGTCGCGCGGCTGGCCGACGCTCCCGACGTTGATGATCGCCTTTTCGTCGCTGATCTCGAACTTCCCGTCAAGCTCGTCGGGGCTGTAGAAGTCCGGCCCTTCAAGGAACACGCCCGGCACGTGCGTGTGGCCGACAAAGCACAGCTTGTCGAACCGCTCGAAAATGCTGACGAACTTGCCCGGATTGGTGTAGATGTCGTCCGGGAAGATGTACTCGTTGACCGGCCGCCGCGGCGAGGCGTGCACCGCCACGAACTCGCTGGTGCGGATCCGCACCGGCAGATTCCCCAGATGCCGCCATCGCGCTGCCCGGCGAACCGGGTCGGGATCATTCTCAAACTGCTGGCGTGTCCAGAACGATGCAGCCTCCGCGCCGCTGTTGAAGTTGTACGGCTCGTAAAGGACCGCAAAATCGTGGTTTCCCATCAGGCTCGCGCGGCAGCGCGACGAGACGATATCGAGGCACTCCATGGGATTAGGGCCGTAGCCGACGGTATCGCCCAGGCAGAGGATATGCTGAATCCCGCGCCGGTCGATCTCCTCGATCACAGCCTGCAATGCCTCGAGATTCGCGTGAACGTCACTGATGATCGCGAACATGGGCGCCGTGCACTCCGTCGCCGACCTGCCCGACGCCCCGACAGGGGCCGCCCGGCGCGCCGGCATGTCCTCAAACCATACCCGCCGCGCCAAGGTCCAACAGCAGCCAAGGGTTGCGCATCGGGAGGAACGCGGATGTTACGACTCAACCCCAATAGCGTCAAACGGGGGGTGGTTGTTTGACCTCTGGCCCCTGGCCGACCGTGGGGACCGGCGTCACAGCGACTGCAGTTCCCGCGTAATGCCCTCGTCATCGGACTCGGGAGCAAGCTTCTGCTTCTGCAGATCCCTCCAGGCTTTGGCCAGCGTGCGGTCCGTCAGTTCGTCCAGGGGGAGGAATACCCCACCATGGCGAGGGGAAAACAGGTGATTGGCGACGATGCTCATTCGCTCAGCCGCGGCGTGATCCAGCCGCCCCATCGGCTCAGCCGCCCGCGCCAGCACCTGCCGCAGGATGTCCGACACCAGCCCCGGGGCGTCGATCAGTCCGGCCACCTCCTCGATCCTCCCGGGAAGGATCAGGAACAGCTTGGCTTTGCCCGGCTGGGGGCCCGGCTGCACCGATAGGTACTTGAACTGCTCCAGCGGCCGCATCCGCCGGGCTGACGCCTTGGTCAGCCGGCTGAGCTGATCGATGTACTGCTTGATCGCCCCAGCCGATTCGAACGCCAGCGCGGCCGCCGCTGCGTGCATCCGCTGGGTCTCCCGCTCGATCGCCCCATGCGGATCCGCCAACACGTCGGCAGAGTAAGCGATGAGCTGCCGATAAACCTCCAGCGAGATCGTCCCATCGCACGGACCGACGCACTTGCCCATCTGCTTCCACGCGCACGGTCCGCCATGCGGAGCCTGTGTCAGCAGGCGATAGTCGCGACACAGGTCGAACAGGGCCTCGATATGCTCGACCAGCTTGCCGGCGCCGTGCTTATCCTCGATCGGCCCGAAATATCGCCCGATGCCGGCTGTTGGATCGTTCGTCTTGGTATAGCGGGGATGCGTGGCCTGCGGATCGACGTGGATCCACCAGGTCTTACGAAATCCGCTCATGCCGCCATACGTGTCGGGGAAAAGCTGCCGGGCGTGCTCGTAGTACTGCCAGTCGGCTTCGAAGACGCTGTCGACCGCCCGCCAACTGATTCGTCGAACCAGCTCGCGATAGTTGATCTTCCGCGTCGGGCCGACCGTCTCCTCGCCGCCCAGCCGACGCTTGAGGCTGGCTCGCAGGTTGCGGACGCACAGCAGTTGGATCGGCTGGCCATCGCCGTCGCTCATCAGGTAGACGACCCACCGCGCCGGCACGGACTTGAGAAACGCCTCGAAGTCGCCTGCCGGATCGAAATCGATTTGGTGGGTGAAGATGGACTGTGGATCGCTCAAGGATCGGTCCTGGCTGCTCGTCCCACTGCCCCCGTCGAGCGCGTCGTCGCGGCGCCGGGCCGTATCACCGCGAGCCATCCGCCAGCAGGCCGGATGCGGCCGGCGGCTCCTGCAGCGCCCGGAATGCCCCCACGGCGGTGTACCCCGTATACCCGTGACGCGGCAGCGGATTGGTCGCTCCGATCAGCGACACGCACACGCTGAACCCCGCGACAGCGCCGACCAGTGCCCACGTCATCGGCCGATGGCTGCGGCGCATCCACGCCCCCGCCCAGAACAGCAGCAGCGGCGAGAACACCACAAACCACCGCACGGCGAACATCGCATCGCTCCAGTCGACCAGCCAGATCACGCAGCCGATGATGATCACCACCGCCCCGCCAACGGTCGCGGTGGCAAAAACCTTCGTCGCCACCGTCCAGTGGCGGTGCATCACGGCTGCGATTCCGAACAGCCCCAGCACCAGCACGGGGAAATGGCTGAGCAGGCCGTGGCCCCCTGCCAGCGCCGCCAGCAGCTTGCCCAGGTCTTCCAGCACGATCCCGCCGAAGGTGGTCGGCCCATCGGGCTCCAGTGCATCCTGGAGATCGACGACTGCCGTCCGCGGCACGACCGGCTGTTCGCCACGAAGCTCCGCCGGCAGGAGATCATCCAGGCTCCCCGCCAGCGCGACCTGCGCCGCCACCGGCAACGCCGCACCCAGCAGGAAGCACACCACGCCGGCTGCCCGCCACTGCACCTTCCACCGCAGAGCCAGCACCACAAACGCCATCAGGAACACGAAGATCACCGCGGGCGGATCGATCATCCCCGCCAGGGAGAACGCCCCACCGCAGATCGTCAGCCAGATGAAGTTCGTTGACGGCCGGCCGATGATCGCCACGTGAATCAGGCATGCCGATCCAGCCAGCACCAGTGTCGCGGCGGGCGCATGAGCGTTCAGTACCGTCGCGTAGCTGATCAGCCCGCTGCCAAAGACCACCAGCGCCGCCAGGGCGGTTCGCACATGTCGCTTCAACTCAAACAGCCGCCCCATGCGGTAGATCAGCCCGGCTGCCAGCGCCACAGGAATCGTAACCCCCACCAGCGTCAGCAGATACGCCACCAGGTGTGGGTTCTCGTCCATGGTGATCCCCCACCGGTGCAGCATCCAGTATGTCGGGGCCAGCAGCACCGCCAGCATCGGCGGCTGGCGAATGCCCTGCGTCTCCTGGATCGCCAGGCCGTAAGGCGTAACGGTCAGCTCGGCTTGCTGAAGGTCCAGCGTGCCGTGCTCGACGATCGCCTGGATCGTGGCCAGGCGCGTGACCTCGTCGCGCGAGATCTGGCTGGGCATCGGATGGCGCAGCGGGCGCAGCAGCGGCGCCGCAACCAGCAGCACCAAAATCGGTACGGCCAGCGCCCACGGCCGGACCATCTGCCGTTCCGGCAGCGTGCGAAGATAATGGATCAGTCGCGCCATATGGGCGGAAAGGTCAACCAGCCGATCCGCAACCGCCTTTCGGCCGCTGCCAACCGGCTCGTCTTGCTTACCTTTCCTGGTACACCTTCAGAAACTGCACAAAGTTCCTCAGGATACGATCTCCCAGCCGCGCATGTTGCGGGTAGTACCGAATCGTCTGCTCGCGAATCATCTCCGGACCATCCGGCCCGAGGTGCTTCAGCTCATTCTCCCCGGCACTGGCTACCACCGCCTCGATCTGCTCGGGCGTGAACTCGAAATGATACTGGAATCCGACCAGCCGGTTCTTGAATCGGAATGCCTGGTTTTTGCAGGTGTCGGTGCTGCTGAGCAGCACATTGCCCGTCGGTGGCGGCGGACCTGGCGGCTGGTTGGCCGGCGCCGGCAGCTTCGGCAGATCAAACGTGTCGAAATGCCAGTGGAACATCATCGCGCCGTCATGCAGACCCGCGACGATCGGATCCGTCCCCCCGGGGAACGGGAACTTCACCGGCTTCCAGCCCAGTTCCGGCAACGGCTCGCCCGGTTGGTCGGGTGTGGGACCAGGCTTGGTGTTCGGATACACCTTCGCGCCGGCAGCCATTGCCAGCAGTTGCGCTCCAAGGCAGATGCCCAGCACCGGCCGATCCTGCTCGACCATGCGCTTCAGCAGCGCCAGCTCCTGTTCGAGGTACGGCGTGGTCTGGATATCATCCGGCAGATGCTGCGGACCGCCCAGGACGATCAGGAGGCGGATCTCATCGAGATCCGTCGGTACTTCGTCTCCGGCATACAGACGGCGGATCTGCACCGGAATACCGAAGTCGCGCAGCACCGGGACGATGCGTCCGGGACCTTCGTGCGCTACATGCTGTAGTACGATGGCTTGGCTCATACGATTTGCGGTATCTTCGGCCACCGCAAGGCGCTATGTCAAGTTACTCCACCCCCGCAAACAGGATCGGCGCGGGGGCCGATCCTGCCTCCTGTAACAGATCATTGCGGTTGGCGGACGAGTATCAAAAATGGATGGCCCGGCTGTCGGCGACGCCCGCGGCTTCCATTACGGCTTCGCTGAGCGTGGGATGCGGGTGCATCGCCTCGATGATCTCAGCCTCGGTGGCTTCGAGCTTGCGGGCCAGCACCAGCTCGGAGAGCAATTCCGTGACATTCTCGCCGATCATGTGTACGCCCAGCAGCTCGCCGTACTTCTTGTCGAAGATCAGCTTGACGAACCCGTCCGGCTCGCCGGCCGCCAGGGCGCGCCCGCTGGCCTGGAACGGGAACTTGCCGATCTTGATCTCCCGCCCCTGCTCGCGGGCCTTCCGTTCCGTCAGGCCCATGCTCGCCACCTGCGGATGCGTGTACGTACAGCCGGGGATCTGGCTGTAGTCGATCTTGTGCGGATGGCCGCCGAAGATCCCTTCCACGCACAGCACCGCCTCGTGGTGCGCCACATGCGCCAGCCACGGCGGGCCGATCACGTCGCCCACCGCCCAGACGTTTTCCACGTTCGTGCGGTACGACTCGTCGACCTTCACGTGGTTCTTCACGATTTCCAGGCCGATGGACGGATCGGCGATGTCGTCGACGTTGCCCTGCACACCAACAGCCATCAGGCAGACATCGGCTTCGACGGTCTTCTGCCCGTCGGGCGTGGCGACGGTCACCTTCACGCCGCTCCTGGTCTTCTCCACCTTCTCGGTCTTGCTCTTGAGCAGCAGTTTCATGCCGCGCTTGGTGAACTGCCGCTCCAGCGCCACCTGCACATCCAGGTCTTCGATGGGCAGCAGGTGCTCCATCAGCTCGATGATGGTCACCTCCGTCCCCAGGGCGTTGTAGAAATCGGCGAACTCACAGCCGATCGCCCCGGCGCCGATCACCACCATCCGCTTGGGCTGCTTGGGCAGCACCATCGCCTCGCGCGAGGTGATGATCGTCTTGCCATCGAGCTCCACCCCCGGCAGCGTGCGCGCCTTGGCGCCCGTCGCGATCATGATGTGCTCAGCCGTCACTTCCTTGGTCTTGCCGTCGGCGCCGCGGATCTCGACCGTGTGAGCCTTGCTGATGCGGCCGTGGCCCACCTCGTGCTTCACCTCGTACTTGCGGAACAGATGCGCGATCCCCTTGGACAGCCGATCGGCGATCCCACGCGAACGGGCGATGATCTTCTCGAAATCGACCTTCATGTTGTCGAAGGTGATTCCGAATTCGCCGGCATGTTCGCGCATCTTGCGCACAAACGCGCCCGAATCGAGCAGGGCCTTGGTCGGGATGCAGCCCCAGTTGAGGCACGTGCCGCCGAGGTTTTCCTTCTCGACGCACAGGACGCGCTTCTTGAGCTGGCCGGCGCGGATCGCGGCTGCGTAGCCCGCCGGCCCGCCGCCGATGACGACCAGGTCGAAATTGAACGACTTGGGCCGCCCGCCCGGCGCGGGTTTGGGGGCGGGCTTGGCTTCCTGCTTCGCCGCAGGAGCGGGCCGCTCGGCGGGTGCCGGCGCCGGCTGGGGCTTCGCAGCGCCTGTCGGCTTTGCGCCACCGGCTGCCTCAGCAGGCTTCTTGCCGGCATACTGCTTCTTGACCTCTTCAGGCTTCTCACCCGCAGTCGCGATCACGCCCAGCACGCCGCCGACGGGGACCCTGTCCCCCGGCTTGGCGATCTGGATCGCCATCACACCGCTGTCGAACGCCTCCATCGGCATGACGGCCTTGTCGGTCTCGACCTCAGCGATCTCATCGCCGGCTTTGACCTTGTCCCCCTCTTTCACTTTCCAGTTGACCAGTGTGCCCTCGGTCATCGTGTCCGAGAGCTGCGGCATCGTTATCTCTGAAGGCATAGGAATTCCTTGGTTCAGGGGCGACAGATGATAGGGGATGCGCCGTCAGTTGTCAGTTGCTCAATACAACGGATCGCTGACAACCGGCTACGGGCAAACCACGTCACATCCGAAGCTGTGCGCCCAGCTCATGCTTGGCCACCTCGATCACGCGCTGGACCGATGCTTCCACCTGTTCGCTGGTGAGCGTCGTGGTGGGCGAGCGGAACACAAGCGTGATGGTGACGCTCTTCTGCCCGCGCTCCAGCGGCTTGCCGCGGTAGGTGGTGACATACTCGGTGTTCTCGAGCATCTCCGGCTTGGCCTGCGCGACGACGGCGGCGATCTGCTCGTACCGGGTCTGCTCGGACACGATCAGCGACAGGTCGCGTCGGACAGCCGGGAAGCGCGGCAGCGGCTGAAGCTGCGGTACAAGCTGCGCACCCGCCAGCAGAGGCGCCAGCTCCAGCTCCGCCGCCGCAGGTCTACCCCGCAGGCTGAGCTTATCCAGCACCTTCGCATCGATCTTGCCGAACCAGCCGATCGTCTGCCCGCCCCATTCGATCCGCGCAGCCGCGCCTTTGGCGTAGCCGGCGCGATCCTCGGGAACAACGGCGATCGGCCGCTGCGCATCCAGGCGGTGCAAGATCGCCTCCACGACGCCCCGCACCTCGCGCAGATCATCGCTGCCGACCAGGCCGATCCGCCGACGCTCCTCAACCTGGCCCGCGGCGGCCGTCCAGAACGTCGAGCCGATCTCGTATAGCTTCGCCTGCTCGACGCCGGCGGTCTCGTTGCGGCGCACCGCCTCCAGCAAGCCTGGCAGCAGACTTGGCCGAAGCTGCCCGTCCGCCTTGCGCACTGCGTGCGCCGCACGCGGCAACCCGCGCGCTTCCGGCGGAAGGAAATCCCCCGCCAGCGCATCGCTGGCGAACGAGAACGTAATGGCTTCGAAATAGCCAGCGCCGACCAGCACGTCATTGATCATCTCAGCCGCACGCTGCTTCGGCGACTGCGGCATGACCCTCAGCGTCAACTCGTCGCGCACCGGAATCTGCTCATATCCGACGACGCGCGCCACTTCCTCGATCAGATCGGCTTCGATCGACAGATCCATCCGCCACGGCGGCACGGTGACGCGCACGCTCTCAGCTTCGCGAGCCGGCTGCAGGCCGAGCCGATGCAGGGCATCGACGATGCGGTCGACTTCCCAGTCGACCCCCAGCAGCGCCCGCAAACGTGCGATCCGAAGCACAAGCTGGCGGTTCTCCGGCGTCGCATCGCCGGCTGCCACCATCGGGCCGACGATCTGCCCGCCAGCCGTCTCGACAATCAGCCGCGCCGCCCGCGCGCTGGCCTGCGGCGGCAGCGTCTTCGGAATCCCGCGCTCAAAGCGATAGGAGCTGTCGCTCATCATCGCCAGCCGCCGCGCCGTGCGCCGCACGATCAGCGGATCGAAGCGCGCCGACTCCAGCAGCACGGTCGTCGTCGACTCGCTGACTTCCGTATCCAGGCCCCCCATCACGCCCGCCAGCGCCACCGGCTTCTCAGCATCGGCGATGACCAGCATGCCATCATCAAGCTGACGCTCGCGTCCGTCGATGGTCGTCAGTTTCTCGCCGCGCTTCGCGGTGCGGACAATAATCTGTTTCCCAGCGAGTTTGTCGTAGTCGAAGGCATGCAGCGGCTGGCCGAGCTCGTACATCACGTAGTTGGTGACGTCGACGACGTTGTTGATCGACCGCAGGCCGACGGCTTCGAGCCGCCGCCGCATCCACCCCGGCGACGGGCCGACCTTCACATTGCGAATGATGCGGGCACTGTAGTAGCCGCAGTAGTCCGGGGCATCGATGCGCACGCTCACGGGCGCACTGTCGCCCGCCCCCGGTTCCTCGCCGATCTCCAGCGGCCGCACGCCGCACCCCAGCAGCGCCCCCAGCTCGCGCGCAACGCCCACATGCGAGAGGCAGTCACCGCGATTGCTGGTGACCTCGACGTCGATGACCGTGTCATCGCCAACCCGGTCGATCTGCTCGACCGGCAGGCCGGCGTTGGTCAGCGCATCGCCAGCCGCCTCGCCCGAAACCTCGGCTGCGAGGTATTGGCCCAACCATTCCATGGATATTTTCATGCCGGGGTCACTGTATTCAGTGCCAAATGCGTGTCAAACCCCTCACCCCGGCACTACCCCTAGTGGCGCGCAGCCTCGACGATGGCCCAGCCGTCGCCGCGTCGCTGCAGCCGAATCGTCTGGATGGCGGAATCCTGCTCAACCGTCGCGGTGATCTGGGCCACGCGGCCTTCGCCGGACTGCACGGCCGAGATCGAAATGCTCATCCCCTGCCGTTTCAGGCCCTCGGGCAGGTCGATCTCGTGCTCGCCCGTGCCCGTCTGGGCTGCGATGGTCGCACCGGCCAGCAGGAGCTGCTCGAGCTGGGCCTCCGTCTGCGTGCCGGCCGTGCGGCGGATATCCGCAGCCAGCAGGTGTGTCGTCGGGATGATCGAGACGCGCATCTCCGCCGCTTGGTGCGGCTGGTTCGGCGGCGAAAAGCTCAAGTGCCTTTCCTGGGGGACGTCCTCCGCGGCAGGCGCAGCGGATCGCATGACGTGCATCCTGCCAGCGCACCGGCCCTTGCGCGCATCCGGCAGCGATGCGCATCAGACGCCCACGCGGCTCATCGCGATCTCGGCCAGCGCATCGGTGGCGAACTTCACGTCCTGCCGCGTCAGGAACGGCGAGAAGCTGAAGCGCGTCGTTCCGCCGAGTTGGAGCGTGCCGATGGCTTCATGCACCAGCGGCGCACAGTGCAGGCCCGGGCGCGTGAGGATGCCGTACTGCGTCTCCAGCACCATCGCCAATTCCTGCGGGTCGAGCCCGTCGATCCGCACGGAAAAGACGCCCATGCGGTCGCGCACGCCCTGCGGACCGTAGTAGGTCAGGCCCTCGATCGAGCTGACACCGTCGATGAAGACGCGCACGAGGTCCAGGTCGTGCTCCTTGAGGCGGTCGATGCCTTCATTGAGGATCCACTGCACGCCCTCGGACAGACCGGCGATGCCGATGGCGTTGTGGCTGCCTGGTTCGTACTTGTCGGGCATGAACTCCGGCTGAGTGTCTTCCTCGCTGACCGAGCCGGTGCCGCCCTCCTGCGTGGTGCGGAGGATCTTCTCGATCCCTGGCCGGATATAGAGGAAACCCGTCCCCAGCGGGCCCAGCAGGCCCTTGTGTCCCGGCGCCGCCAGCAGGTCGATGCCGTCGGCCTGCACGTCGATCGGCAGATGCCCGGCGCTTTGCGCGGCATCGACCAGCAGCGGGATGCCGTGCTCGCGGGCGATCTGGCCGATCTGCCGGATCGGCTGGACCGTGCCGGTCACGTTGGAGGCATGCGTGAGGGCGATGAGCTTCGTCTGCGGGCGGATGGCCCTGCGAATCTGGTCGAGATCGGCCAGGCCGGTCTTCGGGTCGATGTCGACGCGCGTCACATGGCAGCACCCGGACTGTTCCAGCGCCTTCAGCGGGCGGAGGATCGAGTTGTGGTCGATGCGCGTGCAGATCACGTGCTGCTCAGCGGCGTCGCGGCGCAGATCGATCAGGCCCTTGATGGCCATGTTGAGCGCGCCCGAGCAGTTGAGCGTGAAGATGAAGTGATCGGGGTTCTCGCCGTTGAACAGCGTGTTCAGCCGCTGGCGGCAGGTGGCGATCAGGGCGCCGGTTTCGACGGCTTCGTGGTACGCACCGCGCCCGGCGCTGGCGCCGAGGGTGGTGGCGTAGCGGGTCATCGCATCCAAAACCGCCGACGGCTTGGGGAAGCTCGTGGCGGCATTGTCCATGTACAAACGGCGTGGGGACGGCATGTGAGTATTATAGATCGACAGGGATCGTTGTCAGGTGCGGGGTCCGGCTTTCGTGGATTCCACTGCATGGGAACGGTCACGCACGCAGTGCGAAACAAGTGACATCCGGCTGGCGGCCAGTAACATGCCTGAACGATGTCCGATCGCCGTATCCAGCAACTTCCTGCATCCCTCGTCAACCGGATCGCCGCCGGCGAGGTGATCGAACGGCCGGCTTCCGTGGTGAAGGAGCTGGTCGAGAACGCCATCGATGCCGGCTCGTCGCAGATCATCATCGAGGTCGAGGATGGCGGGCTGTCGCTGATCCGCATCACGGACAACGGCCGGGGGATCAATCCAGCCGATCTGCCGCTGGCTTTCGCCCCACACGCCACCAGCAAGCTCACCAGCGACGAAGACCTGTTCCGCATCGCCACGATGGGATTTCGTGGCGAAGCATTGGCCAGCATCGGATCGGTCAGCCATGCGCGTATCGTCAGCCGCGTCGCGGCCAATGACGCCGCCTACGAGATCACCAACCGTGGCGGCGCGATCTCCGACCCGCAAGCCGCGGCTGGCAACGTCGGCACGACTGTCGAGGTGCGAAATCTGTTCTACAACACGCCGGCGCGGCGGAAGTTCCTCCGCGGGCCCGCGACGGAATACGGGCATGTCAGCGACATGGTGCTGCGCCTCGCCCTGCCGCATCCGCAGATCGCGTTCAAACTGCTGCACAACGGCCGCGTGACGCTCGATCTGCCGCCGACGTCGGCTGAGGATCGCCTGCTGCAGGCCTGGCCGAAGGATTTCCACGAGCAGCGGCTGGCTGTCGACGCCGCCGATGCCGAGATCCGCCTGCGGGGGATCATCGGCCTGCCGGAGCTGGCCCGGCCGACGGGCAAGTACCAGTACCTCTACCTCAACGGGCGCCACATCCGCGACAAGTTCATCATGCACGCCCTGCGCGAAGCCTATCGCGGCTTGACCGAGCCGGGACGATACCCCGCAGCCGTGCTGCTGCTGGAGATGCCGCCGCAGGACGTCGATGTGAACGTCCACCCGACCAAGATCGAAGTGCGCTTCCGAGACGGCGGTCGCATCCACGGCCTGGTGCTGGGCGCCGTGCGCGAATGCCTGCTGGGCAGCGACCTGACGCCGCGCGCCTTGCCGACGCGGTCGGACATCGATGATGCCCGGCGGGACGACATGCGCACGAAGCTGGCGGAGTTCTTCAAAGGTTCGCTGGCGGGATTGGGCGCAGCCGCCCCGCAGCGCGATGCGGAGATGCTGCCGAATCTGGCGGGCGGGCGAGATCCGAGCTCTGGCAGTTCAGATTTCGGATCGCGGTTGTCGACGCCCGAATCTCAGATCTCGAATTTGAAATCTGAAATTCCAGATTTGAGATCTCAGATTTCAGAGGGCGGCCCCTCCTCCGCCCCCGCGTATTCCGGCGACACCAATGCCCCCACCGGAGCGCCGGCCATCCCCGACCGCCGCCGCATCCCAGCCATCCAGCTTCACAACAGCTATCTCGTGGCTGAAAGCGAAGACGGTCTGATCATCATCGACCAGCACGCGCTGCATGAGCGGATCATGTACGAAGAGCTGCTGGCACGCATCAGCCGGGGTCCTTTGGAAAGCCAGCAACTGCTGATCCCCGCGACCTTCCCCGCCGGCGACCGGCAGCTTGCCCTGCTGGAGCAGATTCAGCCGCTGCTGGCGCGCCTGGGGATCGATGTCGTCCGTTTCGGCCCGAACACGGCTGCCGTGCAGGCGTTCCCGTCGTTCCTGAGCAAGCTCGATCCGGCCACCTTCGTGCAGGAGCTGCTGGAGCGCGGCGAGCAGGAACTGCTCGACCTTCATGAAGAGGAGCTGTTGCACGAAGTGCTCGACATGATGGCCTGCAAAGCCGCCATCAAAGCCGGCGATCCGCTCACGCCGGAGGAGATCAGCGCTCTGCTCGCCCGCCGCGAGCTGGTCGAACGCAGCAGCAACTGCCCCCACGGGCGCCCGACAACGCTGCGGCTATCGCTGAAGGATCTGGAAAAGCAGTTTAAGCGGACGGGGTTCTGAGGCTGGCCTCGCAGAAGCTTCAAGATCCAGGAGCCAAGTTCCAAAGAAGATCCAAACAGACAAAGAAGAAAGCTCCAAAGGCCCTGATTGGGCGAGTCTTTGGAGCTTTGAACTTTGGGGTTTGGAACTTCACCACTCACAAGTTCCTCAGTTCCCTCATGATCTTCGCCACAACGCCATCTCCCGCGCCCAGTCGCCGATAATAGCCATACAGCCGCTCATACTGCTTCTTCGCCGCGGGCGTCGGCTTGTACTCGAGGTCTTCGCGCTGGCGGGCCATCGCCTTGATCGCAGCCGGGGCGGTGCGATAGCCGGTCGCACTCGGGCCGGCGGCCAGGCAGCCGAGGATCGCGGCTCCCAGCGCCACCGACTGATCGCTCTCGGCCAGCTTGATCGGCTTGCCCAGCACATCGGCGTAGATCTGCATCAGAAGCGGGCTTTTCACCGGCAGACCGCCCGACGCCACGAAGCGTTTCACCGGCACGCCCGCGTCCTGGAGCGTCTCGACAATCCATCTGACGCCGAAGGCCGTCGCTTCCATGAGGGCGCGATACATCTGCGCCGGCTGGGTGTTGAGCGTCACCCCGACGAACGCACCGCTCAGCCGGCCATCCATCAGCGGCGTGCGGCAACCATTCAGCCAGTCCAGCGCCAGCACACCACCCGATCCCGGCGGCAATGCAGCCGCCTCCCTGTTCAAGTCCGCATGCGACAGGCCGAACTTCTCCACCAGCCACGCGAACGCGTCGCCCACGCTGGCCTGCCCTGTTTCATATCCGAAGAACCCCGGCAGGATGCCGTCTTCCACCACACCGGCAACGCCTTTGCCGAAGGCTTCGATCTTCGAGTTGAGCATGTGGCACGAGCTGGTGCCCATGACCAGCACCATCGTGTCGGCTCCCGACACGCCGGCTCCCGGCACGCCCGCATGCGCGTCGATGATGGCGGCTGACACGGGGATGCCGGGCTTGAGCCCCAGGCGCCTGGCGCATGCCTGCGACAAGCCCCCGGCTGCCCGTCCGGGGCTCAGCAGCTTGCCGGGCATCTTCTCGGTAACGACGTTGCCCATCTTCGGATGCACGGCTTTGAAGTAGTCGACGCTCGGATAGCCCGTATGGCTGTTCCACATCGCCTTGTAGCCCGCCTGGCAGGTCGAACGGACGAGGTTCTGCGGCGAGCAGGCGGGAAACGGCCCGTCGATGAGCTGCCACACAAACCAGTCGCCGGCTTCCAGCCAGACTTCCGTGGCTTCATAGACCTTCGGCGCGTGGTTGAGCGTTTCGAGGATCTTGGGGAAGAACCACTCGATGCCGATGATTCCACCATATCGCTTCAGCCATTTCTCGCGGCGGGCAGAGGCGACATCGTTGATGCGATCGGTCTCGGCTTTGGCGCCGTGATGCTTCCACAGCTTCGGCCAGGCCAGCGGTTCACCGGCAAAGCGATCGAGCTTGCACAGCGGCGTGCCGTCGGCCATCGCGGGCAGCATCGTGCAGCTCGTGAAGTCAACGCCGATGCCGACGATCTGGTCGGCGGTGACACCCGCAGCCTTCACCGCGCTTCGACAGGCACGCTCGGCACTGGCCAGCCAGTCTTCGGGATCCTGAAGCGCATAGTCCGGCGGCAGGCGCTTGCCGGTTGTCGGCAGGGACTCATCAATCACGCCATGCGCATAGGCATGCACGGCCTGGCCGGCGATGCGGCCGTCGGCGATGTCGACGACCACCACGCGCACGGATTCCGTGCCGAAGTCAAAACCGATCGAGTATCGCTTGGCCACGATGGTTGTCCTCCCGTTTCACAGGTGCATCGGTAGGATAACGGCTGGGCTGGCTTTGTCGATACAACGTTTGCACTTGTGGATTCTCACGGCTTTACGGCGAAACATATGAAAAGGCGTTGGCCGCGACGGCATCGAGCGCACAGCCCCCAAAAAACCAAAGATCCCAAAGCCAGCAGCACGATTGCTTTCCTCCTGCCCTCCGTCCCCCCCCAGTGTGGCACGCGCTTCCTCCCTTCGCGACGCCTTCGCGCTCATCGCGCCTTTGGCGGTCCTCTCACGCCAGATCAATCGAGTGTCCTCCGATACCGCGTCAGGCCGATCATCAAGGCCACTGCCGCAAACACCCCGATCGGCCAAAGCTCCCCGGCGATCTCCGGCCAGCCGTTGCCTTTCAGCATGATCCCCCGCACCACGCGCAGGAAGTGTGTCAGCGGCAGCACCTGTCCGATCCACTGCGCCCAGGTCGGCATGCCGCGGAATGGAAACATGAACCCCGACAGCATCAGCGACGGCAGGAAGAAGAAGAACGACATCTGCATCGCCTGAAGCTGGTTGCGCGCGATCGTCGAGAACGTCACGCCCACCGCCAGATTGGCTACGATGAACAGCAGCGACACCGTCAACAGCAGCGGCACGGACCCGGCGACGGGCACATCAAACAGGACACGGGCTGCGATCAGGATCAGCCCCATCTGGATGTACCCCAGCAGGACATACGGCACGATCTTGCCGACCATGACCTCCAGCGGTCGCGTTGGCATCGACAGCAGATTCTCCATCGTCCCCCGCTCACGCTCGCGCGTGATCGCGACGGCTGTGATGACGACCATCGTCATTGTCAGTACGACCCCCATCAGCCCGGGGACGATGTTGTAGTGCGTCAGCGCCTCGGGGTTGTAGCGGGCATGGACGCGCAGCTCGACGGGATCATTCCCCACAGCCAGCGGCGCCAGAGCCCCTTCCAGCTCATGCCGCAGGCCCGATTGGATCACAGCGCGCAGGTGTGCGATCGCGTTGGCTGTGGCTGCGGGATCGGTGGCGTCGGCTTCGATGAGAACGGCTGGCCGATCGCCGCGCAGCAGGTCGCGCGAGAAGCTCGGCGGAATGCTGACGACGAACTGCACCTTCCCGCGCGCCAGCAGTTGCTCAGCTTCGGCTTCGGAGGACACCTCGTAGCCGAGATCAAAGTAACGGCTGGTCCGCATTGCCTGCAGGATGCTGCGGGCATACGGGCCGTTGTCGGCCATCAGCACGGCTGTCGGCAGGTTTTTCGGATCGGTATTGATCGCATAGCCGAAGAGGATCAACTGCATCAGCGGGATGCCGATGATCATCCCGAAGGTCAGCCGATCCCGGCGCATCTGGATGAATTCCTTCACCAGAATGGCAGTGAAGCGCCCCCAGGAAAACGGCGTCGACCATCTCATGCCCCCCTCCCGTTGTTGTTCATGAGATGGATGAAGACATCCTCCAGCGATGACGCGACCGGCTCCCACCGATACGGCGGCTGACGATACGGCT
Organism: uncultured Phycisphaerales bacterium; assembly: GCA_937904525.1. GTDB lineage: Bacteria > Planctomycetota > Phycisphaerae > Tepidisphaerales > Tepidisphaeraceae > CALEKX01. The sequence continues at coordinate 123,859 of CALEKX010000049.1, forward strand.
CGATCGCATCCTCCAGCGCCTGCGGATCATCCCCGCTGACATGAAGTGTGCCACCGAAAGGCACTGCCTGCTGCACGCCCGGCCGGCGCAACAGTTCCTCGCTGAGCGCCGGCAGCTCCGGCCCCTGCACAGCCCATGTTGTCAGCCCGGCCTGGTCGAGCACTTCCCGCACCGTGCCGCTGGTCAGCAAACGGCCAGCCGAGATGAATGCCAGGCGATGGCACCGCTCGGCTTCATCCATGTAGTGCGTCGTGATCAGGAATGTCAGCCCCTGGCTGGCCAGATGGTGGATCTGCGCCCAGAAATCCCGCCGCGCCTTGGGATCGACGCCAGCCGTCGGCTCATCCAGCAGCAGAAGCTTCGGCCGATGGATCATGCAGGCCGCCAGCGCCAGCCGCTGCTTCCATCCCCCCGACAGCGACCCGGCCAGTTGCGACGCACGCTTCTCCAGCCCGAGCTGCTCGATCGCCTCCTGCACGGCCTGCCGCCGGCCCGGCACGCCGTACATCCGCGCCACGAAGTCCAGATTCTCGCGGATCGTCAGATCCTCCCAGAAGCTGAAGCGCTGGGTCATGTACCCGACATGCCGCTTGATCTGATCGCTTTCGCGGATGACGTCGTATCCCAGGCAGGTGCCGCTCCCGTCATCCGGGCGAAGCAGCCCACAGATCATGCGGATGAACGTCGTCTTGCCGCTGCCATTGGGGCCGAGAAAGCCATGAACCTCGCCCTTGCGCACCTGCAGATCGATGTGATCGACCGCCAGCAGCGAACCGAATCGCCGCGTCATGCCACGGACGTCGATGGCGAGCTCCTCGTTCATGGCAACGCCTCGAACGACACATCCACCGGCTGGCCGGGATGCAGTTGCTCCGCAACGTCAGGCGCGAAGGTGATCTCGACCATAAAGACCAGCTTGTCGCGGCTTTCGCGGCTGTAGATGACCGGCGGCGTGTACTCGACGCGCGGGGAGATAAACGAAACGATCCCCTTCATCGGATCAGCTATCCCATCCACGCGCACGGCGGCGGGATCACCGACCCTGATGCGGCTGAGTTGCGCCTGCGGGACGAATGCGCGGACCTTGATGTTGGCCGGCGGCAGGAGCGTGACAACCGGCTGATTGGCTGGGACCTGCTCGCCGACGCGAAACAGCGTGTCGAAGACCAGCCCGTCCTGCGGGGCAACGCGGCGCTTCTGATCGAGATTCCACGCCGCCTGCTGCAGTGCGGCCTGTCGCGCAGCCACATCGGCTTCAGCCGCCCGGATCAGGTCCTCGCGTGCGCCCAACCGCGCCGTCTCCACCACCGACTCGAACTGCGCCACGCGCGCAATAGCCTGGTCGTGCGTGGCCCGCGCCTTTTCCAGCTCGAGGATGGACGCCCCGCCACTTGGCTGAAGGCCCTCCAGCCGGTCCAACTCGCGGCGGGCGAATCGCAAGGCCGCCTGCGCCTCAGCCAGTTGCGCCTCCACGGCTGCAATCTCGCTGGGACGCTGGGCCTTCTGCAGATCCGCCAGCGTCGCCATGGCCTGTTCCAGCCGCTTCTCGGCCTCCGCATGGGCAGCCGCCTCGCGCTCTGTGTCGAGCTCAAAGAGCATCTGTCCCGCCTGCACCTGCTGCCCCCGCTGGACATGCAACTGCACCACGCGCCCCGCCAGCGGCGACGCCACATGCACAAACTCCGCTTCGACATATCCCTGTACCCACGGCGACTGATCTCCATCACACCCGACGAGGAGCATCGCCATCAGCACAAGGCAGATCGCGTCTATGGAAGGAGTGAGCCGTCTCATGACGCCCTCCCGCGTTGGGCACTGCGTGCACCGTCGAGGAAGACATCCATTACTGCGCTGAACGCCTGCCGCGGCGTCATGTCGATCTCTGCCAGCTTGGTCGGATTGATGACCGCCGCCACGGCAGCCAGCAGCATCTCGATCATCAGCCGGATCGGCACGTCGCGGCGGATGACGCCTTCGCGCTGGCCGTCGGTGAGGACGCGCGTGAAGACCGAGCTGATCAGCTCGCTGCGCCGCCGGCTGATCTGTTCGAACAGCTCCGGCGCTTCGCGGCGCATGTCGCGGATGAATGCCGGCTGAAGCTCCTGCGTATGCCGCTGGACGCACGCGACCAGCTCGGCAAGGCGCTGCTGGACGGGCTGATTGCGCTCGAGGATTTCCCCCAGCTCCCACTGGGCCTCAGCCAGCTTGGCGTCGAGCACGGCCTGCAGCAGCGTACGCTTGCTGTCGAAGTGCTGGTAGAAGGTCTTCTTGCTGACACCCAGCGCCGCCGCCAGGTCATCCATCGTGACCCCGCGAAACCCCTGCGAGAGAAAACTGCGCCGCGCCCCGTCGATCAGCCGCTGGCGGATCAACGATTCGTCGCGCGTTGGCGGACGGGTGGGTTTCATCATCTTCTATCCTACGGAAACTTCTTCGGTATTTCACGTTTCCATTTCATGTTTTTGCACCGCCAAGGCGGATTGACGCGGCAACGGAAACAGGCATCCTCACAGGCGCTACCCGGCTGGTATGGGCGGCTGCTCGTAACTTTCGAGAACTCAAGGGGCTGGCGGTCCCTGCCGCTTTTTTCACAAACGCCGGCCAAAGCCGGGGGTCTATGCTCTGCGGACGGATCGCCCACGGCTGGCTGCAGGTGATCCGCGCCGGTTGTCCGTCGCTGGGAGATTGGTGAATGCTCGTCTATCGGATTGGGGTGCTCGTGCTGGTGCTGTCCCTGAATGCCATGGCTGCCGTGCGCTACGTCGATCAGAACCATCCGCAAGCCACGGACCAGGGGCCGGGGTCCGCCGATCGGCCGTTCCTGACCGTCAGCCGCGCTGTCATGGGCGTGGCGCCCGGCGACACTGTCATCATCCGCCCCGGCCGATACGTCGAGCGGAGCATCATCATCAACCGCTCGGGCACACCCGAAGCCCCCATCACCTTCATGGCTGAGGTGCCCGGGACGGTCGTCATCTCCGGCGGCGACCGGCAGGACAAGTACCACCATCGCGAGTACCCCCTGCTGTTCGGCCCGCCCCGCCGCGACCCAGCCAATCCCGAACGGTGGGAAGGCGCCCAATGGATCACCCTCCGCGGCCTGGTCTTCGAAAACGCCATCGGCACAGCCATCGGCGCCGGCACAGGCTGGCGCATCGAGGACTGCATCATCGACCGCGCTGACTACGACGGCATCGCCGCGCGCGGCGACAACATCACCATCCTCCGCACCGTCATCCAGGACTGCGGCAACAACGGCATGTCCGGCGGGTTCGGCAAGAACATCACGGTCAAAGACACGATCATCCGCCGCTGCAACCAGTTTCCCGATTCACCCGGTGGCAACAGCGGCGCGTGCAAGTTCCTCGTCACGCAGGGTATGCGGGTGGAGGGCGTCATCAGCTACGACAACTACGGCTCGGGCTGGTGGATGGACTGGGACAACAGCGATTACGTCATCACCCGATGCACGATCTTCGGCAATCATGCCGGCGTCGGGCTGGAAAACGGCCGCGACAGGGTTGATCAGCCGTGGGCGGCTGTGGGCATCTGGACCGAAGCCAACACCGGCAATGGCTGGATCACTGACAACGTCATCTACTCCAATGTTTCCGCCGGCATCGGCATCCTCGACAGCCGCAATGTCGTCGTCGAGGGCAACACGATCGTGGACTGCGGCACAGGCATTGAGTTCCGCGATCTCAACCGCGATGGCGTCAACCACGATGCCGAACGCCAGCGCAATATCTGGAACATCACCGTCCGCCACAATCGCATCAAGGCATGGCGCGGCGACTACGCCATGGTCACCAGCATCGGCGAGTTCAAGCGCGGCAATCGCCCATCCGACTATCAGGTCACCATCGACGGCAACATCTACGACCCGCAACAGGACAGCGGCAAGCGCTTCATCCGCTGGGTGAACCAGGCAGCCGACACGCTCGACCAGGCCCGCCAGCGGCTTGGCGTCGACCACAACAGCCGCATCGAATCCTTCGACTTCGCCCCGGACCTGATTGCAACCCGCTCCAGCGGCGATGCGGAGCTGGCCAGCACGGATCCCGACCGCTTCCGGCAGGTCGATTCGCGCGAGGCTGAGGCCAATGGATTCGACGAGGCCCTCGCCGGTGCGTCCGTCGGCGACATCGTTACGCTCAACGTCCACGGCCGCACGTCGACCGTCGTCGCGGATGGTCAGATGTACGCCGAGATCTACGACCTGGCGCGCAAGCGTCACCTGACGCTGTCGCTCACGGAGGCCACGCGGCACAAGCTCGAATCGGCTGTGCCCGTCTATGCCGTCCTCAAACCGATTCCCCTCAAGGTGCGTATCACCAGCCTCAAGCCTTACGCGCTCCAGGGCGAACTGGCGAACTGAACGGTCCTGCCCGGTTGATCGCACGTCGATGGCGGAACTAGCATCCGGGCAGACCACCGACCTAACCGCCGCTTCCCCGGAAGGAGACCCACATGAAGCTCGCACTCATCACAGGCGGCAGCCGCGGCCTGGGCAAAAGCGCCGCGCTCCACACCGCGCGCCGCGGCATCGGCGTCATCCTCACCTACCACACCCGCCAGGCTGAAGCCGACGCCGTCGTCTCGGAAATCGAACAGACCGGCGGCACGGCAGCCGCACTCCGCCTGGACACCACCGACGTCGCAACCTTCTCCGCCTTCGTCGAGCAGCTCGCGGCCGTGCTTAATCGCAAGTGGAACCGCAGCACGTTCGACTACCTGGTCAACAATGCCGGCTTTGCCGATCCAGCCCCGATCGAATCGACCACCGAGCAGCAGTTCGATCGGCTGATGAAGGTCCATGTGAAAGGGCCGTTTTTCCTCACACAGAAGCTGCTGCCCCTCCTGGAAGATGGCGGACAGATCATCAATATCTCCAGCGGCCTGGCGCGATTCTCGAATCCGACCAACGCCGCTTACGCGATGGCCAAGGGCGCGCTGGAGGTCATGACGCGCTACCTCGCTCGCGAATGGGGCGTGCGCGGCATCCGCGCCAATACTGTCGCCCCCGGCGCGATTGAGACTGACTTTGCCGATGGCCGCCTGCGCAACAGCCCGCAGATGAAGCAGCAGATCGCCGCCCTCACGCCCCTTGGGCGCGTCGGCCAGCCGGATGACATCGGCTCGATGATCGCCGCCCTGCTCAGCGACGACTTCCGCTGGGTCAACGCCCAGCGGATCGAGGTGTCAGGCGGGGTTCTCTGCTGACACGTGTCCCGCCAATCGCAGCCAGCCCCGGCATTCAGGGGAAAACCTCGGATGCGTGGGCCTTGATGCGAATGTCGTCGACCCAGGCGGTCCCGGCGCCTTCGACGAGGATGTTCAGCCGGCAGGAATGCGCCGCAGCCGGGAGGGTGATCTGCCGGCTCGTCGTCCACTTGCCTTTCTCCGCTCCGCGGTGGAAGTCGCCCAGGATGATCCAGTCGATCTGCTTGTCGTCCTTATCGAACACCTGGATCGCCAGTTGCGCCTTGCGGACGCCTTCGGATTTGCCCCAGAAGGTGACGGTGAAGGGTGTGTCGTTCGGCTCGAACTCCTGGTACGCCGTTGCGCGGGTTTCGTCACTTGTGGACCGGATGGCGATCGACGCCTTGCCGACGCGGTACGTTTCGGTGTCGCGGATCAGCTCCGCCTGTCCGGCGCCCGTCCACAGGCGCCAGCCGGCGGGCTGATCTTTGCCGGACTCGCCGCCGGTGTTGGTCAGCTTCGGCGCCTGGGGTGGCTTTTTCCACTCTTCCGGCAGTTCGGCACGCACCACCGGTTTGGCTGTGGGCGTCTTTCGCCCTTCCCGCGTGAGTGGAATCCAGAATGCCCCGCTGCCGTCCGAACCGACGACCAACCGATCGCCCGCAAACGCCAGCATGTTGCCTTCGACGCGATCAGGCAGGTTTCGATCGAGCTCCGTCCACGTGCTGCCGCCGTCGGTGCTGAGGATGATGCCGTTGTCTGTTGCGGCTGCCACACGATCCGCAACCGCGCGATCGGTCATCACATGCGTCACGCTCCCCTTCACCACACGGTTCCACGTATGGCCGAAATCCTCGCTGCGATACAGCCCATCACCACGCACGCCCATGAAGAAGCGCCCCGGCTTGAGCACATCCGCAACGACGCAATGCGGCGCCCCCGACAGCGACCGCTCCACCTTCTGCCAGGTCGACGCGCCCGCATCCCGCACATAGATGCGCTGCGTCTGCTTGCTGATGGCGACCATTGTGCCGTCCGGCGAGACCGCCAATTGCCGGCCCTGGGCCCACTGGATCTGCCAGAAGAACGGCTGACCTTCAGGCAGGCCCTGGCCAATCCACGTCCAGCTCTTGCCGCCATCCGTACTCTGATAGACGCCCGGGCCGTTCTCCTTGATGTTGCCCGAGACGCAGAGGAAGACGGTGTACGGCTCCTCCGGATGCACTGTGATGCTCGTGCACATGTCGCGCGTCAGCGGCGGCAAGCCGAGCATCGGCGAGCGCTCCCATGTGTCCCCGCGATCGATGCTCACATACACCTGCCCGATCTGCTGGCCATACATCGTCGCGCCGACGGCATACAGCCGCGCCGGCAGCTTGGCAGACAGATCGATCTCCTTGCATGTGATCGCCCCCTGCGGGAACGGATGGCGGCTGAAGTTCTCGCCGCCATCTTCCGAACGGAAATAGGCGTTATCCGCCATCCCCAGGTGGACGACGCCCGGATCCGTCGGATCCTGCATGACGGTATGGATCACCGTCACCTCGATGCCGTCGAGCGTGATCGCCCAGGTCTTGCCGGCATCGCGCGTCTGGGAGACGCCGAAGAAGTCGGTGAAAAACCAGTGGTTCGGATCATGCGGACTGACGACCAGGCTGGCCATCGCCCATCCCCAGCCGCCGCCATTGCGCAGATGCGCGCCGCGATCGACAAGCTGCCCCTCGACCTTCTGCCAGCTGTTCTCCCCGGGCGTCAGGTGATAGACCGAGCCGTGGCACGAGCCCACGATGACGAAATCCGGCCCGGAAGCGATCGCCCGATACGAGAAGTCGCTGGTGGACCCCTGCTTGGCAGGGTCGTACAGCAGGCCATCGGTGAAGTCGGCCCAGGTTTCTCCCGCATCCTGGCTGATCAGCACCTGCCCGCGCCGCAGGCCATAGAGCCGGTTCGGCTCGACGGGATCCTGCAGGATCTCCGCGGGCGAATCTTCCACCAGCCGCGTCCAGGTCGCCCCCCCGTCAGTCGAGCGATAGAAGCCCGCCGCCTGCTCCCGCTGGCCGTTGATGTTGTACTCACCCTTCAGCGAGCAGAGCCACATGCGATCGGGATTGCTGCGGTCGATCTTCAGATCCGTCGGCTGAAGATGCTCCATGCCGATCATCTCCCACGTCTCGCCGTTGTCCTCCGACCGCCAAAGCCCCGTGCCGATGCTCGCGGCAAACAGGCGATCGAGCTTCGTCGGATGCCTCTGGAGGATCAGGCCAGCCGACCGCGGCGGACCATTGCCGTCAAAGAAGATCCCCTTGATTACCGATCGCCAGGTCTTGCCGGCATCGTCGGAGACGTAGATCCCGTCCGTCTTGCTCCAACGGCTGCCGGTAGCGATGACAAGCCGATTGTCATCGCGCGGATCGACCAGCAGGCCGCGCACGGAGTAATTCCCTCGCACCGGGGGCAATCCGCCATGCAGCATCGCCCATGACCTGCCGCCGTCCTCGCTGCGATACAGCCCACCGACGTCAACGTAGGCATACCAGCGATTCGGATTGGTCGCCGACGGCACGACATTCTGCACATATCCGCCACCGCCGATGCGGCTTGACGTCCACTCGCCGTACGACGGCATCGGCGCTCGCGGCAACACCGGCGCCGTCTCGTCCGCGTGAACGACTACGGCAATGATCGCGATCACTGCGACTGAGCCAACCAGAAGTCGTGACAGATATGACATGGCAATCCCGCCCGAAAAGGTCATCCCCAAACTGCGCTAGCCCGCCTGCGACGGCGCGTCCCCCGCATCCGCGGGCGGCGCTACCGACTCGCCCTCGATGATCCGGCACGGCACCGGGATCTGCTCTTCGACGCGTTCGCCAGCCGCCAGGCGCTTGGCGATCAGCGCCGTCCGCTTGCCCGCCTCGCGCAACGGCAGTTCCACGATCGTCGGGCGCAACCCCATGTAGATCTGATACTCCGCCCACGTCTGGTCGAACGAGACGACCGACAGCGTCTGCGGGATGCGCACCTCACCAGACTTGACCAGCAGTCCCAGCGTCCGCACATGCCATGCACTGCCCAGCAGCAATGCCGTCGGTTTCTGGCGCGCAAGGAACTCGCGAAGCGTCTGCGCACTCCGCTCGACATCCTCATCCGGAAGCCAGCAGACCAGCCGCTCATCATGCGGAATGCCGCTCTCGATCAGCCCGCGCACATACCCCTGCCGGCGGGCAAATACCCACGGCGCCGAATCCGGCCGCTGCAACATCCCGATCCGACGATGGCCGGCTTGCGCAAGATGCCGCACTGCCAGCGCCGCCCCCTGCTCACCATCCTCGTACACCGTCGGCAGATGCAGATCGAGCAGGCGCGTGCCTGTCAGGACGCATGGAATGTTCAGCCGCTGGGCTTCGCCGATCAGAAACGCATGGCGGCTTGTCGCGGGCATGACCAGCAGCACATCCGGCCGGGTCTGGATCAGCCGCTGCGACAACTGCGAAATCGCTGTCGTGTAGACGCCCAACAGCTCGATGACGATCCCCTCTTCGCCTGCGATCTCGTCGATCCCGGCGATGACCTCGCGCGAGTACCAGTCTGGAACCGACCCCGCCATTGCGTAAGCCAGTACCGCCATCCGCACCATCCGCTGCCTGCTTCGCTGGCCGGTGGAGATGGAACTGACCGGCATCGACGCCCGGGCGCCGACGAAAGAGCCCTTGCCTGTGACCCGTTCGATCCACCCCTCGCGCTGCAGGTCCTCCAGCGCCCGGCGGACCGCCTTGCGGCTGAGGCCGGTCATCTCGACCAGTTGGGCATCGGAGTAAAACGCATCGCCCGTCTTCACCGGATGCGACGTCAGGTACTGCAGGAGCTGATCCCGCAGCGTCTCAGCCGCCTTGCGTGGGGGATAGGGACCTCGGATGAGCGACGACATAGCTCTTCCTTGTTGAGTTACCTGTTTCCATGGTATACTCTTTTCACGCATAGACAAGCCATTTTTCGGACAGTATCGAAGGATACATGTGTCCTACGCCGAAGTTCCGGGCGATCCGATCCACAGGCAGGAAACCGTGATGCACATTCTATTGCGCTCCTCTTGGCAGGCTGTAAACATCGGTGACATTGCCCATACGCCCGGCGCACTGGCGCTGCTGGAGCGCCATCTGCCCGATGCCCGCGTGACACTCTGGGCGTCGGATGTCTCCATGCAGGCCGACGCGATGCTGCGCCGCCGTTTCCCCGGCTTGACGATCGTCAAGGGCGAGTTGAAGGCCGATGGCAGTGTCTCCAATCCCGAGCTGAGCGAGGCGATCCGATCTGCCGATGTGCTCGTGCATGGGTCGGGCCCCTCCGTCGTGGCCCGCCACCACCTCCGAGCCTGGCATCTGGCCACAGGCAAGCCGTTCGGCATTCTCGGCGTCACGATCGAGTCGACCGATGACGAGCTGCTGGAGCTCCTCTCGCAGGCCCCGTTCATCTACGTGCGCGATACGGTTTCGCTCCAGCATCTGCGAAGCCGTGGCTTATCCGTGAAACCGCTGGAGTTCGGCCCCGATGCGACTTTTTCCTACGATTTGCTCGATGACGCGACGGCACAGGCGTATCTGAAGGAAGCGGGCCTGGAAGAAGGCGGCTTCGCCTGTGCGATCCCCCGCCTACGCTATACGCCGTATTTCCAGATCCGCGGCCATGAGCCCAGCAAGGAGCAGCTCGAACGCCATGAGCTGAGCCTCCGCCACTGCGAAGGCGATCATGCCAAGCAGCGGCAAGCCATCATCCGCCTCGTGCGCGAAGCCGGTTTGAAGGTGCTGGTCTGCCCCGAGATGACCTATGAGATGGAACTGGGCAAGAAGGTGCTGGTCGATCCCCTGCCGGAGGATGTGCGCAGGCAGGTCGTATGGCGCGACCGCTACTGGCTGCCCGATGAAGCCACCAGCGTCTACGCCCGTTCACGGCTGCTGATCAGCTTCGAGATGCACTCGCCGATCCTCGCCGTCACCGTCGGCACGCCAGCCATCCACCTCCGCCAGCCGACCGATACCTGCAAGGGCCAGATGTGGCGCGACGTCGGCCTGTCTGACTGGATCTTCGAGATCGACGAAACCACCGGCGACAAAATCGCCGACCGAGCCCTCCAGATCGCGTCCGACCCCGATACCTCGCGCCAAAAAGCCCAGGAAGCTTGCCAATACGCCCGCAACCTCCAGCGCAACGCCGTCCTGCAGATCGGTCGGATATTGGGCAGCGTTGCGTAGATTCTGCATAGGCAACGGCAATGCCAGCCGCGAGGGCCTATCGTGTCGCAGCGGGCCCACCCGTCACGACGCTTTGCAGAATGCTCTCGATCCGCATGCACGAGATGCGGCGGCTGTAATGTTCCTCCAGCGCCCGTCTGGCGTTACAGCCGAGGCGATCGCGCAAACCCACATCGTCTCGCAGCCGCCGGATGCCGGCCGCCAGCCCAGCCGTGTCGCCATTGGCGATCACGATCCCCATCTCATGCCGCTGGATGATCCTTGCGCACTCGCAGTTGATCGGCCCCACCATGGCGCTCGGCTTGCCCACCGCCATGATGCCGAAGATCTTGCTCGGCACTACCACGCCCGTGAACGCCGGCAACTGGCTTACCAGGTGCACATCCGCCAGGTTCAGCGACTGGTTCAACCTCTCCCGCGGCTGGTATGGAAGCACATGCACATGGGGCCACCGCCGTTCCGTGACGAGCTGCCGCAACTGCTCATATCGCTTGCCGCCTCCGATGAAGACCCACGCGAGGCCCTGGTCCTCCCGTGTCAGCTCGATCGCGCCGGCGATCGTCTCCAGATCATGTGCAACGCCAAGATTACCGCTGTATACGACGCAGAACTTGCCCGCCAGTCCCAGTTCATCGGCAAGGGCATTGTCGCGCTTGGCAACCGGCCACAGCTCCGAATCATCCGCCCACGGCGGAACAACGTGGATCCGTTCCCAACTGACGTATCGGCCGAAGCGCCGCATCATCCGTTCGCGCATGTCCTCGCCCAGTGCAATCACCGCGTCGCATCCAGCCAGCGTCCGACAGGTCACAAAGCATCCGAGCCTCTCAAGCATCCCCCCCTCTCGCATCATGCCCGATGCCACTGCCGCGTCGGGATAGAGGTCCATGACGTGATACACGACGCGCAGCGGTGTATTTCGGCTGACGCCGTCGAACCACTTGCGCGCAACCGCAAGTGCCGCGATCATCGGTGGGCTGGTCAACGCCAGGATGACATCGGGTCGTTCCAGTTGTGTGAGTTTCCACGCGGCTGAGACGTAGAACGATGCAAAGTCGCTCATCCGCCCCAGCAATCCCAGTCGGCTCTTCTTGCCGAAGCGCGTCCCGCCAACGCGATGCACCTCGATAGCCCGCCCATAGCGCTCGAAGGCTGCACCGATCGACTGCGTCGTCCCGTAATAGAATCGGGATGTCAGCACCGTCACCCGATGCCCGCGCCCATCCAGGTCCTGCGCAAGATCCCACATGTGCTGGGCAGTGGCAGCCGTGTCGGGATGGAACGTCTGGTTGAGGATGAGAACATGCATGGACGATCGATGCCCTGTCGGCTGCCGGCCATCCGCATCAGGAATACGATGGCGGAATTCAAGTTGGGATCGGGATCTTCAGCTTGGCAAAGTTCTTATCGGCCTCGGAAGCTCCAAACCGTAACACCCGCCAGGAGAATCGCCAGCAGCAACGGCCCGAAAAACGCCCACCGTGGCACCGGCCGTTGACCGACAATCCGGCTGGCAGCCAGCGGCAGCATCATCAGGCAGAACGGCTCATAGTACTTCTGCCATGCCATCGCATTGGCTGTCTGGGCCGCGATGAAGCAGACCCAGGCTGTCAGCCAGATCCATCGCGCCCGCCTTCCCAGCGACATGAACCCCAGCGCCAGTACCCCCCCTCCCACAGTCGCCAGCGCAATCATGAGCAGCGACCGTTCCCCGATCGTTGGGAAAGCACGCGAGACGTTCCAAAGCCCCGAATACCGCCCGGCCCCTTCGTTCCAGGTGGTCGGAACGATCGATGCTGCCATGGCTCCGAGCAACAGTCCACCAGCCAGCAGCGCCAACCGCCGGTCCTCGCTTTCCCAAACCTCGCGCAACTTCGGCCAGAAGAATCCCCCATAGAACACGCCCGTCGTTCCCAGCACGGCCAATATCATGGCTGGAACCGCCGGGTTCGGTCCCTCATGCTGCCAGCCGCTATGCCATGCGGGAACCAGCTCCCGCGACGGCGCAACTGACTGAAAAGCAGGCGGCGTCAAACCACCCCACATCGAGTAGAACCACATCAGCACGGCCACGGCCGGCAAAGCCGCCACGATCATTACCCCCGTCCGCACCCCCCACCATGGCGACAGTGGCGGCGCCAGGTGCGATTCGAGTTCCGACGACTCACGCCATCCCGGCATCGCGGCTGCCACAGCCAGGACACCCGCCGGCCACAGATTGATCTGCCGCACAAACACCGCCACCGCCAGCAGCGCCGCCCCCCCAAGGTATGTCCACGCATCCACCTTCGGCCGAAATGCCAGCACCATCAGCCCCAGCACCGTCAGCCAGGCGAGGTTGTCCGGCAGGAGGTATACACCTGATACCACCACGTACAGGCTTACCACCATCGGCAGACATACTGCGATGGCTCGGATCCCCTGGATGCGATAGCCCACTTCGCGGCCAAGACTCCCCAACAACAGGATCGTCCATACTGCCCCTACCACACGGATCGCTGTCTGGTTCTCTGTGACAAACCGATGCACCCAGGCCAGCGGCAGATGATATCCCGGCCCCGTAGCCGACCGGTAATCCGTCAGGTCCGGCTCCGGCCACTGACGCGAGAACTGCTCGATTACCATCCAGTGATACGTGTCCTGGTCCAGCCGTCCGCGCGCGTTCTCCCGCCCGCCACCCAAGATCCCGGCAAACACCAGCAAGAACAGAGCAGGCAGCGCAACCACCCACAAGCCGGCGCATCTCGTACGCCAGCTTGGATTATGTCTCGACGGCTTCGATTCTGTTGACTGCGACGTGCTCAAGCGCCTGACAGTTTACGCCGAAACCTGCCCACATTCACCTCTGCCCACCCGCCAACGGGATCTGTCCATCACCACGCCGGTCGTCACTCCCTTGAACAAGGCATAGCCATGCCAATACCACCCCACATCCGAGCGTCGCAAACAGGAGCACAATCTGAACCCAGAATAAGTCTATGCCCACATGGCTCGCAAACCACTGCCGGAAGATCGCCTTGCCGGAAGCATCCTCTTCGCCCGTGCCTTGCAGCCCGTACGCCACCTTGTAGCCATAGGCGAGGATGCCGTACCCCCAGCACGCCAGCGGCATCAGCCGATGCCCTGCCCGGTAACACACCCAGGCAAGATAGATCAGAAACGGCGCGAACCACTGATGGTGTTCCGGCTGAATGCCGACGAACACGCTGAAGAACACCGCATGCGTGCCCACCACCGCCACCGGCACGCTCAGCCGCCGCCTCGCCGCCGCCATCACCCACAGCCCGAGCACCACCACCGTGACCACCATGATCACGGCTCGGATGTCACTGAACATCACCGGCTCAACCAGCAGCGACCATGCCGCCCAGGGCGACGGTGAGTTGTGGACTGGATTGTAGTGATACGTCGGCCAGAACAGCCCGGAGTGTAGCCACCGCAGCCCCAGAAACACCATAAATGCCAACAGGCAGGTTCCCGCCGCCAGGGCGATCCGCCATCGACGGCTGCGCTCACCTATCCAGATCCCGGCTACGAGCACCAGCGAAAACAGCTTGTATGTGAACAGCCCCAGCCCGCCGATTGCGCTCGCCACCACCGCCCGCCCGCGCCACCACGCCAACAACGCGAGCGCAGCCCACAGCGACGCAAGGCTGTCCTCCTGTCCCCAGACCGATGAAGCTAATACCGAAACCGGAAGACAGGCAAAAGTCCCCGCAACCAGCCATTGCCTCCAACCCTTCGGCCACCCGCCGGCAGAAAAGGCAACGCAAAGGGCAATCGCGACCGCCGCCACATCCCAGGCAATCATCGCCAGCCGCTGCGCCAGCGAGAAATCAACAAACGGCAAGAGACATCGATTGGAAAACCCCACCTGCACCGGCACCAGCGGTGCATAGATTCGCCACCCCCGAATCTCCTCCGGCCCTTCCCCCAACAACAACGCCCACGGCTCAGCCGTCATAGCCCTGTAGTAAATGAAATCGTCGGCAAACTCCTGTTCCTGGAGGACTGAGACGAGTAACACCGCCACACCAACGCGGAGGAGTAGCCCGCTGCACATCAGCAGGGCCAAGTGCCATGGCAGTACACGACGACCGCTCACCGGACGCTCCCCCCGTTTGCAATCTCCCGAAGCCAACGGTGGAGATCCGTTGCGATCTCGTCCCATGATCGGAAGAATCCCGATAGCCGTCTGCGGCCTCGCTCAACAAGATCGGCGGCCAAGCCCGGCTCGTTCTGGATACGCCGGATGGCATCCAGTATCGACGTAACACTCCAAGGATCGAAATACACCGCAGCATCTCCGCAGACCACGTGCGCAAAATCCAGATCGCTGGTGAGGATCGGAACTCCAAAATGCATCGCTTCGAGGTATGTACCTGAGAACGACTCAAGAAATGTTGGGAGAAAAAGGGCATCACAGTGATGGTAATAGGTACCAAGCTTCTCCTGAGGTACCGGTCCGACGTTCACAATGTGCTCCTGCAACCCTGCTTTCCTGATATCGGCAAGCAGGCGAGCCGCGTGGGGATGCTGCTCAGGTGCAATCGTGATGATCACGGCTGTGTTCACCAATGCCTCGCGATACGTTCTGAAAAGCTCGACAATTCGCTCCAGGTTCTTGTGTGCATAGTAGCGGGTCAGGCAGAACAGCTTTGTTTTTCCAGTTAGTGGCTTCAGCGCTTCCGGCATCTGATCCGTCGATGACGTGGCTGCAAACACCGAGACGGCATTCGGGCAGATCTCGATGCGACCCTTGTAGCCGTAGACGGCTCGGAGCCGTTCTCTTGCTGCCTCCGTTTGACACAGCAGCAACTGCGTATGGGGGAGCGAGTGTCGAAGATGGGCGGCATGGTAGCGAAACAAGAGCCGATTTCGGACTGTATCGCTCGCATAGTGTTTAACTGGATAGAACAGCTGCGGTCTATGAATCAAAACCGCCTGCGGGCATAGGGGATCGGTCAATCCCCGATCAGCCAGTCCAAGCAGCACGTCGGGTCGATGCTCTCTGAGCAAGTGCGGCAGCGTCCGGTTTTCCCAGAACCATCGATGCAGCAGGTTGGACTGACCAAATCGGATCGCTTGACAATTGGGCACCCCTTCGCAAACCGATTCGAAGCCCAGTCCCGGGGGGATGGTGATGAGGTAGTGCTCTTCCGGCGCTACGCGGCCGAGTGCCGCAATCAGGTTCCTGGCAACCGAAGTCGCCCCAGCGCCGCGCGCTCCATGTGAAAGTATGGCGATCCTCATGTAAACTTCCGCCCGGTGCCCGAGATGCCAACACCGCCCAAGCCAATCCGACTGGTTATACAACAACCAGCGCTGCCCAAATATCGTCTGCCCGTCTTCGAAGAACTCTCACGCCGACGCGGCATTGACCTGACTGTTGTCTATGGCGAGCAGAAGACGTTACCCAATGCCGACCGTTTCCACTTCAAGGCCATCAAGGTCCCGTTGCGGGAGTTTACGATCTTTGGCCAGCCGGTGCTATGGCATCCAGCCCAATGGCAGTACGCTACCCGTGCGCACGCGGACGTGCTGATCCTCAACTGGAACGTCCGTTACCCACAGCTTGTCCCAGCCCTGCTCCGGGCCCGGGCCGAAGGCGTGCCCACCATCCTCTGGGGCCATGGCTACTCAAAGAACGAGGCGACATGGCGGGCGTGGCCGCGACGAAAGGTAACGGAACTCGCCACAGCCCTCCTGTTCTACAACCACACCACCGCCCGGAACTACATCGCCACTGGCACGGATCCTCGAAAAGTCTTTGTCGCGCTGAACAGCCTGGACCAGCGGCCCATCCAGGCGGCTCGACAGCACTGGCTTAGCCGACCGGAGGAACTGGCAGCCTTCCGCCGGGAGCACAATCTCACCGGCCCGACCATCATCTTCGTCTCCCGGCTGGAGCCAGCCAATCGCGTCGACCTGCTCCTGCAAGCCACCCAACAACTCCTCCGCAAGTTCCCGACACTTACGGCCGCTATTGTCGGCAAGGGCCCGGACGAGCAGCGACTGAAAGGCCTGGCCGCGGAACTGGGCATCGAACGTCACGTCCGATTCCCCGGCGCAATCTATGACGAAATGCAACTGGCCCCTTGGATGCTCAGCGCCGACGTTTACTGCTATCCGAGCAATATCGGCCTAAGCCTTCTCCATGCGTTCGGGTATGCCTTGCCGGTAGTAACGAATGCCAGGATCGAGCTCCATGGACCGGAAATTGAAGCGCTCGCTTGGGGCAATAATGGCTTAGGTTACTCCACAATCCAAGAACTCATCATCGCCTTGGATCAATTGCTGAAAGATAGTGAGCTGCGGGGACGCATGTCTCACTGCGCCTTGGAAACAGCTTTGTCGAGGTTCACACTGCAACAGATGGTGAACGGGTTCGAACAAGCGATCCAGTACTGTCTCAGCCGATCACGCTGACTCCTGCACGCCGACTCACGCGGAGCGTTCTCACTTCGGAGGTAACTGTATTGAAGGTTCTAATATACGAGCCATCCCATACGGGACATCACTTAGCCTATGTCCGCCTCCTAGTCCAAGGCTTTTCTGACTTGGGGGTTGAGCTAAGGGTGGTGTTGGACGCTGAAGCCCCCGCGTCAAGGGAATACCAGGTTCAACTGGCGGACCTAGGCGTGGATTACCTCGTCGATCCGTCCGTACCCGTGCCACAGGGGTCATCGCTTCGACGCGTCTGGGGATACGTTGATTCGTTGCGCACAACAATACTTCGCCACAAGCCGGATCACCTGCTGATTCCATATGCGGATGGAATCAGCCAGGTGATCGGCCTTCACCCATTTCCTCAGTCTGTCATCGGTGGCGTCGAAACGGAAGCATTGATGATGCGCGGTTCATTCGCCTATGAGTCCCGGACTGGGGCAGAACGCGCCAAGTCGCGTGTGACACTATGGGCTCTGAAGCGCACGCCGTGGCGGAAAATGTACTGGATCGATCCGGTTCCATTCCATTTGCTCAAGGAAATCGCCCCGGCCCTCTCAAGGCGGATCCAGCTCATGCCGGACCCTGTTGACGCCCCCCCTGCCATCTCTCAAACCGATGCACGTCGACGGCTGTCGTTGCCCCTCGACGGCCGGTTCATCATGGCCACTGGCCGGCTGGATGAGAGGAAAGGAACAGATCTCCTGATTCGGGCCTTTGCACAGGCAACCCTTGCCAAGACAGACCGGCTGCTGCTCGTCGGTGAGCTCAGTACAGGCGTCCGAAAGGTAGTGGCGGAGCTTGAAGCCACAGCGCATCTCAGGGCAAAGGAGCGGCTCATCATCTGGGATCGCTACGTTGAGCGAGATGAGATGCTGCTTGCATTCAATGCTTCAGATCTCGTCTGTGCGCCGTATCCACGGCACATCGGCTCCGCCAGCATCGTGATCCGGGCGGCAGCAGCGCATCGCCCTGTACTCGGATCACAGTTCGGCTGGATGGCTGAGATGATTCCCCGGTTTGGGCTTGGCTGGATCTGTGATCCTACGAACGTAGGGCAGCTCGCAAAGGCAATCTCGCGAACTATGGAACTACTTCCTTCGTTCAGCGTTACTGAGTCGCTTCGCCGATTTGTGGAGTTTCATTCCGTTGCCAACTTCCAAGCCACCTGGACAGAACGTATCCGTGAAAGGCTCGGCCTTCAACCCAGTCCTCGCCAGCGCAGCTGGCAATGGGTCAATAGCTCGGCAGAAGATTAGTTTCGTCGCTCAAGCGGGTGGCCTCCAAGTCGTATGTGCCGTCCGACATTGGGATGGTATTGGAACTGAGCTGGATCCACCGACCGAGCGCGATGCCGAAGAATACGGCCTCATACAGGTGCGAGAGGAAGCCTCCGTTCAGGAGAAAAAGCGCCGCATAGAGGACAATAGACAGCCCCAATGCAATATCCGCGTATGAGTATAGTTGAGGTCGAAAGCTCACCTTTAGAGCTGCTTTGACGCCGCGGTAGCCAATCCAAGCGATGACCAGAAATGCCAGCGGACCGCCGAACATCCACACTACCTCCTTGGGAGGCATGTCAATCCAATAGCCGGTCATTTCACGCGGCAGCCAGTTCCCCGCTCCCTTCGTCGGAAGTCCCTTCGGAAGCGGGTTCTCTAGCGCGTACGGAACCACGGAACGGAGCTGCTCAAGACGATGAGCGTCGCCGGTAAGATACGTTCGCCCCTGTATCATCATCTCAATTCGATCGACGATCCGCATGAGGCGTTTCTCCGTGGTGCCGATGTTCTCGAGGTACCATATTGCCACGATCACCAGGGCAACCGTGCCAAGTCCGGCGATGCACAGCCGAAGGACGTCAACCGCGCGGCGCAAGGCAATGAGGCGCCATATCACGGCCACTAATGCTGCCAAACCACCTACCAGCACGAGGATGCGATATCCCGAGGTGAAGATTCGCGCGGCAACCGGAACCGCTATCGCGCTGGTGAGAAGAACACTGCCCATCAGCAGGGGAATCACAACGGCGTGAAATGTGCCTGCGAGGTTGCCAAGTGCCGTCTCCTGGTCCGCTCGCAAGCTCATGCGCTCCCAAGTGATCAACCCAGCCGCGATAGACCCGATCATCGCACCC
Organism: uncultured Phycisphaerales bacterium; assembly: GCA_937904525.1. Taxonomy (GTDB): domain Bacteria; phylum Planctomycetota; class Phycisphaerae; order Tepidisphaerales; family Tepidisphaeraceae; genus CALEKX01. Next base: position 142,894 of record CALEKX010000049.1, read on the forward strand.
ATAGAAAGGACCAGGAACGGCGCCGTGGGAACCGATCGGATAGAACGGCAGAAGTACGCGATAAGGATTATGTACAGGTACGATCTGCCCGATCCCAGGAGGCCGCGAGGGTATGGCGAAGTGGCAATCGCCAGGGCCGTCAGGCACGCCCAAACAAGCAGAAGAAACAGCAGAAGTGCTATTCCCCTACCCGCCAGAGCACGCCGTACTACCGCGAGCGTCTCGCGCCAAAAGAATAAGAGCCCCAACACGAACAACGGCTCGGGGACATACAGTGGAAGGCGCAGCCGGTTCAACATCAGCTGAGAGCCCAGATTCGACAAGGCTACGGCTGATATCACGAACAGCACTGCCAGCCGGATCACACCGACTTTCGGGGTATACTCAGCTTGGATACCGTAATTCATTGCGTTCACAGCTTAGGTCTTGCTAACTCTCGCTACTATCATTCCTGGCGCTTAGCCGCCAGCACATGGCACGAGTTCTACCAATCATACCCTGAAAAGAGTATCGTCCTGTTCGCCTAAAGCCGGTCTTTTGTAGTGATCCGCTTGTTAAGTATGATCGTCATATCTTGGAACCGAGTATGGATGGATCAATGAGTCCCACCATCGTTGTGGCCGCCTATAATCGCCCGGCATCTCTCCGGCGTCTGCTCACTTCCCTGGCCAATGCCTATTATCCGCAGGAAGTGCGATTGGTCATCAGTCTTGACTACAGTGGATCGACTGCCTGCAGCGATGTAGCTGAGAAGTTTGACTGGCGTGCGGGCGAGAAACGGATCATTAAGCACTCCCAGAACCTCGGGTTGCGTAAACATATCCTGTCATGCGGAGATCTGAGCCGGGAATACGGATCCATCATCCTTCTTGAGGACGATGGATACGTGGCGCCCCGCTTCTGGGAGTATGCAAAGGCGGCGCTCGAGTTCTATGCCGGCCATGACTATGTTGCTGGCGTAGCGCTTTATTCACATTCCATCAACCAGGCAGCCCATCTGCCATTCTCTCCGATCCACGACGGCTCTGACGTCTTTTTTCTGCAAAGAGCATGTTCTTGGGGGCAGGCGTGGACAGCCCATCAGTGGGCGCAGTTTCGTGCGTGGTACGATGCAAACACTGGGCCCGTGACAATCGACGATGGCGTCCCAGCTTATGTCGCCCGTTGGCCGGACCGATCGTGGCTCAAGTACTTCATCAAGTACTTGATCGTGCATGACCGTTACTTCGTTTATCCACGAGGAAGTCTGAGTACGAACTTCGGCGACGCGGGCTCCAATATGGGACACAGTTCCCACTTTCAGGTTCACCTGACGACACTCCGCCATCATCCACGATTCCGGCACATCGACGAAGTGGATGCAGTTTACGACTGCTGGTGTGAACTGAAGCCGGAAATCGTCAAGAGACTGAATCCCGCGTTTCACGCGTTTGATTTCACGACCGATCTATACGGCACCAAATCAGCAGAGGAAATCCATACGCCTTACATGCTCACCAGCCATCCTTGCACCAATCCGACCATGACGTATGGATTGGCCCTTCGTCCGATCGATGCCAACGTGGTTCTTGGCCTTCCCGGAAGGGATCTGGCACTTACCCGCACCGAGGATGTTCGGCGTGATGCGCGAGCGGCGAGAAAGAAACTCTCTTTGTACTATTATCCAGAGCTTGCCACCCGGCAGTTGGTTCGGCTCACGGCAACTCGATTTCTGCACGGAATTCGTAAGCGCATCCGCCCCCCCCGCGTTTAACAGCGTCTGCCCGCTTAAGATCATCGGGTCTCGCTGCGCTTCTTTAGCGCACGCATATCCGACCAGGTTTCGGTCAAGATGCGCCTTCCAGCCTTTGATGCGATCAAACAACCTGTTGTGATGCCCACAGAAAATACCATGGCTGCTCCCAATCCAAGGATCGGGTAGAGATCGCTGAGGAACAGTTGCTTTACCATTAACATCCCGAGCATGACGACCACGGTCACGCACCCGGGGAGCACTAGCGCGCGGTACAGCGATGCGGTGTTTACAGGTCCATTACGACCTGCCATGAAGAAGAGGATCGGAAGCGCCACATAGGCGCGAATGGCGACGGCATAGGCTACGCCTTCAGCGCCCCAAGGCAGGCCCGCGGCCACCGACCCGACATTCAGAATCACATCGACCAAATGAAAATACAGATGCTCCTGCATTCGATCCTGCGACACGAACAACCAGCTGGTACTATTTCGAATGGGCAAGACGAAGCCGGCGAAGCCGAGCACTGCGAAAATCTCAGCCGCTTCAATCCACTGGTTGCCCAGCGCGATAGCGATAACCCAATCGCTGCAAACGATCAGGGTCGCGATCAGGGGTCCGGTAAGGAGTGCTAACCGTTCAACGACCTGAAGATAGGCGCGGCGATACTTATCGGGGTTCACAACAGCACGGCTCATCGCCGGAACAGCGACGGCCGCCAGCGGTGCATTCAGGTGCACCAACGGCATCGTGAGTAAGCCATACGCGCGAGAATACAACCCGACCGGGACTGGCCCCGCCGACCAGCCCAGCAACACGCGATCGATATTGACTCCCAAGTACCAGAGCACGTTCGCGCCAATGAGGTTACCGCCAAACTTAAGCATCGGTCGGACCCCTGATCCTTTCACTGGAAGGCCAGGCCGCCAGCCGGACAGTATCCATGCAATAACTGCGTGCCCGACAGCGGTTCCTATGGCCATCATCACCAAGGCCCAATAGCTCCACCCTGCCCATGCGGTCCAGATGCCAACCACCACTCCGATCAGCAGGCCGCCCAGTTCAACCGCCATCAGGGCCATGAACCGCATCTGGCGCTTGATAAGCGCCTGATGCTGGGCTGCCAAGCCTCCGAGGAGAAACGTCGTGGCTGAGGCAACGGTGATCCACATCACGCGCATATCGCCATAAAACCAACCGACAACTGGGGATACAACCATCAAGACGACCATGAGAGCCAAGCTCACCCCCACGTTGATCCAAAACAAGGTGCTGACCTGGTGATGGCTGATCTCCTGACGTTGAACGGTCGCCATGGACAGTCCCAAGTCCTTGAACAACGACACGAAACCGGCAATGGGCGCTACCATCGCTACCAATCCGAAATCCGTGGGTGTAAGAAGCCGTGCCAACACCATGGTGGAGCCGATCGTCACCACGAACTTCACGACCTGCGCTGCCAGCGTGACTATCCCACCCCGGATACTCCGCTCCTTAAGATCCTTCGCAAGATGCTCGGTATGGAAATGGGTGTTCCTCTCCGATTCCTTGAAAGTAGAAGGTTCGGCAGAAACATCAGACATTGAACCTAGCTCCACGTGACGGCGGTCCAGCGGACATCGCATTGGTTTTCAGAAGGCAGAGAACGTCGCGAGAATCTACCTTGCCGAAAGTCGGTAGACTAGGGATATGTAGCCCAGCAATCCACTTCTCAGATACGGTGGACAACCTCGGGCTGTGGCTGGAGCGGTCGCAGCCCAGCGCCTCTCCAGATGTTAAGTGTTGTGGTCTGCCACAGATGGGAACAGATAACACGCGTGAAGATAGCGACTGGCGGGGGAATGGCAACCGGCGGCTGGGCTCGGCAGGTCGGCAAAAAAAGCGACTGGCACTGCTGCCAGTCGCATCCCACCTTCCCTCTGATTCGTCAAACGTGTTCTTTCTGGATTCGCTCACCCCCTGCGAGACCGTGTGTCACGCAAGCGTCCCAGCCTTGATACCTTGCCATGCCCCGATGGCTTGCTGATGGGTTGCCGCCCGTGGTTGCGTCGCTCCATCTGCACCCTGACGTATTCCTCCAGCCGACGGGCGCCCCCGCCAGGCGATCGTTGACTACGGAATCGAGCCCCACATCGCCGGGCCAAGTACCCCACGGTCAAGGCGTTGCACCGGATCCGCCCAGCGTATCGGCTAGCCCCGACGACGGCTGGAGATGAGCCCGTCTATCGCCGGAGTGTGAGCCGACTATACGGACACGGCCCATGGCCGTTCAATCCCCCAACTTGAGGGGATGCCTCCACGCATTCTCCTAACATCTGATGGGTTGTGGGGTTATGGATCACCGGATGCAGCGCGACAGGCACCCCACGAGTTTTCCGTTGAGGTTACCCGAGGGGGCTTTCCCCCCCAAGAATTGCAAGATCCTGCGTAAAACGCATGGCCATGGGGTGATTTGGCGTTATACTACGGTGAACAGGGGATTTTCCGCATGGGGAACTCGAGCCTGCCGCGGCAACAGGATTTGCTTGCGGTGATGCGATTGATGGCGGATGTAGCGGCGCTCAAGGCAGACCCTGAGCAGCAGCGCCGGCAGTTTGTCGACGGCTTGAGTGCTATCTCGGGGCTGGAGCAGGGGTTCGCCTATATCACCGATCAGTTCCGGCCACATCTCAAGGGCCGATTCGTTTCGCAGACGCTTGTCCGTGATCCGGAACGCCAGATGTACCGGTATCTGCGCGATCTGGCGATACTGTATCCACCGGAAAGCGATCCGTTTGCCTATCGAGCGATCCACAGTACGAAGCAGTTTGAGTCGCAACGGTTTGCACCCGTGATGGAAGCCAGCAAGGGCGTCATGCGGTTTGCGACGGCTCTGGAGTACATCAGCAATGCCGGGCTGCGGGATTGCGCGGTCGTGTATGGCCGGCCGCACAACGGCGAGCGGCTGGTCGGGGTGGCGTTTCATCAGATCGGCAAGGCCCCGCCGATTCGCGCCCGGCAGTTGCGAATCCTGGAGTTTGCCGTGCAGGAACTGGTCCACCTGATCGAACGGGGCCATTACCACATGCCCCCCGAAGCCGGCCCGGCAAGCCTCTCGCCTCGCCTTCAGCAGGTGCTCGATCAGCTCCTGATCGGCCGAGCCCCCAAGGAAATCGCCCGGAACCTGGGTCTG
>CALEKX010000050.1 GCA_937904525.1 uncultured Phycisphaerales bacterium
GCGACAACAAACGCCTTCATCTACAGCTCCTGTTGGGAATGTGGACCGCACCCAGGCCCCATAACCTGCGCAAACGCCAACGCTTACAGCATCGCGCTACCCTTTGCCCGGAAGGACGAGCATCCGTCCCCCTCGTTGCGAAACCTTGCCAGGGCTTGCGGGGCCTTTATACACGCGCAAAAACTGCGCCGTCAAAGAATAAGTCCTGGCACATGCCCGGACTGCACAACCCCTACCATCGGAGTTTCTTCACTTCTGACCGCAATTCTCGCCAGCCTGCCCAGTTTATTGGATGGTGTATCACCCCAGTCCCCCTCGCCGACGTTCGATACTCCCTCAAGAGTCCCCAGGAAAGGAACTGCGTATGAATACGAACCGTTGGCTGGCTGTCGTGGTGGTCCTTCAGGTGATGGTGCTCCTGAGCCTCTGGCTGGGCGGACCGTCCCTGCCCCCGGCGCAGGCCCAGGTTCCCGATGCCGGCGCCCAGCGCCTGGCCATGATCGAGGAACTGCGTGCCCTCAACGCCAAGATGGACAAGACCGTCACCATTTTGAGCAGCGGCGAGCTTCAGGTGCGAATCGTAAATCCCGATGACCTCAAGGGCGGCAAGTAAGTCCCATTTGCCGTCCGATAGCTCCGCCTCGTTCGGCGTGGGAAGACCCAGGCGTCCTTCCAACAAACGCTTCTGATGCGGAGATGCACCATGAGATCACGAGCCTGCCAAAACAGCTTCCGTCTGCGCGCCCGCACACGCGGGTTCACGCTCGTGGAGATTCTGACGGTCGTCGTCATCCTTGGCATTGCCGCGGCGGTCGTCATTCCCCACATCAGCGATCGCAGCGATCTGCGCGCAGCCGCGGGGGCGCGCGTCGTGATGGCGGATCTGCTGTGGGCGCAAAACCGCGCCATCGCCACGCAGAAAACGCATTACGTGCACTTCGACACCGTCGCGCAGCGCTACAGCTTGTATGACGACCTGGCGATGACCACGGCGCTTGTGCATCCGGTGCACAAGGAGCCGTTCGTCCAGAAGTTCAACTACAACGGCTGGATGGGCATCCCGGACGTCTCGCTTTACGCGGTCGACTTCTCCGGACAGCAGATCATCGCATTCGATGCGCTCGGCCAGCCGCTGGCGGTCAGCTCTGACGGCGCCGTCACCGAGCTCGATGCGGATGGCAAGATCGTTCTCAGCAGCGGCACTTACCAGATTCAGCTAACGGTCAAGCCGTTTACCGGCGCAATCAGTACGGCGGCGATCCCATGATTCGACTGACCCGATCACAAGTTCAGCCCATCGGGCTCGACATCGGCGCTGACAGCATCCGTATGCTGCAGCTCCAGGTCGTCGATGGGGCGTTGTCCGTCCTGGCGGCTGCACGGCGAACCCGCAGCGGCGCCACTGAAGTCGAGGGCACGCCCACGCTCCAACTGGGCGACATCCTTCGCCAGATGGTGCGTCAGAACGGCTTCCGCGGCCGGCGCGTCGTCGCGGCGCTGCCGCGCGAGATCCTGCATCTGAAGAACCTCCGCCTTCCGTGCATGCCGGCGTCAGAGCTGGCCAATGCCGTCGCCTTCGAAGCCGAGTCGATCTTCCCGTTCGACGTCGCCGAGTCGACGCTGCACTACATCCCGGCTGGCGAGGTCCGCCAGAACAACGAGATCAAGCAGGAAGTGATCGTCCTGGCCGCGCGCAACGACGACGTCGAGGCCTTTCTCGAACAACTGCACTATGCCGGCCTGATCGTCGAATCGCTCGATACCGAGCCGACCGCGCTGTATCGCACGGTCGATCGCTTTGTGCGCCGCCGCGAAGACGAGCAGACCGTCAGCGTGCTGGTCGACATCGGTTACCGCCGGAGCCAGGTCATCATCGGCCGCGGCCGGGAGATCAACCTGATCAAGCCGATCGACATCGGCGGCCGGCACCTGCATGAGGCCGTCAGCACCAAGCTCGGCATCACCAGCGACGAAGCCCGCGCCCTGCGCCGCCGCTTTGAGTCGCAGAACACCGAAGAGCCGATGGATCCCGTCCGCCAGGCCGTATACGACGCCACGCGCGTCGTGGCTGAGGAGCTCAGCCGCGAAATCGCGCTGTGCCTTCGCTACTACACCGTCACTTTCCGCGGCCATCGACCCAGCAACGTACGCATCGTCGGCGGTGAAGCCTGCGACGCGTCGCTCATCCAGCAGTTGGCAGCCGGCTTGCCGATTCCGGTCGAAGCCTGGCGCCCGCTGGCGAATGTCGACACGCGCCGCATGAAGGCCACCGACCGCCGCGGCGGCATGTGCGACTGGGCGACGGCTTTCGGCCTGGCGCTCAAGTTCTGCCAGGGCGGGTTGGCCAGCCAGCCGCCGGCAACGGCGACTGATCGCGGCACGCCTCGGGCGCCGGTCGCCGAGGTCGTCGACCTGAACCACGCCGTCCAGGCGCAGACACCCGTGATGGCAGGGGAGGTGGCCCATGCGTGAACTCGAATTTCTACCACCCTGGTATCCGCAGCTTCGCGTACGCAAGCGCCGCATCGCGCTGCAGGGCTGGATTTCGCTGCTCATCATCGCCGGCCTGGGGCTGTGGCTGTTCATGATCAGCCGCAACACAGCCGAGGCGAAACATCGTCTTGAAGTGCTGGATCACGAGCTGTCGCAGAGCAAGCTCGAACTCGAGAAGCTCGGCGACATGGAAAGCCTGCAGGCGCAGCTTCGCGTGCAGGAGCAGGTGCTGGCTCGCATCGGCCTGCATGTCGAGATGACGCGCCTGATGAACGCCATCGAAGAGGCGATGTCGGTCGACATGGCGCTGCTCGAACTGACCATGCGCGTCAATGAGCAGAAGAAGATGCCCACCGGCCTCGCGGCGGCTGTGCGCAACGGCCAGAAGCCCGAAACCACAATCGACCGCCGGCTGGAGGTCAAGCTCCGCGGCGTGGCGCCGACCGACGTCGAGCTGGCCAACTTCCTGTTCAAGCTGACCAACAATCCGCTGTTCGAGACGGTCACGCTCAACTACGCCCGGGAGCGCCATGAACGCGCCCACATCATGCGTGAGTTTGAGGTGTCGTTCAGCATCAACCTCAACCAGAGGGAAGGGTAGCAGCCGATGGCATCGTTGCGACACGAAACCGAACGCTGCAAGCGCATCCAGATCGTCTGCATCGGCGCGCTGGTCATCGCGCTGGTGCTGTTCTACGTGCTGGGATGGCGGCCGATGACCGCCCGGCAGAAGGATCTGGAGCTGCAGATTGCCTCCAAGCAGCGTGAGCTCGATATCAACCGCTCCAATGCCAGCCGCCTGCCGCAGGTGACGCTCGAGGTCGAGCGCCTGCGCATGCGCCTGGAGCGCTTCGACAAGCGCCTGCCCAAGCAGCAGGAGCTGACGCAGTTCATCAAGGATCTCACACACCTGTCGCAGCAGTCGCGTCTGCGCCGGCTGACGACCGAGCCCGAGTCGCCGCGCCATTCGGCGTTGTACGGCGAGCATCCGATCGCGCTGACGTTCGAAGGCAGCTTCCCGGATGTCTTCTCCTTCATCCGCCAGACGGAGGAGATGGAACGGCTGACGCGCGTCCACAGCGTGACGATCCGGTCGATCGACGCAGCCCGCGGCCTGGTCGATGTGAAGTTGCTGCTGAGCATCTATTTCTCGGAGGGCTGATGACGCTCAATCACCCATGGCTGCAAAGGCTCAACCGCGAAGCCCGGGCCAATCCGGGCAAGGCGGCGGTGTTGGGCGTGTTGGTGCTGATCATGGCCGGTATGTGGCTGCGCCTGCTGGCCGGCGGCGATCCCTCGCCGCGCCCGGCCGCGGCGAAAGCCGCCGTCTCGCCCACGGCTCCCACGACCGATAAACAGCGGGTCACCGTGCAGGTTCAGCCGCATCTGGAGCATCTGCAGGCCTGGATCCGGCAGCCGATCAAACCCCTGGGCCGCAACTTCTTTGCCGTTGAGTTGGGTTATTACCGTCGTGAGGGGGGCGCCGCCGCCCAAAACCGGGAAGAGCAGGGATTCTGGGAAGAGTTGGCAAAGTCGCGTTCTGCCCAGACCGATCAAAAGAGGGCACGGCAGATTCTTATTGAGAACCTGCAGGCCCAGGCGGCCCGTCTTCAGTTGCAGAGCACGATGATGGGCCCCAATCCGAAAGCCATGGTCAATGGGAAGTTGGTGGAAGTCGGGAACGTCGTCGCTGTCGGGTCCGGAAACAACCGGATCGACTTCCGCGTCGTGCGTATCGAGGCGCGGAGCATGGTCGTCGAGCGTGATGGCATCCTGCTGGCGATCCATATGAAGTAACTGACGATGCCTGTGAACCCGAACATCCCCGACCATTCCTTGCCGGCCAGGTCCCAGCGCGATCGGCAATCGGAATCGGCGATTGGCTAGTGGAGAAAATCATGCACAAGTGGACCAGGACAACCGGTCTTCTTTTTTTGGCCGCGGCTTCCGTTTATATCGATCAGGCAGCACGGGCTGAGGTGACAAGCGGGGCAACCCCGCAGAAGCGGGCCGGCGAGGGCGTGCAGCTCATCGAAGACCTGGGCGACCCATTCGCCCAGCCGACGCAGATCGATGCCCAACCCTCCAAGGCTGGCAACAGCGTCACCGAGAACGACGTCACCGTCAGCGATGCCGGCACCGTCGAGATTCACGTCAATGACGCCAATCTTGTCGAAGTCCTGCGGATGCTCTCGCTGCAAAGCCAGCGAAACATCATCGCCTCCAAGCAGGTCCGCGGCACTGTCACAGCCAATCTCTATGACGTGACCATCCGCGAGGCGCTGGACGCGATTCTCCATGCCAACGGCTACGCCTATCGCGAGAAGGGCAACTTCATCTACGTCTACACGATTCAGGAACTGCGCGACATCGAGCAGGCTGAACGGCAGATGGAGACGCGCGTCTTCCGCCTCTACTACACGCCGGCTGCCAACGCCGTGAACATGATCAAGCCGGTGCTCAGCAAGTCGGCTGAGGTGGCTGTCACCACGCCTGCGCTGTCCGGCATCAAGGAAGGCGGCGACTCCGGCGGCAACTCGCATTCCACGGAAGACATCATCGTCGTCAAGGACTATCCCGAAAACCTCGAGCAGGTCGCGCGCGTGCTCAAGTCGGTTGACGAGCGGCCGCAGCAGGTGCTGGTCGAGGCGACGATCCTGCGCGCCACGCTCAGCGACGACAACGCCCTGGGCGTCGACTTCACGATCCTCGGCGGCGTCGACTTCTCGACGCTCACGTCCAGCAATGGCCTGATCACCGGCGCCGGCATCCCCACAGACAGCGAGCCCTACGCCGCCAGCGGTGGCACGGGCAACAGCTTTACGCAGAACATCAACGGCGGCTTGCGCGTCGGTGTCGTAACCAGCGACGTGTCGGTCTTCGTCGCCGCGCTGGAATCGATCACGGATACGACGGTACTGGCCAACCCGAAGGTGCTGGCGCTCAACAAGCAGGTCGGCCGCGTGCTGGTCGGTCGCGAAGACGGCTATCGCACCACGACCACGACCGACACCGCGACGATCCAGAACGTCGAGATGCTCGAATCCGGTACCAAGCTGCTGTTCCGGCCCTACATCGCCAACGACGGCTACATCCGGATGGAGATTCACCCCGAAGACTCGACCGGTACGGTCGACAACCAGGGTTTGCCGTCGAAGACGACGACCGAAGTGACGACCAACGTCCTGGTGAAGGACGGTCACACGATCGTGATCGGCGGTCTGTTCCGCGAAGCGAGCACGGCGTCGCGTAACCAGATCCCGGTGCTGGGCAACCTGCCGCTGGTGGGGCCGCTGTTCCGCCGCCAGGCCGACACGACGCGTCGCGAGGAAATCATCATCCTGATCACGCCGCACATCGTGAAGAACGACAGTGCCTATGCCGCGGCGTCGGAAGAAGTGCTGCGCGATGCCGATCGGCTGCGCGTCGGCGTGCGTCGGGGCATGATGCCCTGGGGCCGCGAGCGTCTGGCTGAAGGCTCGTACGAAGCCGCGCTCAAGGAGCTGGCTTCCGATAACCCGAACCACCGCAAGGCGCTTTGGTTCCTGGATGCCGCCACCAACCTGAATCCCAAGTTCCTCGAAGCCGTCAAGCTGAAGGAGTCGCTGACCGGCCGCGAGATCACCTCGGTCAACAACAGCTCGATCCGCAACTTCGTGCGGGAGCAGATCATGGCTGATCCGCGCCTGTCGCCGCAGCAGGAGGCTGAGGTTCCGGCCGAGCCGGCTGTCCTCGAGCCGCAGGATGTGAGCGGCGATGCCGACAAGGTCGAGGCCGTGACGGAAGTTCCGACGACCCAGCCTGTGGCTGAGGTGTCGGTCAGCGAGGAAGTCGCTGAGGTTTCGACCAGCGAAGCCGTCGTCGAGGTCACGATCCCGGAGACGGTTGTCGAACTGCCGACCACCCAGCCGGTGGCCCAGGACAGCGACGGCTGGCTGATGGAGGCCGTCCGGCCGGTTGACGAGGACGATTCACAGACGGTTGCTGAGTCCGAAGACGGCCGCAGCATCGTCACCGTCCTGGAAGATGTCTCGGCTGAGGCCGTCGAGAACGCTCCGGTGGAGCTGCCGGTCACCATCACGGAACTGCCCGTCGATGAACTGGAGTTCAACGGCGACGGCAACAAGTAATCCCGGCGCCCCCTCACGAGGAGCCAGACGATGTTCAAGCGGGTACTGACAATCACGACCGTGATCCTTCTGGCCGCGGGCTGCGCGGATTCGCAGCAGTCCAACGGCAAGCAGAAGATCACGCAGCAGTGGAAAGATACGCGCGCCAGCGTGCAGTACGGGCTGGCGCGCCAGCAGTTCGATGGCGGAAACCTGTCGCATGCGCGGCAGAGCATCAATGAAGCCCTCGAGCTGAACCCGACGCATGTCGGGGCGCTGCTGCTGTCGGCGCGGATCCACATCGAGCAGGGACAGCTCGACCAGGCTGAGCAGACGCTGGAAATCGCAGCCAAGCTCAGCCCGGAGGAAGCGGAGATCGATTACCTGCTGGGCATCATCAATCAGCGATGGCAGCGGCCGGAGCGGGCCCTGGAGTATTACCGTACCGCTTCTCGCAAGAACGGCGAAGAGCTGGCGTATGTGCTGGCTGAAGCCGAGACCCTCGTTGCGATGGACCGCGTCGAAGAGGCGCTGGCATTGCTGAGCGGCAAGGTGGTCTACTTCGAGCACAGCGCCACCATCCGCGATGCGGTGGGGCAGTTGCTCGTGCAGCAGGGGCGATACCCTGAGGCGATCGAGATGCTGCGTCGCGCCAGCTCGCTGGCGACCGACGATCTGTCGATCAAGGAGCACCTGGCTTTGGCGTTGTACTACAACGGCCAGTGGCGCGAGGCCTCGGACGTGATCGCCCGTCTGCTCGGCCAGCCGGGGTATGTCGCTCGCGCCGACCTTCACGTGGCGTTGGGCGAGTGCTACATGCAGCTCAACCGTCCGCGCGAAGCGCGCGACGCGTTTGATACGGCGACGCAGCTCGACTCGGCCACTGCCGGCACGTGGCTGCGGCTGGCCAAGGCGGCGATGGCGCTGGGCGACTATCGCCGGGCGCAGATCAGCCTGCGCAAGGCCATGACTTTGACGCCGTCCGATCCGGAAGTGCACCTGGCGTTCGGTTTCCTGCATCTGCGGGAGAACCGCCTGGCTGATGCCCTGACGGCGTTCAACAAAGCCTATGCCCTCGATCGGACGGACACAGTCGCGTTGTGCATGATCGGCTATGTGCTGGAACAGACCGGCCGCCAGTCCCAGGCGGTTCACTACTACGCACAAGCCCTGCGGCTCAAGCCTGACGACGAGCTCGCCGCCCGCCTGATGGCTGGAGTGAACCTTGAGGAGTAATCACCGATAGGCCGCGGCCCTGTCCCCCGGCTGCGGCTGTATGTGCCAGCCAGAGCAGTGAGGAAGATCCGTGCATCGCAGCAGGATGTTGTTTATCGTGGTCCTCGCGTTGTCGCTGGGGGGCGGCTTGTGTGTCGCGATGGATATCGTGCCCCTTGTGCAGGGTGGTGCAGGGGTCACGTCGAAGCTGCGCATTGGCGCGCTGCTGCTGGTGGTGGGATCGGCGCTGGGGGCCACATCGCAATGGTGGATGCGGCGCGAATGCGTACGCCTGGGTGAGCAGATCCGGCAGATCGTCGGCCATGCCCGCGCGGGCATCGTTGAAGCAGCCAGCCATGAGCTTGCGCCGTTGACGGCTGCGGTCAATGAGCTGATGGAATCGACCGAGCAGGCCGTCCGCGACGCGCTGATGCAGGTCAAGGAGCTGGAACTCCAGCTCAAGGTCGCGACGAAGGAACGGCACAACGTCGAGGCGATCATCTACAGCATTTCAGACGCCGTGCTCGTGACCGACGCCTTCGATGAGGTGCTGCTGGCCAACGAGGCGGCGGCACGAACCTTCGATTTTGAGCTCAGCAGCGCGCAGCGTCGGCCGATCCGGCAGATCCTGGCCGATTCGCCGCTGGTCGAGTTGATTGCTGACATGCGCGCCAGCGGCTCGAAGAACGAGCGGCGGATTGTTGAGCACCGCGTCCGCGGTCCGCATGGCACGCGCATCTACAAGGTCACGCTGGCGTGCGTCAACGACGGCTCGGAGACGCCGGCGGGCGTCGTGACCGTTCTGCACGACATGACCAAGGAGAAGGAAGTCGCCCAGATGAAAAACGACTTCGTCTCCAGCGTCAGCCATGAGCTGCGCACGCCGCTGGCGAGCATCAACGCCTACATCGAGATGCTCATAGACGGCGAAGCCGAAGACGCCCGCACCCAGCAGGAGTTCTACGAGGTCATCCAGAACGAGGCGACGCGCCTGTCACGTCTGATCGACAACATCCTGAACATCTCGCGCATCGAGTCGGGCCTGCAGCAGATGAACAAGAAGCCCCTGAGCCTGCCTGTCGTGCTCAAGGAGGCAATCGATGTCATTACCCCGCAGGCCAAGAGCAAGCGGATCAACATCGTCGACAAAGTGACGCCGTCGTTTTATCAGACGTTGGCGGACAAGGACATGCTGTACCAGGCGGTGCTGAACCTGCTGAGCAACGCCGTCAAGTACACGCCCGAAGGTGGGACGATAACCGTCGAAACCATCGTCGATGAGGCCCAGAAGAAGGTTACGACAAAAATAAGCGACACGGGCGTCGGAATTCCGCCGCGCGACCTGCCATTTGTATTCGATAAGTTCTACAGGGTGGAAGCCAATAACCGCATGGCCAAGGGCACGGGGCTGGGGCTGTCCTTGGCCAAGCAGATCGTCGAATCGGCCCATCGGGGCCGGCTCTCGGTTGAGAGCACGCTCGGGAAGGGCACGACGTTCATCATGGAGCTGAACCTGTGCGAATAGAAGGGGGATGGAGAGTTGGAGAGAGGCAGAAAATGACCACACCACGAAAAATCCTGGTTGCGGACGACGAGTCGCATATTCTGCACGTCGTTTCGCTGAAGCTGCGCAATGCCGGCTATGAGGTTGTCACGGCGCGTGACGGCCAGGAAGCGCTGGGGCTGGCCATCAGCGAGCAACCCGATCTGCTGATCACCGATTACCACATGCCGCATTTATCGGGCCTTGAGCTCTGCCATCGCCTCAAGCATGAGCCCAGGACGCAGGGGATGAAGGCGATCATGCTCACCGCCCGCGGGTATCACCTGGAACCGGTGGACATGGAGCAGAGCGGAATTCTGCAAATGATCAGCAAACCCTTCAGTCCCCGCCACCTATTGACGACAGTAAATGAGGTGCTGCAAACCGCGGCGTAACGCGGGGCAGCACATCTCTTAAGGGAATCGCTCGCGAAGGACCAGTAGGACAGATATGGCAGTGTATTCAACATCAGATCCGGCAGCCAAGGCGCCAGGCGCTGTGCCGGCGGACGCCCTGGCCAAACTGGCTGAACGCGTTCGTCTGGCAGGGATGTGCCTTGGCGTGCTCAAGCCTGACGGCACGCTGACATACACCGACCCGAAGGCCGGGCTGTTCTTCTCACGCTATGCGATCCCGTTCATCCAGTTCCCCGAAGGCGGCGAGGTGCGTCTGCAGGACCGGATTGCCGAGCTGACCATCGACGGTCCGCCGCTGGTGTGGGAGCAGTCGGCTGGCGTACTGCTGGCGGCTGTGCCGTATGTCGAAAGGCGGCAGATCACGGCGGTTCTTCTGCTGGCGGCGCGAAGCAAGCAGTTCGGGCCGACCGAGGACGTGCAGCGTGTCTGCAGCCGGCTGGGGCTGGACTGCACTTGGCTTTGCCAGCAGGCCGACGAGCTGCCCTCCTACAGCATGCGCGTCATGCAGCGCAACAGCGATCTGGTGCTGGCGATGCTCAGCGACCAGCTTCGCCTCGACAGCATGGAGGGCGAACTCAACAGCCTGTCCAGCCAGCTCGCGGACACCTACGAAGAACTCAGCCTCATCTACCAGATCAGCGGCGGCATGAAGATTAACCGCCGCCCCAGCGAATTCTTCAAGCAGGCGTGCCTGGATGTGCTGGAGGTCATGAACATCCGCGGCATGGGCATTGCCCTGCAAGCCGGCACGCTTCGCCAGCTCGACCCGGTGCTCTATGGCACGATGAGCCTGCCGCCGGGCAAGGTGCATCGCCTGGCGCAGGATCTGATGTCGCTGCTGTGCGAATGCAAGAGCCCGCTGCTGGTTAATGACCTGCGGCGGCATCCGAACCTGCAGTGGCTGTCGGAACATGCGCGGCAACTGATTGCCGTGCCGCTGCAGCGGCAGGACCAGGTCCTCGGCTGCCTGTTTGCGCTTGACAAGAACAGCGATGATTTCGACTCGGTCGATGCCAAACTGCTGAACTCGATTGCCAACGAGTCAGCCATCTACCTCGAAAACGCCATGCTCTTCGAGGATGTGCACGACCTGATGATGGGGCTGATCCACAGCCTCACCAGCGCAGTCGACGCCAAGGACGCCTATACGTGCGGTCACAGCGAGCGCGTTGCGCTGCTGACGCGCGAACTGGCGCGGCAGATGTGTCTTCCGGAGGCGACAGTGGACCGGTTCTACATGGCCGGCCTGCTGCATGACGTGGGCAAGATCGGCGTGCCCGAGCGCGTGCTGCAGAAGGAAGGCAAGCTCACGGATGAGGAGTTTGCCCTGATCAAGAAGCATCCCGAGATCGGCGCACGCATTCTCGGCGACATCAAGCAGATCGAGGACATCATCCCCGGCGTGTTGCACCACCACGAACGGTGGGATGGCCGCGGGTATCCGTATGGCCTCAGCGGCAAGGGAATTCCGCTGATGGGCCGCGTGCTGTGCCTGGCGGACTCGTTCGACGCGATGACGTCGAACCGCACGTATCGCAAGGCGCTGCCGCTGGAGGTGGCGATTGCCGAGATTCAGCGGTCGGCTGGGACGCAGTTCGATCCCGAGCTGGCGGAGATCTTTGTCGGGATCGGCATCGACCGATTCCTGCGGTTGCTGCACGACCATGAGCAGAAGAGCAAGCGGATGGTCGATCTCCAGGAGGCGCTGCGGGCCTGACGCCCGGGGAGGCTAGCCGTGCCGGTCAAGAGTGAAGACTACAACCAGGTCTGCGTGATCAGCGTCAGCGGCGAGTTTGTCGGCCCGGAGATCGCAAGTGCGCGGCAATGCGCCGACGACGCGATCAACAACCGGCAGATGGTCGACATCATCATGGACATGGAGAAGGTCCCGTTCATCGACAGCGAAGGTCTGGAGACGCTGCTGTGGATGAAGCGCCGCTGCGAGGAAGTCTTCGGGCAGCTCAAGCTGGTCGGCCTGGATGAGAACTGCCGCAAGATCATGGAGATCACGCGGCTGGATCACCGCCTCGAATGCCACGACAACCTCGAATCCGCCGTGAAGACGCTGCGGTGAGGGGTAGCTTTATCTTCCTTTCAGCGACGGGGGAATGCGGGAGTCCAGATCCAGCGCGCACGCATAGGCGATAGCCAGGGCGTCGGCGACATCCGGCGGCTCGGGAGGGGCGGGCAGATTCCAGATCGATTGCACAGCCCGCTGCATCTGCGCCTTGCCGGCATGGCCGTGGCCGGTGACCGATTGCTTGATGCGATTGGCCGCCAGCTCTTCGATGCGCAGGTCATGCCGCTGGGCGACCAGCAAGATCACGCCGCGGGCGTGGCCCATGATGATGGCAGTGCGCGGGTGGGCATAGTGGGCGTAGAGCTGCTCGACCGCCACGACAGAGGGACGATGCTCGGCGATGATCTGCTCGAGCTCCGACTCCAGCTCCACCAGCCGCGACGCCACACTCTCCTTCGCGCGAAGCCGGATCACCCCCGCATCCACCAACCCCGGCCGCAACGACCGCGGCTTATGGTCGATCACCCCATAGCCGGTGAGCTGCAAGCCAGGATCAATGCCGAGAATTCTCATGCGCGCGAAGTACCAGGAACCAGACTCTAAGAACCAGGGAAGGACCAAGATCCAGTCACTTGCCGATATTGCGAATCATCGCACTCATGATCAGCAGAAGCTCATTGGCTTCGGCGGTAAGCCGTGCCCGATCCGCCTCAAGCTCCGGGTCGTCGCCCACATCGAGCAGTTGCAGAAAGAACCGTGACTCCTTTGCTTCTTTCCGGGCTATGCGCAGGCGATGGGAGAAATCTTTCCTTCCGAGCGCTTCATTGGCCTCGATGTAATTAGCCCCGACCGATGCGGAACATCGCACCAGCTGTTGAACGTCCTCCTGATTGCAAAGCGTCCGCGGCAGCCGTCTGCACAGCATACGCACGGCCAGAGCGAATCGAAGGCATCGCTGCTCAAAATCGTAACGTTTGTCGCCGTGCACCGCACTGGTGCTTGTACCTTGGCTTCTGGTGCTTCCCTGGTTCTTAGAGTCTGGTTCTTGCTCGTTCCCACCGAACCTCCCGAAGCATCTCATTCGCGCAGCCGCTAATCCTTTCGCCACACGGTTTCCCCAGATCGATCCTCCAGCGTGATACCGATCTGCTTCAGGCCGTCGCGGATCGCGTCCGCGAGCGCAAAGTTCTTGGTCTTCCTTGCATCAGCGCGGAGCTGGATGATCAGTTGCATCAGGTCGTCCACCAGTTTGCTGCTGGCGCCGGCTGGCTGATCCTTGACACGGAAAAGGCCGAGGATCTGGCCGAGGTTTTTCAGTTCGGCTGCGCCAGCCGAGATCGTCGCCAGATCGGCGGGTGAGCCGCCCTGTTCGAGCTTCCTGGATTCGATGAAGGCATTGATCTGGCCGGCAAGCTGGTGCATCTCGGCGATCGCGCCGGCTGTGTTGAAGTCATCATCCATCCGGGCTTCGAACAGCGGCCGGAAGGTCGCAAAATCGCCGAGCTGCGCGGGCGTGGGGCGGATGTCGGAGATCGGCTGCTTCGTGAGCCGCTCGACGCGCTCGAACAGGCGCGTGAAGACGGCATAGGCCTTTTTCGTATCGCTCATCACCTGATCGGTGAACTCGATCGGCGAGCGGTAGTGCGTCGCCAGCAGCAGATAGCGGATGACATCCGCGCCATGCTGGTCGATCAGCTCGGCTGCGCTGACGACGTTACCGATCGATCCGCTCATCTTCTCATCGCGCCACTCGCCGCTGGCGAGCTTGGTCTTGATCTTGGTCAAGCCGTTGTGCATCCAGCAGCGGGCGAACGGCTTGCCGGTCGCGCTTTCGGATTGCGCGATCTCGTTTTCGTGGTGGGGGAAGATCAGGTCCATCCCGCCGCCGTGGATGTCGAAGGTTTCGCCGAGGTACTTCATGCTCATGGCGGAGCATTCGATGTGCCATCCCGGCCGGCCGGGACCCCAGGGCGAAGGCCATGACGGCTCGCCCGGCTTGGCGGCCTTCCACAACGCGAAATCGGCGGGATTGCGCTTGCCCGCAGCCTCGGTGGCGCGCAGGCCGGACTCCTGTTCCTCGACCTTCCGGCCTGAGAGTTTGCCATAATCGTCATCGCGCGTGACGTCGAACCAGACATTCCCCTCGGCTGCGTAGGCAAAGCCCTTGTCGATGAGTTTCTGGCAGATGTCGATGATCTCGGGGATATGCTCCGACGCCTTGGGGAAGCGGTCGATCGTATCGATCCCCAGCCGGGCGAGCACATCCATGTATTCGCGGGTGTACTTCTCCGCGAGGGCGCCAACGGTCGAGTTGAAGCGCTTGGCTGCTTCGATCAGCTTGTCCTCGACGTCGGTGATGTTGACGACCCACGTCACCTGGAATCCGCGATAGACCAGGTATCGCTTGATGGCGTCGAAGATGACCGGCCCGACCATGTGGCCGATGTGCGGCGACTTGTAAACCGTCGGGCCGCACAGGTACATGCCCACCTTGCCGGGCTGGACGGGGACAAACGGCTCTTTCTTGCGTGTGAGCGAGTTGTATACGCGGATGTTCATCGGCATCGTCTTTGGTCGTGGCATGGGCGGAATCTGCCCATGAACAAGGATCGAAAAAACCACGGGCTGGCAGCCCGTGCCACTGCGGAAGCCCAAATCATACGGGCCGGCAGAGGGAGTTTCGAGCGTCGGAGGCGGTGGTCAGCCGGTTGGTGCCAGAGGGCGATCCTGGCCGATGTTGCCCCGGGGGCCGTCCAGCCCCGGTGGAATAAGGAGATGAGCCGAACTTTGCCCGGCTGGATGGCGAAAATTGATATGGGTGGGGTCGCCTCTTAGGATGGGGTGTTTGATTGGGACTTATTGCGACCCACCGATGGTTCGGGGTGGGCTTCGGAGAAGTAAATGATCCAACGGCGGAAAACGCGACAGGTGACGGTGGGGGATGAGCGTGTGGGGATCGTCCGCATTGGCGGCGATGCGCCGGTGTCGGTGCAGACGATGACAGCCGGCTACACGCACGAGATCGACAAGTGCGTGGCGGAGATTCACAAACTTGCTGCGGCTGGCGCGGATCTGGTGCGCGTCGCGGTGCCTGAGCGCAAGGACACCGCCGCGCTCAAGGAGATCATCCCCCAGGTGCAGGTCCCGATCGTCGCGGACGTGCATTTTCACTTCCAGCGGGCGCTGGAAGCCATCGAAGCCGGCGTCCACAAGATCCGCCTCAATCCCGGCAACATCAACGATCGCGCGCAGGTGCGCGATGTCATCCAGGCCTGCAAGGCCCGCAAGTTGCCGATACGCGTCGGCGTCAACGAAGGCTCGATCGTCGAGCGTAAGGACAGGCAGAAGCGCCTCAAGGAACTGGGCGCGTTCTTCTCCGAGAACCGCCATGGCCACCTGCTGGCCATCATGATCACCAAGCTGGAAGAGTATCTGGAGACCTTCCACGAGGAGGGTTTCGAGGACATCGTCATCAGCGCCAAGAGCATCGACCCGCTGCTGGTGATTGATGCCTATCGCGCCATCAGCGAGCGGTTTGATTATCCGCTGCATCTGGGCGTCACGCATGCCGGGCCGAAGGAGACGGGCACGATCCGCTCGGTCGTGCCGCTGGGGCATCTGCTGGCCAGCGGGATCGGCGACACGATCCGCATCAGCTACGCCAATGACCCGGTTTACGAAGTGCAGGACGGCCTGGAGCTGCTGTACTGCCTCGGCTTGCGCGAGCGGAAGGGGGCGGAGCTGATCGCCTGCCCGACCTGCGGGCGGATTCAGGTGGATCTGTTCACGCTGACGCAGCAGGTGCGCAAGAAACTGGCTGAGGAGATCACGCTGCCGATCAAGGTGGCGGTGATGGGGTGCATCGTGAACGGTCCCGGCGAAGCCGAGGGGGCCGACATTGCCATCTTCGCCGGCGATCGCCGCGGCATCATCTATGTGCAGGGGCAGAAGGTCGCCAATGTGCCCGAGGAGCAGATCCTCGAGCGGCTGCTGGCTGAGTGCAAGGATTTCCAGGACCGCGTCATGCGCGGCGAAGCGAAGCTCGGCGAGAAGAAGGTCGATATCCTGCCGCCCGACCCGATCGGCGAGCTCGGCAGCGGCTGGGAGAAGATCCAGAAGGAAAAAGGCCGCGCACTGCCCGTCGTGAAGGCTTAACTGCCGCGAGATTCGCGAATTGCAGGCATGTGCTGTGATCAGCCGATGAAGCTGCCATGCGCAGGCGTGTTGCATGTCTGATCGGGGGGCTCTTGCTCGTCAGCGGTTGCCGCGGGCCGGTGGATGTGCATGACAGCGATCCGTCGGTGAAGATCCCTGCCATCAAGAAGGCCGTCCGCGAAGATGACCGGCGCGTGATCGCCCAGCTCATCGAAGATCTCGACAGCGACGACTCAGCCATCCGTCTCTACTCGATCCAGGCCCTGCAGCGCATGACGGGCGAGGATCTCGGCTATCGGTATTGGGAGGACGATCGGGCCCGGGCCCCCGCCATCGAGCGCTGGCGGCAGTGGCTGGAGCAGCAGAATCTTCCCGCGACGCCGTAATGTTGAGCTCACGTGAGAGCGACGACGCGACATTCCCCGCCTGTAGTGCTATGATGCCGCCCCGAGCACGGCTCGGCTGTTATGGCGCAGCTTCGCACTGGAACCGTTCTCATCCCTGCCGCACGGCTTGAAGGACGTGTGCTGGTCGCGTCGATTGCCGGCGAAATCGACGTGCAAAACAGCCCGGATCTTCGCACGGCGCTGCTGGACCTGCTTCAGCAGTATCAGCCGTCGCGGCTGGTGCTGAACCTTGCCGACGTCACCTACATGGACAGCAGCGCCATCGCCGTGCTCGTCGAGACGCTTCAGCGTCTGCACCGCACCGGCGGCAAGGTCTATCTCGTCGCCCTCCAGCCGCGCGTCCGCGGCCTGCTCGAGATCGCCCGCCTCGATTCCATCTTCGGCATCGCTGATTCCGAAGAGCAGGCGATCGAGGCGAAGTGATTCGCTGTTGGCTTTTTTACCACGGAGACACGGAGACGCGGAGGAATCGCTGCGCGATGCCTTGGCTTCGTGTGGCGCGGGCATTTTCAACATTATGCATCAACATAGGCGATAGTCCCCCGAAATCGTCATCCTGAGCGTAGCGAAGGATCTCAACCGCCCGAACGCCGAGATCCTTCGCTTCGCTCAGGATGATCTTCGCGAAAGGACTTACGCCGATCATGCATAATATTGATTCTGCCCGCGTTTTTTTTGTTGGAGAGACGCGCGCAAGACGTCCGCGCCACAAAGCAGACACATAGCCTGTGCATGAAAAATGGCACGGGCGGGGGCGCCCGTGCCATGTTGAAGCTATGCCTGGATTACGACTGGGAATCGGGGGATGAGCCGTTCTCACTGGCGTCCGACGCGTTGTTGGCGTCGGATGGTTTGTCCGACTCGGCGGAGTCGGTGTTGTTCTCCGACTTGCTCTCTTCCGGATCGAGCTTGGCCATGGCGACGAGGCGATCGCCTTCATCGAGGCGGATGAGTTTCACGCCGGCTGCGGCGCGACCGTAGGCGCTGACTTCGTCCGATCGCGTGCGGATGAGGATGCCCTTTTCGGTGATGAGCATCAGATCTTCGCCGCCATGCGTGACGACCATGCCGATGACCGGGCCGTTGCGCTCGTTCATCTTGATGTTCTTCACGCCCTTGCCGCCGCGGCGAGTCAGGCGGTACTGCTTGACCGGCGTCCGCTTGCCGTAGCCGTTGGCTGTGGCGACCAGGACCATTGCCTGGCCGACATCCGTGATCTCTCCTTCATCGGCGTTGTCGTCGCCGTTGTCATCGGCGGGCTCTTCGCTGTCGTTGTTTTCGACGGGCACGACGATGAGCGAGACGACCTCGTCGCCTTCGCCAAGCGTGATGCCGCGCACGCCGGCTGCGTTTCGGCCCATGGCTCGCACGCCGCCCTTGTCGGGGTCTTCGTTGAAGCGGACCGCCATGCCCAGCTTCGTGCCGAGGATGATCTCATCCCGGCCGCTGGTGAGGGCCACGCCGATCAGCTCATCGCCTTCCTCGAGCTTGATGGCGATGATGCCGCGGCTGAGGATGTGGCCATAGGCGCTCAGCGCCGTCTTCTTGACGGTGCCGCGCGCCGTGGCGAACAGCAGGTACTGCTCGTCGCGGCTGAAGTCTTCGATTGCCAGGACGGAGGCGAGCTTCTCGCCCTCCTGGAACTCCAGGAGGTGGGCGATGCTGCGGCCGAGGCTGGTGCGGCTCATCTCCGGCACGTCAAAGACGCGCTTGTCGTAGACGCGGCCCTTGTTGGTGAAGAACAGCAGGTGGTCGTGCGTGTTGGCGACGAACAGATGCTCGACGAAGTCGCCTTCGCGGTTCTCGGTGCCGCGCACGCCGCGGCCGCCGCGGCCCTGGGCGCGGTAGGTGTCGACCGGCAGACGCTTGATGTAGCCGTGGTGGGAGATCGTGACGACCACGTCCTCGCGCGTGATCAGGTCTTCCATGTTCACGCCGCTGACGGCGCCGGTGATCTCCGTGCGGCGGGGGTCGCCGTACTTGTCGCGGATCTCCAGCGTATCCTCGCGGATGATGTCATAGACGAGGTTGTCGTCGCGGAGGATGGCTTCGTAGCCTTCGATTTCCTCAGCCACCTGGCGGTATTCGTTGACCAGCTTCTCGATTTCCAGGCCGACGAGCTGGATGAGCTGCAGGCGGCCGATGGCTTCTGCCTGCGCCTGCGTGAGCAGGACGGGCTTTTCCGAGGCCCGCTGGAGCAGCAATTG
The DNA here is from genome assembly GCA_937904525.1 of uncultured Phycisphaerales bacterium. Lineage (GTDB taxonomy): Bacteria > Planctomycetota > Phycisphaerae > Tepidisphaerales > Tepidisphaeraceae > CALEKX01. The sequence continues at coordinate 18,566 of CALEKX010000050.1, forward strand.
CGGAATCTGCGGGGCGTACTTGTGATCCGGCGGGATGCGGAAGGCGCGTTCGCGCAGCTTCTGGATAGCCTCTTCGCGGGTCGCGCTGCTGCGGATCAGGCGGATGACTTCGTCGATGTCGCAGACGGCGAAGATCAGGCCCTCGAGGATGTGGCCGCGCTGCTGCGCCTTGCGGAGCAGGAAGCGCGTGCGGCGGGTGATCACATCCTTGCGATGGGCGATGAAGTGCTGGATCAGCTCCTTGAGGCCCATCGTTCGCGGCTGGCGGTTGACCAGCGCGATGTTGATCATGCTGACGGTGATCTGGCAGGGCGTGTACTGGTAGAGCTGGTTGATGACGACATTCGGGTCGGCATCGCGCTTCAGGTCGATCACGATGCGGCAGCGATGCTCGCGGCCGGAGTGGTCGTTGACGTCGGAGACGTCCTGGATAACGCCCTTCTTCACGCACTCGGCGACGGCTTCGACGATGCTGCGGCGGATGATGCCGTAGGGGATCTCGCTGATGATGATCGAGGTCCGCCCGCGCTTGTCCTCTTCGGTGTGGATCTTGGCGCGGAGCGTCAGCTTGCCGCGGCCGGATTTGTAGCCTTCGATGATGCCGTCGCGGCCGCAGATGATGCCGCCCGTGGGGAAGTCCGGCCCCTGCACGCCGAGGCGGACGACGTTGCCGTTCTCATCGACCTCGTCGCGCATCAGCTCGCCCAGGTCGATGTCGGGCTTGTCGATGACGCGGACGATGGCGTCGCAGATCTCGCGCAGATTGTGCGGCAGGAGGTTGCACGCCATGCCGACGGCGATGCCGGTGCTGCCGTTGACCAGCAGGTTGGGGAACTTGGCCGGCAGGACGGTCGGTTCGGTGCGGGATTCGTCGTAGTTGGGCTGGAAGTCGACGGTGTCGAGCTCGAGGTCTTCCAGCATCTCCATGGCCGGCGCCGCCATGCGGGCTTCGGTGTAACGCATAGCCGCCGGCGGGTCGCCGTCGGTCGAGCCGAAGTTGCCCTGGGCATCGACCAGCACATGGCGCATGACCCAGTCCTGCCCGAGGCGGACGAGCGTGGGATAGACGACGGCTTCACCGTGGGGGTGGTAGTTACCCGAGGTGTCGCCGGCGATCTTGGCGCACTTACGGTGCTTGGACCGCGGGCCAAGGTTGAGGTCGTTCATCGCCACCAGAATGCGCCGCTGCGACGGCTTGAGCCCGTCACGGACATCGGGCAGGGCCCGGTCCATGATGGTGCTCATGGCGTAGGTGAGGTAGGAATCCTGAAGCTCCTGCTCGATATGCAGGTCTTCAATGCGATCCGCCGGTGCGGGGGCCGGCGCAGGGGTGGTGGTATCAGCCATGGTTCTCGTCGTTCGGAAAGAATCCTAAATCCGGGAGCGGACGTCGTTTAGAGTGATACGTCGTGGACGCATGCAAGGGTCGCTTCCGCGGAGATTCTGAAGGGTAAAATTGTACCGGAAATCGTGGGAAAAATCGAAGCGCCGGCGGGGGTGAAATGCCTTGCCCGAGGGGCGGCAGCGAGGTCATCCGCAGGGGCGGGCGATGGGGGCGTGGGCGGGGGAGCAAACCCATCACGGCTGAAAGGCGTTATAGTGGTGTGTGGCATTCCGGCTGGCCAGACGGCCGCGTCCGGCTGGCCCTTCGTGGGTCGGGCGGATGAGGAAAGTCCGAACTGCATGGTGCACGGTGCTGGATAACATCCAGGCGGAGCGATCCGACGGAAAGTGCAACAGAAAGGATACCGCCCGGAGTAGTTGCCAGTTTCGAGTTGCCAGTCAGTCGGCTGATGGCAACTGGCGACTTTCAACCGGCAACTGCTCCAGGTAAGGGTGAAAAGGTGCGGTAAGAGCGCACCGCACGGGTGGTGACATCCGTGGCGATGGCAAACCCCACCGGCAGCAAGGCCAAATAAGCGGTCAGCCCCCGCACCGGGGCGTTACGAGCCGCGGGTAGGCCGCTTGAGGCTTCGGGCAACCGAAGTCCCAGAGAAATGGCCGTCACTCCCGACGCCGGCAACGGATCGGGAGGACAGAATTCGGCTTATCGGCAAGCCGGGATGCACAAACCGATGCGCCGCGGATCCTTGAACGGGTCCGCGGTGCTTCTTTTTTTCAGCAGGCAGCAGGCAGCGGGCGGCCGGCAGCGGATCAGTCGGCAGTCAGCAGTCTGCGGTCGGCAGTCTGCAGTGCTGAGTTGGCGGTTGACAGTGGGCAGTGGGCAGTCAAGACAGCCAAACACGAAACAACTAAATAACTACTCTGGAACAGGGATCGCGTCTTGGATTTGTAGCTTCTTTGGAGCTTGAGACTTCACTACCACGTCCAACCGCCCACTGCGAACTCAAACTGCCGACTGCCGACTGCCGACTGCCGACTGCCGACTGC
>CALEKX010000051.1 GCA_937904525.1 uncultured Phycisphaerales bacterium
GGATACGATCTGCCAGCCGAACCCCTCAATGAGAAAGGGTTAGCCGGCAAAAGTGCCAGCTAACCCTTTGCGATCTTTGCGTCAATCTTTCTTCGCGGAGCCGTCGCGCCTTCGCCGCGCCCGACATCAACCCGATCAATTGCGGATGATCGTGTTCTGCCCGATCGTTACGCCCGCGACGGCGTTGCCGCCGTGAGCCTGCACGAAGTCAGCTCCGCCGGACAGCAGGGCCTCATTGCCCTCGATCACCGTCCCGTTGGCGCCGCTGCCCATGAAGACGATCGCGTTGGCTGGGTACGTGAACTTGTTGCCGCTGACGCGGGCGTTGTGCACGCCGAACGCCTCGTAACCCGGGAACCAGATCGACATCCACGTCTGGCCGGTGAAGTGGTTGCCGGTGATCTGGATGTTGTGGCCCCAGGTCACGTGCATCCCTTCGCGGAAGCCGGTCACAATGTTGCCCGACACCACGCCGTTATGCCCGGCAAACTCGATGCCCACCGGGTTGTTGCCGTAGCCGGACAACTGGTTGTCGACCACCTTGATGTTCGAGCCCTTGTTCATGATCGACAGCGCGAAGCTGTCGTGATAGACCAGCTCCTTGCGCCAGTCGGTGAACGTGTTGTTGGCGACGATGGAGTTGTGCCCATCATAGCCCTGGAACTCGATGCCCATGCGCTCCAGCCGCACGCCAACGTTGTTGGTGAACTTGATGTCGGTCCCGTAGTTGGACCAGACGTGGATGGCTTCGTGCACGGTGTCGAAGTAGTTGCTGTCGATGATCGTGCCGCCAGCCGTCGTGTTGATCCACACGCCGTCGCGCGAGACGTTGAAGAACTGATTGTTCTGGATCAGGCTGTTGGTCAGGCCGCCGTTGGCGAAGACGCCCGATCCTTCCATCTGGCTGCCGCCGCGGATGTCGCGGAAGACATTGTTGATGATCGTGACGTTGTTGTGTTTGTTGTTGAACCAGATTCCGCGGCCGACAAACGTCAAGCCGTTGATGAGGATGTTGTTGGCATCGCCGGGCACCTTGAAGGCCGCACCGCCGCCGCCGGTCCATCGGACGATGCCCGGGCCGTAGTAGCTGCCGCCTTCACGGACTTCGACGGTCTGGCTGATGCGGAACTCGCCCTCGGGGAAGACCAGTGCCTTACCCTGCTTGGCGGCTTCTTCGATGGCCTTGCGGATGGCGACGGTGTCATCGGTGCCATCGTTGGGGGTCGCGCCGAAGTCGATGACGTTGAGCGCATCTGCCGGCGGCGTGACCGGCCGGGGCGTGGGGATCTCCGGCGACTGCCACACCGGATCAGGAGCCGATTCCCAAGCCGGCGGGGCGCCTGTCTGGCCGTCGAGCTGGCCGAGCTGCTCCTGCCAGGTGAGGAAATTGGTGGCAACGGCATACTCAGGCGTGTCGTCCCGGCCGGCGAGCATTGTCCCGGTCATCTGCGGGACAGCCGGCTGGCCGCCACCGACGAGGACCAGATCATCCTCCGTGCCGAACTGCCCGTCCGGACCGGCTGCCAGCAAGAGATATGCGCCGCTGTACTTGGGCGTCAGCCGCCCGCCGCCGATACCGCCGAGGTTGGTGCCGTTGGTCTCGGCACCCAGCAGGTTCATCAGTTCAACCTTGGAGATCGTGTCATTGTCATATGCATTGAATAGCGAGGCCCGACGGAGCTGTTCGTTGGTCTGCGTCTCCCGGCCGAAGGCGGGGATGTAGCTGGCCACATAGCCGTGGCGGCTTCGCAGGTCGTAACGGACCGGATGGGCAGGGTAGTAGAGAATGGGATTGCCGTTGCGGTCCGCCAAAACGACGGCCCCGTTGCCCGTCTGGTCGATCACGCGGAACTCATCGCCCGTCAGATACGAGCCCAGCAGGGCCCTGGCCAGCAGGCGCGCGCCCAGGTCGCGGTCCTCGGGGCCTTTCTGGCCGTAAAACGCAGGCAGGCGGGGGTAATCGCCGTGATCGGCTTTGTAGGTTTCGAGCGCGACAGCCAGCGCGTTGAGGTCGGCACGCATCTTGTTGGCTGTCGCATTGCGGATCGCGCCGTTGAGCATTGGAAGCACGACCGTGATCAGCAGAGCCACGATCGCGATGGTCACAATGATCTCGGTGAGGCTGAAGCCGCGGTTGCGCGTCATCTCGTCTCCCGGTGTGAACTCAAGGGTGTTGTACAGCAGGGCCCTGCGCAGCAGGCATACCCGGGAACTCATGGTGTCGATTGTCAGTGTTGGGACGCTTGGGGAAGGACGGCTAAGTCGATTGAACTACACTCGCGCCACAGCCTTAGTACGCGAGTGGGGCGGAGGAGTTCAACATATCGCCACAACAGCAGGCTGGATCGACGGTAGCGATACGAGCGTCTGACAGCCCTTCTGTTGCGAGGGTCCGCTCCGGAGACATACCAAGCCCGGTCCGAACCGCACAGCCAACCTTCACACCTTCTGTCCCTGTCTCACCCGGCTCTCTTGTGGCCGGGTCCAGCGCCAGCCTCGCAGGGGGGCGCCGTGTCAGCGGTCTAAACCGCAAAAACCGCTCAGGGCACTCCTTTCCCCAAGTTATTCCAACTTAACAGTCCCAAGGGGGCTGTTCAATAAAATTCCGCCTTTCTGCACAGGGAAACTGACGAAGATGATAATTTCTTGCTTTGTAACGACTTGGGCGAGCAAGATTACGATGCGAATGGGTCCTGGATGGCCATCCATGGGTTTTTGCTGTCGCTCGTCGGTCATGCCTCCCATCCCCCTCTAACTCATCCCCCTTCGCCCTGAGTTACCAGATCCTTGACCCAACCGCACCGGGATGCTTCACTGCGTCCTCTCGCTGGCCGAAAGGGTCTTCATGAGCGTCAGTCCAACCGATCGCATCGTCGTCACCGGCGGAGCCGGGTTCCTCGGGTCGTTTGTTGTCGAAAAACTGCGGCAACGCGGGTACGCCAACATCATCATCCCGCGCCGCCGCGAGTATGACCTCACCCGCGAAGCCGATGTCGATCGCCTCTACGCCGATCACAAGCCCGACATCGTCATGCACCTGGCAGCCGAGGTCGGCGGCATCGGCGCCAACCGCGATAACCCCGGGCGGTTCTTCTACGCCAATATGGCCATGGGCCTGCACTTGATCGAAAAGGCGCGCCAGGTCGGCCTGAAGAAGTTCGTCCAGGTCGGCACGATCTGCGCGTATCCCAAGTTCACGCCCGTTCCGTTCCGCGAAGAGGAACTATGGAACGGCTACCCGGAGGAGACCAACGCGCCCTACGGCGTGGCCAAGAAAGCCCTGCTGGTCATGCTGCAAGCCTACCGCCAGCAGTACGGCTTGAACGGCATCTACCTCCTGCCGGTTAATCTCTACGGCCCGCGCGACAACTTCGACCTGCACTCGTCGCACGTGATCCCAGCCCTGATCCGCAAGTGCATCGAAGCCCGCGACCGCGGCGATGCGAAGATCGTCGCCTGGGGCACGGGCAGCGCGTCGCGCGAGTTCCTCTATGCTCCGGACTGCGCCGAGGGCCTGATCCGCGCGATGGAGCAGTACGATTCCCCCGAGCCGATGAACCTCGGCAGCGGCCGTGAAATCACGATCAAGGATCTGACAGAGCTCATCGCCAAACTCGTCGGCTTCAAGGGCGTGATCGAATGGGACACCACCAAGCCCGACGGCCAGCCGCGCCGCTGCCTCGACGTCACCCGCGCCAAACAGGCATTGAACTGGACAGCCGATACGCCCCTGGAGGAGGGATTGAGGGAGACGATCAGGTGGTATGAGGAGAATCGACAGGTGGCATGAAGGTTGATTGCGGATTGCGGATTGAATGGGAACCGCAGATGAACGCGGATGAACGCAGATAGGTTGGCTGACTGCCCACTGCCTACTGCCCACTTTGTTGTTTCGTGTTTGGTTCTTTTGTGTTTGGTACTTCCATGGATCTTAGTGGTTGGAGCTTGGAGCTTCACGGCACGCAATAGCGTGCCCTGCGGCCCACTGCCGGCGGCCTGCTAGATCTGGACCCATTCCCGCCGATCGGCGGCGTCGCGGGCGCTCAGCAGCACGCGCGCCATCGTCAGCGACTGCTGCGTGCCGAACCAGCTCGTATTGCCCTTGAGCGCCGCATCGAGCATCTCGATATGGGACGGCCGAACAGCCGTCGTCGGCTTGAGCTCCTGAACGCCGCTGGCGTCGATGAGCTCGCACCGGCCGTCGCGAACTTCGATGATCCCCTCCGTGCCGACCAGTCGCAGCCGATCATCGCCATGCGACGGCGCCCCGTCGGGCCGAAGATAATCGGCATGGACGACGGCGTGCGCGCCCCCCTCCAGCTCAAACATGGCCATGCAGTGATCCTCCATCTCCGGATAGGCCGGCTTGGAGAGATTCCCCTGTACGCCGACCACGCGCCGATAGCTCACGCCCCCGCAGAACCACAGGTAGTCGATCGCGTGCGACGCCACCCACAGCATCAACCCGCCGAAATCCGCTCGTCGGCCGTACCAGGACGGCCGCTTGCCGAAACGGTACGACTTCTGCGCCGTGGCCATCACCAGCCGGCCGATCGCCCCACGCCGCACGGCATCATGTGCCGCCAGAAACGGCGGCGAAATGCGCATCTCAAATTCCGTCACGATCGGCGCCTTGGTCTTCTCCGCCAGCGCCGCCAGCCGCTCATACTGCTGCCAGGTTGTTGCGATCGGCTTGTCGCTGACGACCGGGATGTGCCGCTCCAGCGCAGCCGCGATGAAATCGGCATTCAGGCCATACACCGAACCGACGTTCACCACGTCCGGCTTGAACGTGTCCATCATCTCCCAGGGATTGTCAAACCACTGCGACCCCGGGATCTTCTCCGCCACAGCCCGCGCAGCCATCGGGTCGAAGGCATCGGTCGCCACAGCAACCTCAAGGCCCTCAATAGTCGGATCCTTCGCACAAACACGAAGCTTCTGATGTCCCCAGCCGCCGATAAACGCGATACGCATGGCGCCCAGTGTATGCCGCCCGCCAGCCCATGCAAACCACGGCGGAACGGCCCGCATCCACCATGTCCGCCCAACGCGTCGGACGTGGTACAGGCATCCCTATCCGCGTTCCCGGCTTTCCCCGCCGATCGACCCATAGCCGGTTGCCCATTGGACACCCCACGATCGGCGCATACGATCTTTCCTCTATGGATGACCAGCCCAACGCGACGCCCGCAGCCGCGATGTCGGCGCCCGAATCTCAGTCCCACGCCCCGCAAGCCGGCGGCGTGAAGGAGACGATCGAGTCCATCCTGATCGCGTTCATCCTGGCGTTCATCTTCCGGGCCTTCGTGGTCGAGGCGTTCGTTATCCCGACCGGATCGATGGCGCCGACGCTGCTGGGGGCACATATCCGCTTTGACTGCAAGGAATGCGGCTACACGTTCGACCTGAACTACAGCGCCGGCGCACAGTCCAGCGAAGACATCAATATCCCGGCGTTCGCCCAGGGGCGCAAGGAGGGTGTCTGCCCCAACTGCGGCTATGTCGAAGCCGTCAGCAATGCGCCGATCCGCTACGGCGACCGCATCCTGGTGCTGAAGTATCTGTACCTGTTCCAGCAGCCGCAGCCGTGGGATGTGGTGGTCTTCAAGGCGCCGCTGGGCGAGCCGTATCAGCAAAATTACATCAAGCGGCTGATCGGTGTCCCGGGTGAGTCAGTCCTCATCCTGGATGGCGATATCTACACCGCCCAGCACGGCGCGACGGAGGCGGAGGATTTCCGCATCCGCCGCAAGACGCCCGATGCCCAGCAGGCGCTGTGGCGGCTGGTCTATCACAACGATTACTTCCCCCGCGGCAGCACGGCGCGGACGCGGCCGTTCGAGCAGCCGTGGCGGCAGCGCCGCGGCCAGTCCGGCTGGCAGCTCACGCAGTCGCTCGACGATCCGCGGTCGTTCATCTTTGACGGCCTGGACAAGCAGGCCAGCATCTACTTCGACAAGGACTGCAACCCCTACAAGCGGGCGCTGACCGACTGGCTGGCGTATGACAACGAAGCCCAGCCGGCATCGACGCTGCAGTACGTCTCGGATCTGAAGCTTGATCTGTACTACACCCGCCGCGAAGGCGATGGCCCGCTGCAGCTCAAGCTCTCCAAGCGGGATGACACCTTCATCGCCGAGTTCACGCCGCACGGCGTGGCGCTCAAGCATTCGCGCTTCGGCGTAGCAGAGGCGCAGGTGCTGTCCGAGCGGGCGATGTCGTTCTCATCTGGCCGGCCGTATCACGTGCAGTTCGTGAACGTCGACTACCGCGTCAGCCTGCTGATCGACGGCGAGCTGGTGCTGCAGACGACTGACGAGCAGTATCAGCCCGATCCACGCCGGCTGATCGAAGAGTACGTCGATGGCCACGCGGCTCCGCCGCCCGCGATCGAGATCACGGCAGCCAACCAGCGGTGCGAGCTGTCGCACGTGGCGCTGTGGCGCGATGTCTACTACCTCAACCGCGACGTGAGCCGCCGGGGCATGACCTTCTGGGCCAGCCCGGGGAACGTGATCCACCTGGGCGAGGATGAGTACTTCGTACTGGGCGACAACTCGCCGATCAGCGAAGACGCCCGCTACTGGGAGCGCGGCATCTCACTGCCGGATGAAGATCTGGCTGTCGAATCCGGTCGAGTTCCCGGCCGATTCCTGCTCGGCAAGGCCTTTTTCGTCTACTGGCCGGCTGGCTATCCGCTGGTCGGCAGCTCACCGGCGATCGTGCCGAATTTCGGGGAGATGCGGTTCATCCATTGATGTGTCATTGGTCACTGGTCACTTGTCACTGGCCGCAACTCGACTGCCCTGGTGTTTGGTGTTTTGTGTTTTGGTTCTTTTGTTTTTTGGAGCTTGGCGGTTGGAACTTGGAGCTTCGCGGCACGCAATAGCGTACCCTACGCACCGGACTCTCGTTGTCTTCCAGTCACCTTGTCACCCCCTCACCTTGTCACGCAGCTCCGCAATGCCCTCAACAATTCTTCCGGATCGACACCCCGAAACCGCGCGGCCTGTTCGATCGTGACACCCCTGGCCATCGTCCTGCGGGCGATGGGATTTTTCAGGAGGGTAAAGCCGTAGCTGTCGAACACCGGCTGGGTCTGCGGAAACCACCGCAGTACATCCGTGACGCGCATGGTCGGCTCGATCGTGGCGGGGCGATGGTGATCGCAGGGCGCGTCGTCTTCGGGCATCGCCTCCATACGCCTACCGGCGCGGATGATTCTCGCCAGATGCAAACCCCACCAGGCCAATGCCGTTACCTCCAGCAGGCCGCTGACGCCGACGACCGCGAAAAAGCCCGGATGCCAGTCGGTCAGCGTCTGCAGGCTCACGCGCAGGAAGCAGCCGAGGTTGATCAGCACAAACGGACCCCACAGCGGCGACAACCTCCGCACGTCGAAGCCGTTGAGCGTCGGCACGACCTTGGCTGCGAAACCCATGATCATCATCGAGATGAACCCGACGGTGATCGCATGCCGAATCGCGCCGTAGTAGGCATGGCTGAAGGGAATCTGGCTGATCACCTGATAGACCGGTAGAAGCAGCAGCATGACCAGCGACACAGCCAGCCACGCATACGCCGCGCGGACGAACTTGGCTGATCGATCCTCAACGGCTGGCCGGCCCCACAGTTTCCACGGCGCCGCCACCACCCACACACCGACTGCCAGCAGGATCCACGGCAGCATCAGCCAGCGCGCCACCGCGTGATTGCCGCTGTGCCGGTAGATCACGAACACGGCGGCTTCGCCGATTATGGCGACCAGCAGCACCGCCAATCCTGCCCATGCCCGCCGATCCTGCGTCTGCGGCACATTGAACAGCGCCGGCAGCATCCGCAGCGAGACGCCCAGGATCATGAACAGCGCCAGCCCATGAATCTGCAGATCGCGCAGCGGCGCCTGATACGTCGCGACATACCAGACCAGTTCGTCCTTTGTCGCAGCCGTCATCGTCGTCCAGGTGTGCCACAGGTCCATCACGCCCTGCGCCGCCAGGAAGAACAGGGCACAGAAGATGAACGCCACATACGGCGACAGCTTCGCATCGCCGCTGCGCCACGTCGCGATCATCTGGCCGATGAAGATGCCGATCGCGGCCATCTCCAGCGCGCCGCCGCCGAGCGCAGCCGTCACGGCCCAACCGCCCAGGCTCGGCATCGTCATGCCGATCGTGCGGATGATCAGCCCTGCCGCCATCAGCCCAAACGCCGCCACTGCCAGCCGGGGCCTGGCCAGTCGTGTATGCCAGATCCGTGGAAAGGCCTGATATGCAAATCCCATGATGAACAGGCCCACCCAGCCGTAGATCTGTGCATGGCCGTGGGCGTTGACATGATGCACCGACACGCCTGTGAACTTTCCCGTCCAGCCGATCTGCCACAGCAGCCACGCGCCCCACGTCGCACCGGCTGTCAGGATTAGCCAGATCCCGCCCAGGAAGTAGCGACGGTAGATCGTGTCGGCAACACCCGGCTTGGGTGGCGGAGGTGGCACAGACGCGGGCTGGCGGAGCATTTCGTGGATCTCCGCAAGCAACTGCTGCTGATCGACGCCGTGTGCCCGGGCGAAGAACCCGATCGACTCGACCGGCCCCAGCCGGCCGCCGCAGCCTTCCAGGCCGTGCCGATCCAGCACGCATCGGGCCTGCGGATGAGCCCGGAACAGATCGGGGATCAACGTGTCGGCTGTGATGGGTGATGGATGAGCCTGATCGGCTGCGGTGCCCAGGGATGGTTGTGTGGCCGTTGTCATGGCGCGGCTCCCGAAATCGGGCGGACGGGCGAGGGTCCGCCAGGAAAAATCATAACTGGACCTTGATATCCAGAATAGAGGTGCTATCGTTCACTGTCAACAATCTGGATGTTTATATCCAGAACTGGTGCATGGCAGCGCAATATGAGGGTTGACACATGAGATATCGCGGGCTTTGGATCGGGTTGGTGGCTGTGGTGGTGGGGTCGTTTGCCCTGCTGGGATTTTTCGGGGTCGACATGTACCGCAAGGCGCCGCCGGTGCCCCAGCGGGTGGTGACGACCGACGGGCGCGTACTGTTCACGGGGCAGGAGATCCGTGACGGGCAGAACGTCTGGCAGTCGATCGGCGGGCAGGAGGTCGGGTCGATCTGGGGCCATGGCGCATACGTCGCGCCGGACTGGTCAGCCGACTGGCTGCACCGCGAAGCCGTCTTCCTTCTGGATCTGTGGGCCCAGCGTGAGCACGGCAAGTCGTATGACGCGCTGTCCGTCGAGCAGCAGGCGGCCCTCAAGGCCCGGCTGAAGCAGGAGATCCGCACGAACACCTACGATCCGGCCACGGGCGACATCGTCGTCTCAGCCGATCGCGCGGCTGCGATCGAAGCCCTGTCCGCCCACTACGCGGGGGTGTTCGGCGATGATCCAGCCCTGGCCGATCTGCGCGAAGCCTACGCCATCCCGCCGATGAGCGTGAAGACGCCCGAGCGGATGCGGCTGATGAACGGCTTTTTCTTCTGGGCGGCGTGGGCCTGCGGCACGCAGCGCCCGGGGTCGGATGTCACCTACACCAACAACTGGCCGCATGAGCCGCTGATCGACAACCAGCCCAGCAGCGCGATCGTCCTCTGGTCGATCGCCAGCGTCGTGCTGCTGCTGGCGGGCGTCGGGGCGCTGGCGTGGTACATGGCTGTGCAGCGACACAAGGGCGAGGAACCGCACGAAGCGCCAGCCGAGAACCCGCTGCTGAAACTGGGCATCACCCCCAGCATGCGGGCGACGCTCAAGTACTTCTGGGTCGTCGCGGCGCTGATGCTGGCGCAGCTCAGCATGGGCGGGCTGACGGCGCATTACGGTGTCGAGGGCCTGCATTTCTTCGGATTCCCGCTGAGCGATTACCTGCCGTACGCGGTGACGCGGACGTGGCACACGCAGCTTGGGATCTTCTGGATCGCGACGGCGTGGCTGGCCACGGGATTGTTCGTCGCGCCGGCGGTGTCGGGATACGAGCCCAAATATCAGCGGTTCGGCGTGAACTTCCTGTTCGTCTGCCTGCTGATCATCGTAGTGGGCTCGATGGCTGGCCAGTGGTTCGGCGTCATGCAGAAGCTGGGCTTGGCGTCGAACTTCTGGTTCGGCCATCAGGGGTATGAGTATGTAGACCTGGGCCGGTTCTGGCAGATCTTCCTGTTTGTCGGTCTGTTCGTGTGGCTGGGGCTGATGGTCCGCGCGATGTGGCCAGCCATCCGGCGGCCGAATGAGTCGCGGCATCTGCTGGGGCTGTTCCTGCTGAGCAGCGTCGCGATCGCGGCGTTCTACGGCGCGGGGCTGATGTGGGGCCGCCAGACGCATCTGGCGATGGCGGAGTACTGGCGCTGGTGGGTCGTGCATCTGTGGGTGGAAGGCTTCTTCGAAGTCTTTGCCACAGCCGTGATCGCGTTCCTGTTCACGCGCATGGGGCTGCTCAATGTCCGCAGCGCGACGGCTGCGACGCTCTTTGCGACGAGCATCTTTCTGTCGGGCGGGATCGTCGGGACGATGCACCACCTGTACTTCACGGGCACGAGCGTGGGCGTGCTGGCGATGGGGGCGGTGTTCAGCGCCCTGGAGATCGTGCCGCTGACGCTGATCGGGTTTGAAGCCTATGAGAACCTGAACCTGTCGCGCTGCCGGCCGTGGGTGGCGTCGTACAAGTGGCCCATCTACTTCTTTGTGGCGGTGGCGTTCTGGAATTTGGTGGGCGCGGGGCTGTTCGGATTCCTGATCAACCCGCCGATCGCCCTGTACTACATGCAGGGGCTGAACCTCACGCCGGTGCACGGCCATACGGCGCTGTTCGGCGTGTACGGGATGCTGGGGATCGGTTTGATGCTGTTCTGCCTGCGGACGATGGCTGCGGAGCATGAGTGGAAGACGCGCCTGCTGGGCGTGTGTTTCTGGGCGATCAACATCGGCTTGGCGCTGATGGTCCTGCTGAGCCTGCTGCCGATTGGCGTGGCGCAGACGATCGCGAGCATCGACACGGGCATGTGGTATGCCCGGTCGGCTGAGTTCCTGCAGCAGGATTACCTGCAGACGCTGCGGTGGCTGCGGATGATCGGCGATGTGATCTTCGCTGGCGGCCTGGTCGGGCTGGCGTGGTTTGTGATCGGCCTGAAGGGCGGCTGGTCAATCCGCCGGACGACGGTCATCGATCCCGGGCGCCTCCAGCGGCTGGTCAGCCGCGAGGCGCCCGCCGCGGCGCAGAGCGTCAACTGAATGCAGATACCCATTTACATGCGAAAGGACACAACCATGAGCAGCGCAACACTGGATCGGACGATTGGCGAGCTGGTCACCGAGCGGCCCTCGCGGGCGAAGGTGTTTGAGACCTTCGGCCTCGACTACTGCTGCGGCGGCAAGAAGCCCCTGAAGGAAGCCTGTCAGGCCCGAGGCATCAACCCGCAGACCGTGGTCGATGTGCTCAACATGTTCGATGCGCAGTCGGTCGAGCCGGAGCGCGACTGGTCGCAAGCCAGCATGACCGAGCTGTGCGCCAACATCGAGCAGACGCATCACGCGTACCTCAAGCGCGAGCTGCCGCGGATGGAGTATCTGGTCCGCCGCGTGGCTGAGCGCCATGGCGACACCCAGCCGCATCTGATCGAGCTGCGGGATACGTTCCTGGCCTTCAAGGCGGAGCTGGAAGAGCACATGATCAAGGAAGAGCGCGTGCTGTTCCCAATCTGCCGGCAGCTCGACAATGCGACCAGCCTGCCGGAGATCCACTGCGGGTCGGTGGACAACCCCATCCGCCAGATGATCCATGAGCACAACGATGCCGGCGCCGCGCTGGTGAAGATGCGCAAACTCACTGATGGCTATCAGCCGCCGGAGCACGCCTGCAATACCTTTCGTGCGATGTATGCCGCCCTGGCGGAGCTGGAGCATGACATGCACCGGCATGTGCACAAGGAGAACAGCATCCTGTTCCCGAAGGCCGCCGCGGCTGAGTGGGCGCTGCGGGCGGGGCAGAAGGTGTAGGGTCCGCCCTGGCGGACCCGTCCTGCCCGGACAACGAAGTTGATCTCACGCAAAAGGGCGAAGGGCGCGAAGGGTAGGTGGGCATCGGCACACGTGGCGCGGGCGTTCTCGCCCGCGCTCGGTGTCGTTGTTCCTGCGCGTGCGGGACGCTCGCGCCACGCATATTGGTGCTCAGTTGCTATCCGCCAAAGCGCGGGCGAGCGGAGCCGTACCAATTCTGTCGTTGAAGTCTTTGGGATCCTTGGGGTCTTTGCGCCATCCAATGCAGCGTCTCCGCCCCTTCGCGTAAGACCCAACGACCTTACTGCCGAACACGCTTGGACTTCGATCGTGCAGAGCGGGACTTGCGTCGGACCTGGACGGGAAAGGCGCGTTCTCGCAGTTGGACGATCGGGTCCGCCAGCGGCGGGCTGGACGTTTTCTCAGCCACGAGCTCAGCAATGGTCGAATCACGGAAGGCCTTTTCAACGGATGCGATGGCGTCGTCCAGACGCCGATGCAGCGGGCAGAGGTTGGTGCCGTGGCTGGGCAGGCCCAGCGGGCAGGTGGTGATCCGGCGAATCGGGTCGACGGCCTGGATGACATCGTATACGGTGATCTGATCGGCTGGGCGCGCCAGGACGGATCCTCCGTGCAGGCCGCGCTGCGAGCGGACGAGTTCAGCCCGGGCAAGGCTTCGCAGGACCTTGGCGAGATAGCCTTCGGGGGTATGCGTGGCTCGGGCGAGCTGGGGGATGGTCAGCGGCTGGTCACCGGCAGAAGCCAGGCAGACCACGACGCGCAGGGCATACTCGCTGGTTTGAGAGAACATGCGACACCTTGTCCCATATATCTAGACCTTGATATCCAGAATGGCCGATCCTACAGTTGTTCTACCCGAAAGCCGGTTGCAGGTGAATCGCGCCGGCGGAACCCTCACCGGAAAGGAGCTTTGCAGATGCCCGTCACACTGGGAGCAACCCCGCAAGCCGGGTTCGATCAGCCGTTGGGACTGCTGAGCGACTGTCATCGGCGGATCGAACATTTCCTGGGCGTGCTGGCACGCGTGGCGCGGGATGCGCAGGGCGCGCCGCTGGATGAGCCGCAGCGGCAGGCGGTCGAGGCCTGCCTGCATTACTTTGCGCATGCCGCCCCGCGGCACAACGCGGATGAGGAGCAGTCACTATTTCCGCGTCTGCGAGAGCTGGCGGAGAGCGATTCGCAGGTGCGGCTGGCCATGGAGAAGCTCGATGCCCTGGAAGCCGACCATCAGGCGGCGGACGCGGCGCTGGCGGAGGTGCGCGAGTGGTTTGAGCGCTGGATGGAGACGGGGACGCTTGCCCCGTCGCAGGTGAACCGGCTGATCGGCGTGCTGGAGTTGCTGGAGGATCTGTACCGGCGGCATATCGATGTGGAGGACAATGAGGTATTTCGGCTGGCCGGGCGGGTGCTGCAGGCTGAGAAGCTGCAGGAGATCGGCAGGGAGATGGCCCATCGTCGCGGGCTTGAGCCGCGTCGGGTAAGTGCGTGAGTCTGGATATGCGCCGCGGAGACGCCGCGACGCAGGGACAACTGTGGCGTCCGTCCTGGCGGGCCGATCCTGTTGTTCCGGGACGGATGGGTTCATAGTGTTGGTCTCGCCCATGCAGGGTGGTAGAGAGATGCACGTGCGGGACGTCCGTGACACCGGGGGGGGCGGTCGGCTGCGTAGAGTGGGCATGGCCCCGTGGATCGTGTTGGAGGTGGGATGTGCCCACTCTACAGCCGGGGTGTGGGGAGTGGGGACAGGGGCACATCTGTGGCATGGGCAGGGCAGCGGATTTTTGCGGGCCAAATGCGGAGTCAGTGGGTAGAATGCCTCGGCGTTTGAACCGCATTGATGTTCCGGGGGCTGCACGTGCGTATGCGATTGCCCATCCTCGAATCCTCGCCCGCGCCGGCGGGTGCTCGGCTGCCGCAGTTGGAGAGCGGGCCGCGGTCGATCTCAGCCGTGCGGATGCTGCGGATCAGCCTGACGGACCGGTGCAACTTCCGGTGCGTCTACTGCATGCCGGCTGAGGGCGTGGCCTGGTTGCCGCGCGAGGAGATCCTCAGCTTTGAGGAGATCGTCGAAACGGTCGCGGCCGCAGCCGAGGTGCATGGCATCCGCCGGATCAAGCTCACCGGCGGCGAGCCGACGGTGCGGCGCGATCTGGTGCCGTTCATCCGGCGCCTCCGCGAGGCGGGTTGCGTCGATGAACTGTCGATGACGACCAACGGCTCGTTGCTGGAACAGCTTGCCCATCCGCTGGCGGAGGCGGGGCTGGACCGCGTAACCGTCAGCATCGACAGCCTCAAACCCGATCGCTTCCGGCAGGTCACGCGCACGGGCGACCTGCAGGCTGTGATGCGGGGGATGATCGCCGCCGACCGCGCCGGCCTGCGGCCTGTGAAGATCAACTGCGTCACGATGCGCGGCGTCAACGACGATGAGGTCGCCGATTTCGCCGCCTTGACCCTTCAGTGGCCGTTCACCGTCCGCTTCATCGAGTACATGCCGCTGGGGGATGCAGCCATCGCGAGTGTGGCCAACGGTTTACGCGTGGATGCATCGGAGATCGGCCCAGCCGGCGGCTGCGGGGCACAAAACCGCGGGGCTGATGCGTTCATCAGCGAACACGAAGTGCGCCAGCGGATCGAAGCGGTCCTCGGCCCGCTCGAACCGGTCAATCGCGAAAGCGAAGCCGGCGTCGGCCCAGCCAAGGTCTATCGCCTGGCCCGCGGCAATCCCAAAGGGCGCATCGGGTTCATCAGCGCGATGTCCCAGCCGTTCTGCTCGACATGCAACCGCCTGCGACTCACGGCGACCGGCGTGCTCCGCTCATGCCTGTTCGAAGGGGGCGAGGTTGACCTCAAGCCGATCCTGCGTGCGGGCGGCGATCCGTCCATCCGCCGTCAGGCGCTTGCCCAGGCGATGATCGACTGCGTCCGCCTCAAACCCGATGTCCACAGCGCCCACGGCAACGAACAGATGAGCCGCATCGGCGGGTGAGGGGCTCCATGCCGCGCGGGGGTCGCCCGCTCTGGCGATTATACGCTGGTGCGGGCAGCCCGCCATGGGCCCTCGGGTTTGAGCAGAGCTGGTTCGATAAACACAAGTGCCCTCGATTTCTCGGGTTAGAAATCGAGGGCAACTGTTTTTCAGCGGAGAGGGCGGGATTCGAACCCGCGGTACGGGGATTACCCCGTACAACGGTTTAGCAAACCGTCGCCTTCAGCCTCTCGGCCACCTCTCCGGCAGGATCCGCCACCATACGCGGCACCCGGCCAAAACGCAAGCCGAAGGCCCGGGCTGAGCCTGTGGTTTGTCGCCCGGATGCCGGCTTGGCGGGGGCGGCGGCGGGTGGTGGAAGGATCCGTTTTCGACGGACCTTACACCAGCGGCGGGCGGCCGAGGCTGCGGCGGATCAGCGTGATCTGGCCGGCATGCATGGCGACGTGTGCCGCGAAAAAGCTCACCAGTTCGCCCACGGTCTTCGCGATGGGGAAGGGCTTTTCCAACGGCTTGTCCAGCATTTCGGGCGTGGCGGATTTGACGACTTCGATCAGCCGGTTGCGGTGCGCGTTGAACAGCGGGATAAGCTGCGTGACATCGCCGTAATCGTCAGCCGGCTTGTCCGTGACCTCGCGGGGGAAGCGATTCTCAAATCCGGCCGGCACCTCCGGCAGGGGATCGACGCCCAGCAGCGACAGGGCCTTTCGTTCGCTGAGGATCAGATGACCAATGATCCAGGCGGCACAGTTGGCCTTGGGAAACGGGTGGTGGAGGTATTCCTGGGGCGTCAGGTCGGCTGTGTAACGCGCAAGCAGATCGCGTGAAACGGTCAGGCCATGAATCAGTACGTCGTTGGGGGTGCGCATGTGAGAAAATCTCCTTCTTGTGCCATGGTAGGCGGGCTGGCGGGATGAAGGCAATGGGGCCTGGAGCAGTCAGCGGTCTGCGGTCAGCAGTTGGCAGTAGATGTCCTTCGTCGCGTTGCCGCGAGTGACAAGGGACACGCCACCACATCCAAAATCCGCAATCCGAGCTTCAGAATCTTTAGAACTGCCCGAGGAACCGCACATCGTTCTCCACGAACAGCCGGATGTTGCCGATGCCGTACTTGCGCATCGCAATTCGCTCGATGCCGAAGCCGAACGCCCAGCCGGAGTAGACCTCCGGATCGATCCCGCAGGCTTTCAGGACATTGGGATGCACCATGCCGCAGCCGCCCAGTTCGATCCACTTGGCTTTATCGGGGAACCAGACGTCGCACTCGGCCGACGGCTCGGTGAAGGGGAAGAAGCTCGGTCGGAAGCGCACCTGCGTCTCCTGGCCGAAGTAGGCTTTGACGAACTGGATCACCGTGCTCTTGAGGTCGACCATCGTGATATTGCGGTCGACGACCAGCGCCTCGAGCTGGTGGAACATTGACAGGTGTGTGTCGTCATGCGTGTCGGGGCGATAGACGCGCCCGGGGATGACGACGCGGATCGGCGGCTGCTGCGACTGCATCACGCGGATCTGCACGGTGCTGGTCTGCGTGCGAAGCAGCAGTTGCTGCTCCTCGGCTGTCTGTTCGCCCGCGGCCTGCTGTTCGTCCGCGACGATGTAGAAGTTATCCAGCGGATCGCGCGCGGGGTGCGACTTGGGGATGTTGAGGGCGATGAAGTTGTGGAACTCGTCCTCCAGCTCCGGCCCCTCGGCCACGGCGAAGCCCATCCGGCCGAACAGGTCGGTCAGCTCGTTGACGACCTTCATCAGGATGTGTCGATTGCCGATCTGCGGCCGCAGGCCGGGGATGGTGACATCCTCCATCGGCCCGGTGGGGCGGTCGCCGCCGAGGCAGGCTTTGCACCGCTCGTAGGCAGCCGTGATCTGCTGCTTGACGGCATTGACCTTCTGGCCGACGGCTGGCTTTTGCTCGCGCGGGACCTGGCCCAGCAGGCTCATGAGGTTCTTGATGGCGCCCTTGGTCCCCAGGTACTTGATGCGGAACTGCTCCAGCGCATCGGGCGTCTGGACGGTGCCAATCTCTTCCTGGGCCTGGCGGGCTACCGCGTCGATCTGTTCCAGCACATCGCTCATGGGGCTTCTCAACAAGGGGCACGCTGGCGGTCGCCCGTGCCGTATTTCCACGAATATTTGCGGGACGGCGTCATTCTGACGACAATTCCTGCGCCAGCCGCTGTCAGGCGGGGCATTGTCGCGCGATCCCGGCGGATCATCAAGCCGTGCAACCGGGGAACCCACCATGGATCTCTCCAAATTGCCGAAGCTGTCGCAGACGCCCCCGCCGCCGCAGCAGTCGCCCCCGCCATCTCCCTCGCCGCAACCCCCGGCCTACGCCGCGCCCGTTGTCGCCCAGCCCAGCCTGGGGGCGGAAGTCTGGATCTCCGCGATTGTCGGAATCGTGCTGATGCTGATGGGATGGGGCTTTGCCCGGTGGGCGTTCAAGACGCTGACGGGCGGAACATTCAGCACCGGCTACATCTGGCCGGACGGCAGGCCTGTCGGCTATTGGGAACTCCAGGGCGGCGTAGCCTGGACGGAGTCGGGCATGTTTCTGCTGGGGCTGGCGTTTGTGCTGGAGGCAGTGGCGCTGCCGTTGGCCGTCGGCCGGTCCGGCGTGCGACGGTCGACGGTCGGACTGGCGTTTGCAATTACGGTGGCTGCGACAATTTACAACGTCATCGTCGTCTGCAGGCTGTTTGCACTTGGCTTGATGCCGCTGCTGTCGATCCTTGGGGTTGGCTTAGGGGGGTACATCGCTGCCAGCCAGTATCGCCTGCTTCGCGCTGCCGGCGCGCAACGACCGGCTGGGGAGTAATCTATCTGACGCCATCGAACGTCTGATCTCCATTCACTGGGGTACGCATTCATGCAACACAAACTCACGCTCATCGCCATCCTCGCCTTTGCGCTGCTTGCGGGCACTGTGCAGGGGGAGGACACCTACTACCGCATCAAGCTCACCGATCTGGAGCTGATCGAAGGCCAGATTCCCGCCAGCCGGGGGAACTGGTGGCGCCACGCCGACCGTGCTCGCCAGTTGACGCCGCGCGCGATCGTCGATGGCGAAGGCGAGGCGTATGTCGCTGCAAGCGACGACGGTGAGCGCGGGTGGGCCCTTCAAGATTACGGCGACATGGCGATCTACATCCGTGTGCCGCAGGCGAGGGAGATCACAGGCACGCTGCTGCTGCCGGATGAACAGTTCAAACGCCTCATGCCGTACCGTTTCCGCATCAAGGAGGACGCCTTTGAAGCCGACCTGCGCGACGCATTCCTGACAGCCAAGCTTTCTCACTTTCACGACATGAGGATCGTTGGCGTGCCGGGACAGGCGTATTTCCGGCATCAGGAAGCCCAACTTCGCGCGGAGCTGGGCCACGACGCCCCTGAGTTCTTCGATCCCCGGTTCCCTGACGACGATGGGTTGCTCGACACCTACGACCTGTTTACCGGTGGCGTGGCGATCAGCGAAAACCTCCAACTCGATCGTGATATGCCCGTCACGGACGGGGCGCCGGAGGCGACCGTCGCCATCGACGGCATTCGCGGCATCACCGTGGCTGAGATGAACTGGCAGGAGCGGCTCGGCGATGCCAAGCCGGCGCTCGATCCGTTGGCTTCGGCGATTCCCGCCGATCAGCATGCGGTGTTTCTCCCGTCGGTGCAGGCGGCGCTGGGGCTTGTGCAGATGGCTGAGCAGCACAGCACGCCCGTGCTGCAGTCGATGGAGCTGCAGGCTTCGGAGTTCGGCATCCGCGAGCGTTACGAGCGGCAGGTTGGCCTGCGCATCGCGGATCTTGCGGAGATCGCCGGCGCGTTTGGCGTGCAGAGCATCGCGCTGACCGGATCGGATCCGCACGTCCAGGCCGGCACGGATATCGCCGTGATCCTGCAGACCCAGCAGGTTGATGCCCTGCACGATGCGCTGGCTGAGCGCATCGCAGCCAATCGGTCGCGCGATCTGCCCGCGCCGGCGGGGCAGACGCGCTCGTTCCTCGGCAAGCTCGACGGCGCCGTCGTCATCACTAACTCGCAAGCCCAGATGCTTCGCCTCGTGCAGGTGCGCGATGGACAAACGCCGTCGTTGGCCAGCCTGCCGGAGTATGCCTGGTTCCGCATGCGTTACGGGCTGGGCGATGCGGATGAAGCCGCCTTTCTCATGCTCTCCGACGCCACCATCCGCCGCTGGTGCGGACCGAAGTGGCGCATCGGCGCCTCGCGCCGCACGCGGGCAGCCGCGATCCTCCATGACCTGCAGATGCGCCATGCCGACACCATCGTCACCGGCGAGGTGCAAGCCAAGCCGCTTGATGTGCCGTTCCGCGGCATCGACCTGGGCGAGGTGCGCATGACGGAACACGGCGTGCAGTCGTCCATTTACGGCACGACCGATTTCCTCACGCCCATCGTCGAGCTCGAGCTCACCCACGCGACAGAGGCTGAAGCCCAAGCCTACGACACCTGGCGCGACGGCTATGAGCGCAACTGGTCGGGCGTGTTCGATCCGATCGGCCTGCGCCTCGGTATCTCAGCCGACCAGGCGACAGCCGATCTGACGGTCATGCCACTCATCGGCGGCAGCCAGTATCGCGCGCTGGTGCAACTGGTTGAGGGCGTGGAGATTGCCGCGACCGCCGGCGATCCGCACGACGAGGCGATGATCCACGTCGTCTACGCCATCAACGTCAATTCCGAGCCCATGGAAACGCCGCGGATGACGCTGTCGCAGTTCGTGCCCGGCCTGGACGTCAATCCCCTCGGCTGGATGGGCCAGTCGATCTCGGTCTATGCCGATGCCGATCCGTTCTGGAAGGACCTGCTCCAAGCCGACGACAGGGATGACTTCATGGAGCACAACTTCCATCGCCTGCCGGTGGCGCTGCATGCGGAGGTGAGCAGCGGCTTGAAGCTGGTGGCGTTCATTGGCGCGATACGCGCGATGATCGAGCAGTCAGCGCCCGGCATGACCGTCTGGACGCCGTTGCAGCACAACGGCCAGGGGTATGTCCGCGTCACGCCCAGCGCCGAAGCGAAGACCGATCTCGATGAGCTTCAAGATCTCGCCATCTACTACCTGGCTTCCGGCGACGGGCTGGTGGTGACGTTCCGCGAGGATCTGATCCACCGGGCGATCGACCGGCAGGTCCAGCGTCGCCAGCAGGCGCAGCAGGCCGACGCCCCAGCCGAGGCGCAATCGCCCTGGCTTGGCAAGAGCCTGGCTGCCAGGGTCGACACCGATGGCTTGCAGTTGTTCTCCGCCGCCATCAGTGAATCGGCAGCGCTGCAGGCGCAGCTGCTGAGCTGGAAGAACCTGCCGATTCTCAACGAATGGAAGCGGCTGTACCCGGATCGCGATCCGCTGGAGGTGCATCAGGTCTTGTTCCACACGCGTCTGGTCTGCCCCGGCGGTGGGCAGTACGTGTGGAATGAGGAGGCCCGGACAATGGAGTCGACCGTCTACGGTCACCCAGCCGCCCCTAAGGACGGCCCCGCGCCGGTCGGCTTCATGGACCGCTTCGAGAGCGGCGATTTCGGGATCACGTTCGAAGACCAGGGCCTCCGCGCCCGGGCTGTGATCAGAATGCGCGCGGCTGAGTGACTCGGAGACAGCCGCGAAGGCGCGAAGATCGCGAAGGTGGCGCGAAGAGCGGTTTAGCGCAAAGATCCCAAAGATCTCAAAGATTGCAAAGGTAGTAGATGGTAATAATCTGACTGGATACTGCAACGTGGCGCGGGCGTCCCGCTCGCGGCTTGAGACAGAGAAAGAACGCGGGCGAGACGCCCGCGCCACAGGGGATTTGCGCTATCCGATCTGCCGCAACCTCAGCCCGGTGCTGCAGCAAGCTTTGGTAGAACCACGCGCTGTGGCACGTGCGTCCCGCACGTGCAACCTGGCGAAAACGCACGTGCGGGGACGCCCGCGCCACAAAATGGCGCTTGCAGTACTATCTGCGTTCTTTGCAATCTTTGAGATCTTTGGGATCTTTGCGCTAAA
>CALEKX010000052.1 GCA_937904525.1 uncultured Phycisphaerales bacterium
GCTGTTAAGCAGGATCACCGCAGAGACGCGGAGGCGCGGAGGGACACGGATGCATCATGCACCATGCATCATGCACCATGCATAATCCATCATTCATCCGCCCCCTCACTCCACCGTCACCACAGCCGACCGCGGCGTGTCAAATGACACGCGGCACAGCTCAGCCGGCGTGTCGTTGATGACGCGCAGGAGGTCGGCGATGCTGTTGACCGGCTGATCGGCGACGCGCGTGAGGATGGTGCCTTCGACGGCCCCTTCCTGCGCGGCTTCGCTGCCTTCTTCAACCGCCAGCACCATCAAACCGCTGGCCGGCCGTTCGCCGAAGCGATTGGTCCAGTGCTCGGGGATCGGCCCCAGCAGCATGCCGCGCCAGCGGAAACGCTGGTTCTCGCGGGTGATGGCGACATGCGGCAGCTCGCGCCGGCCGAGGGTGGCGCTGATGCTCAGGTCGCGCCCGCCGCGCACGACGCGCATCCGCGTCGGCTGCTCGGTCGAGCATTCGCCGATCATGCGGACGAACTCGTCGCTGTCGCGGACGCTCTGGCCGTCGATGGCGAGGATGATGTCGCCCGGCTGGAGGCCAGCCTGCGCGGCTGGGGAGTTTTCCTCGATGGACTCGACCAGCGCGCCCATCATCCGGCTGACGCCGGCATCGCGGAGCTGGCGCGGCGTGGGGGTCACGACGCGGACGCCCAGGAAGGCGTAGACGATCTCGCGGCCCTGCTTGAGGGCTTCGATCTTCCGCAGCAGGCGCGGCGTGATGGGCATGGCAAAGCCGATGCCGTTGGTCTGCTTCTGCGGGAGGATGACGGCTGTGTTGATGCCGATCACCCGGCCGTGCAGATCGAACAGCGGCCCGCCGGAGTTGCCGGGATTGATCTCGGCTGTCGTCTGGATCAGGTTGGTGTAGAGGCGATCCTCTTTGCTGGCCAGCTTCGGCAGCGAGCGGTCGGTGGCGCTGACGACGCCGACGCTCATGCACATCTCGCCCGCGGCGCTCAGGCCGTAGGGATTGCCCAGGGCGATCGTCCACTGGCCGCGGATGACCGGCTCCATGGAGAACTCAGCCACCGGCAGATCGCGGGCGGGGATCTTCAGAACAGCCAGGTCGGCCCGGGGGTCCGAGCCCATCACGATGGCGGGATAGACGCGGCGGTCGTCGGTCGTCACCCACAGGTGCTGGGCTTCGCCGACAACGTGCTCGTTGGTCACGATGTAGCCATCGGCGTCGATGATGATGCCCGTGCCGACGATGCGGGTCTTGCCCGCGAGGACGGCATTCAGGGCTTCGCCGTTGAGCTCGTCGGAGCGAAGGGCATGCTCAGCCTGAACGGGGGCCGTGGAAGCGGAGATGGCGACGACACAGCCGCTGGCGCGGCGTGCGATCTCCTCGAAGCGCGCCTGCAGGCCGGTCAACTCGAGGGTTTCATCAACCATCGGCTGACGCTGCTCGGCATGCGCCTGCTGGCTGATCGCCAGCGGGAAATCCAGCGTCGGATTGAACGCGATGGTCAGAAGCGCCCCGACCGACACCGCCAGTGCGCACCGCCCTATGGACAACAACGGACGTCCCATTCGCAAACCCCGTCTAGCCCGGCTCACACGGAGCCGTGTACCACCAGGGTCCGGATGACGATTCCCCCCCGGCCCATCAACAACCGGACCGCAACGTACTACTGCAATCGTCACGCCGAAGGAGGCACTGTACCTCGAAAAGCCGCAGAAACCGTTTATTCTTCCCAAGTTAACGGACTTTTGCGGCCAAAATCGGGGCAGATCCGGCGGCGGATGCCCATTTGCAGTGCATTTCACACCGCTGCATTTTGCCCAATCCGCAGGCGGCTGCGTGTTTAGCAGGCACCTGTGGACATGGAAGCAGCCCGGGGCGATCCGGCGGGCTGCTGCTGGGCAAGGGAGGGTGTCAAAGGCGCGAGTTTACGCGCCTTTGATCACCTCGAGGATCGATTGAGTCTTGATGACCATCTGGTTCTCATCGAACAGATGGAAGCTCTGCACGAGCAGCTCATGGCTGCGCCGCTCGATGTCGAGCACGCTGAGGACGGCGGCGGCTTCGGGGGTGGCCGGGACCTCGGCGGTCATCAGTTCACGCTTGGCGGCGTAGGAAGCGATCTCCTGTTTCGTCGCATCGTAGAGCGTGGGCGTAAGCTGCTCTTCCTGCGTCGAAATCATGTAGCGGATCGTGCCGCCATAGGTGTCTTCGTGGTACTTCTCGCCGCGACAGGGGATGCTTTGCAGCAGGCCGCGGTCGGTCAACGGTTCGTTACGGGTCACGATGACCTCGGTGAGCACGTTACGGCCAGCGTTCAGACCGATGACATGCCCGCCCTCGACCAGCCACACATCCGCGTCATAGGCGCGGCGGCTGACCTTCTCAGAGGCAAGAATCTTGAACAGTTCGGGATGAAGCATCCGCTGATACAGCAGAAGCGTCAATCCACCGGTTCGACGTTGCTTGGTACGATTGCTCATTGGCGTCCATGCTCTTTCTAAAAAGAGACATTCTCCGCTGCGACGCAGGTCTATACACACGAACCCCTGCGTCATTCATACGATACGGCCCCGGAAGTTGCTCGCGCCGCTGGAAATTTTTCATCCCAGCAGACTTGTGCCCTCCGTGACACAGCGATCGGTAGCCGTACTGAATCAGGAACGGGCCGCCCAATGCGAGCCCAATTGGCGGATAATTATAGGAGTTGGGCCCGGAATACCTACAAAATAATCCAATTATCGTCCGTGCCAAGCCACCAGGGCGACGATCCAAACGTCATAAGCGGCATGGGCGCCAGCAGTTACGCCAAATCCCCGGCACAGAAAGACCACCCCAAAATACACACCCGCCAGTGTCCGAAACAGGAAGCTCCCCCCCGAGAATTGCTCATCTCCCAGGTAGTGATATAGCGAGAACAGCACCGCCGGCACCAGCACCATCAACCCCGCCGCCAGCCAGCGGCGCATCTTCAGCAGGTCCACCAGGGCAAGGTTCAGCAACGTCATCGCACACAGGCGGAAGATCAGCTCCTCATAGATCCCCGCTCCCAGCGACATGATCACCATCCCGCTCCACTGCCCCCCCGCCAGCGGCAGATACCGCGACACCACCAGGCAGACGAAAATCAACGGCACGCCCAGAAGCAAGCTCTCAAAAAACATCCCCACCAGCGTCCCCGTGCGCACCCGCCAGGGGTCGTTGCGCGCGATGTGCCATGACAGCAGGATTGCGACAACCGCCATCGCCGGCATGTACCGGCCCGTCGCTCCAAAGAAGTCGAAGAAATCCCGCATCAGCCGGAACGCCACCAGTTCCGGGTACGACTGCCCCCTCGCAAAGGTGTGAGCCCCCAGCTCATAGATCACCAGAAACGGCAGGACAAACACCAGGCTGCTCAGCGGCCGCTCCGAATCCGCCAGATACCCGCCCTTGCTCCCGGCAGAAGACGCAGCGACAGGCTTGGCGGATGTGGCACGGGACATATCGGGGATTGCGGATTTTGGATTGCGGATTGCGGATCTGGGTCCTGGTGTCTTGTTTGGTTGTTTGGCGCTTCGCTACAGACTTCTCAGCGGCGCACTGCCAACTGCCCACTCTCACTGCAGACTGCCGACCGCAGACTGCCGACGATCTCGTGCTGCGCGCTGGAACTACGCCGCATCAATCTTCTGCCCCACGCGATGCGGGGTGCTGCTCTCCGCAGCCGCCGCGGGGTTGGCGCAGCGGCGGGTGATCCGGATCGCCCTTGACCCACGATACTGCCCCAGCTGGCCAAGGAACTTGTTGCGGCCTTCGACCTGCATCAGTACATCGGCTGTGCAGTCCTTGTCTGTGGTGATCAGGTCCCCCACCTGTAGGTTCATCAGATCGCTGACCTTGATCGTCGTCTCCGCGAGGATCACGCGGGCTTCGACGCGTGCCTGCGACAGGTTCCGCGCCAGCTTGCGGATATGGTCGTCCTGCGAACCCTTCTTCTGGTAGCTGAACCAGTTCTGGGCAGCCAGCACGCCCATGATCGGCTCGATGACGTTGTACGGGATGCACAGGCTCATCGTGCCGGCGCGGTTACCCATCTTCAGCTCGAAGGCGACCACGACGACCGTCTCGTTCGGCGGCACGATCTGCACAAGCTGCGGGTTGGACTCGAAGTCATGCAGCTCGAAGGTGACCGGCGTCAGGTTGCTCCAGGCTTCCGACAGGTGATGCGTCGCACGGTCCGTGATGCGCTGCACCAACCGCTGCTCGATCTGCGTCAGCGGCCGCTGGGGGATGAACAGGTCCGCGTTCGACCCGCCCAGCAGGCGGTCGATGATCGGATAGATGATCAGCGGGCTGATCTCCAGACACAGTTGCCCGTCGAGCTGCTCGCTCTTGAGCAGGTTGAAGCAGGTCGGGTTTGGCAGGGAGTGGATGAACTCCGAGTAGGTGAGCTGCTCGATGTGAGCAACCGACACCTCGATGATCGTTCGCAGATACCCGGAAAGCGCAGCCCCGAAGTTTCGCCCGAAACCTTCGTGCAGACCTTCCAGGGCCCGCATCTGGTCTTTGGAAACGCGCTCGGGGCGCTTGAAATCGTAGACCTGGACGTCGATGTTGGACCTGCCGCGGCCGCCGAACACCGGCTGGGGTGTGGCGCGCGGGCTGTCTGTCGTCACCTGGCCGCTGTCCACCGCTGCCAGGAGGGCATCGACCTCGGATTGATCGAGAACATCACTCACCGCGCTGGCCTCCGTGCCACATCGATCATTATCGGACGAGCGGGCGTGAAGTCTATAGGCCGATCCGCCCACACCGCCCCCAAAGCAACAATTCCTCCCAACTGCCGAGCCCGCTGCCCCCTGGATCCAGTGGCACGTGCATCCCGCCCGTGCAGCCGGGCATCACCTGCCCCTGCAGAACCAAAGGCATCCTCACCGTAAGTCGATTCAGGACGTCCCTCTCCCTGCCGCCACTTTCCCCAAGCTCACCGCAACTTCCCGCTCCCGACGCCGTCTATCCGGTGTACAATCAGCCGACGAGAGGACGCGCCATGCCCAGACTCGACCAGCATGTAGCCGCTGTTCGGACCAAGCTGACCCTCAGCCGGTTCCTCCATGCCCTGGCATGGGCGGCACTGGCTGTGGCTGGGCTGTCGCTGGTGGGCGTCCTGGTCTGGTACCTGACCCAGCTCGCACCACCGCGTCCGATGTGGTGGATCGGCGGAGCCGCGGCTGTCGCCGTCATCGGATCGCTGATCTGGGCGATCGTCCACCGCCCCACGCCCCATGACGCAGCCGTCGCGATCGACCTCGAGCTGGGGCTGAAGGAGAAGTTCAGCACCGCCCTCTACGCCCGCAATCAGACCGACCCCTTCGCCCAGGCGGCTGTCCGCGACGCCGAGCAGACGGCTGAGAACGTCTCCCTGCACAAGCGGTTCCCGCTCCGCTGGCCCCAGCGGCCGATCCTCGGCACGGTGGCCATCGCCATCCTCGCCTTCACGCTCTCCCAACTGCTGACGCCGTTGGACCTGTTGGGCAAGAAGGCCGCAGCCGAAAAGCAACTCGCGGAGGCTCAGCAGGCTGAGCAGGTCAAGCAGGTCCTGCGCGACGCCCTCGCTCAGGTCCGCTCGATCGCCCGCGGCATCGACGACAACGACCAGATCCGCCAGGCGGAGCGAGAACTCCAGGAGCTGCTGGCCAATCCCCCCAAGGACCTCGCCCGCGCCAATCGCAGTGCTCTCAAGGCCCTGCAGGACACCCAGCAAGCCATCAAGCAGCAGATCGAGCAGTCCCAGGCCTTTGCCAAGGCTGAGCAGGATCGTCGCCTGTTCCAGGGGATGGTCCCGCCCTCCGACCAGGCCGGCCCCGTCGCCGACGCCCGCCGCGCCATGGCCAAGGGCGATTTCGCCGAAGCCATCGAGAAGCTCGAAGAGCTCGCCCAAAACTTCGACAAGCTCGACCAGCAGCAGCAACAGCAGATGGCGCAGCAGATGCAGCAGATGGCCCAGGCCCTGCAGCAGATGGCGCAGAATCCCCAGATGCAGCAGCAGGTCCAGCAGATGCTGCAACAGGCGGGCGCTACTCAGCAACAGGCCCAGCAGATGCAGCAGCTCATGCAGCAAGCCGCCATGGGTAACCAGCAGGCGGCTCAGCAGCTCCAGCAGATGACCCAGCAGCTCATGCAGCAGGTCGCCGCCAATCAGGGCCTCACCCAGCAGCAGGTCCAGCAGATGCAGCAGATGATCCAGCAGGCGGTCCAACAGGGCCAGGCAGCTGCCAATACCCAGCAGCAGGCTGCCCAGATGGCCCAAGCCGCGCAGCAGATGGCTCAGGCCATGCAGCAGGCCGGCCAGGGTCAGCAGATGGCCCAAGCCGCGCAGCAGATGCAGCAGCAACTGCAAGCCATGCAGGCTGCCCAGAACGACCTCCAGCAGATCCGCGCCGCCCAGCAGGCTGCCCAGCAAGCCGCCCAACAGGCGGCTGCCGCCTATAACAACGCCGGCCAGGGTCAGCAGGGCCAAGGCCAGGGTCAGGGTCAGCAAGGCCAACAGGGTCAGCAGGGCCAGGGGTGGGCTGCCGGCGATCCGCAGGAAGGAGGCATGGGCGGTGCCGGCCAGGGTCAGGGCGGCTCAGGCCAGCGCGCCCAGGCGCCCCACACCATCAAGCAGGAGCACGCCCCCAGCCAGAACCAGGAAAACGGCCAGCTCCTGGCCAGCTTCCTGGTCAAGGATCCCCAAGGCATCACTGGCGAATCCAAACAGCAACTCAAGGAGATCGTCGCCGCGGCTGAATCCCAAGCCACCGACGAAGTCGAAACCGAACGCGTCTCCCGCCAGTCCCGCCAGGCGGTGAAGAACTACTTCGGCTCACTCCAGCAAGACGCCGAGTAACTTCTGGACGGTGTTATTCACCACGGAGACACGGAGCCACGGAGTTGTACTCGCGTGCGTCCCGTGCATTCCGCTGACACCCCTATCGCGCGGGTTTGCACGTGCGGGACACACGGGCCACGAAGCGCTCACCTCACGCCTCCATCACCAATTAGCCGTCTCCGCGTCTCCATGTCTTCGTGCCTCCGTGGTTAGAGCTGCTTCGCAAAGCTCTCGTAGCCACCGCGATCAGTGTTACAAACCGTCACACGGCTGGTCGCGCTGCATCAGGCGCATTAGACTCTCAGCCATGCGATCGATCACCCTTCTGGCGGGCCTCCTGGGGCTGGTTTTTCTTGTTGGTTGCAAGCCGGGCGATGACGCCTCCCCCTCCGCAGGGCGCGTCGTCCTCTACACGGCTGTCGATCGGCCCTACGTCGAGCCGATCATCGCTGAGTTCGAGAAGCAGACCGGCATCAAGGTCGACCTCCAGACCGATGCCGAAGCCGCCAAGACCACGGGCCTGGTCAATCGTCTCATCGCCGAAAAGGACAATCCCCAAGCCGACGTGTGGTGGAGCAACGAGATCTTCCACAGCTCCAACCTCGCCCGTGCCGGCCTGCTGGCGCCCTATCAGCCGGCTACCGCTTCCGAGATCGATGTCCGCTGGCGCCGCGACGACAACCTCTTTACGCCCGTCGCCCTGCGCGCCCGCGTGATCGTTCTCAACGCCAATCCCGCCAATGCCGAGCTGCTGGGGAATATCAAGAGCCTGCAGGATCTGGCGGACCCGCGCCTCAAGGGCAAGATCGCCATCGCCCTGCCCAAATTCGGCACGACCGGCGGGCATGTGGCCAGCCTCTATCAGGTCTGGGGCGAGCAGCAGGCGGATGAGTTCTTCAAGCGCCTGCACGACAACGGCATCACCATCCTTGGCGGCAACATGACCGTCGTCGATTACGTCGCAGCCGGGCAGATGCTGGCCGGCTTTACCGACAACGACGACGTCGCCCATGCCCTATCGCAGGACAAGCCTGTGCGCATGGTTGTCCCCGACCAGGGCGACGGCGAGCTCGGCACGCTCCTGATCCCGACGACCGTCGGCCTCGTCAAAGGCGCCCCGAACGAGGCGAACGCAAAGAAGCTGATCGATTACCTGACGTCCAAGGCCGTCGAGCAGAGCCTGATCGACATGCAATTCGCCCTCTTCTCCGTTCGTACGAGCACGGATGAGGTCCAGTCCATCAACGTCGATTACGACCAGGCGGCTGCCAACATGCACGACCACGTCGAGCGCAGCATCCGCCTGCTGCGCGGCGAGTGATCCGCCACATGGTCTCATGCGAAGCCGCGAAGCATGTAGGGGCGGATGGCAATCCGCCCCCGTCCTGCGCAAGAACCTGTAGGGCAGGCTATTGCCTGCCATCTGCGGCTTGGAGCCTCTCCGATTGAAGTTTCTTTGGATCCAGGCGTTTGGAGCTTGGAGCTTCTCCCTCAACGGTTACACTGCGCACCATGAACCGATTCCTGATCGCACTCAGCAGTACCGCAATGCTCCTGGTCGCTGTGGTCGCGCACGGACAGGCTGTGGATCACACCGCCTGGACGGAGATCCTCGCCAAACACGTCCATGACGACGGCGTCGACTATCTGGCCATCGCGCGAGAAGAAGCCGCCAAGCTCGACGCCTATCTCGATCGTCTGGCTCGGACCGACCCATTGGCGCTGGAGCGCGACGAGCGGCTGGCGCTGTACCTGAACCTCTACAACGCCACGATGATCGATGCCGTCCTCGACCGCTACACCGACGGCTACAGCGTCTCGCACAACAATTTCGCCATCTTCGACCTGCCGCTGGTGCGCGTGGGCGGGCGGACGATCACGCTCAATCATCTGGAAAACCAGATCATCCGCCCTGAGTTCAAGGAACCGCGCATCCACGCCGCTCTCGTCTGCGCGGCTCGCTCCTGCCCACCCCTGCGGCGCGAAGCTTACGTCGGCCAGAAGCTCGATGAGCAGCTCGACGACCAGATGCGCAAGTGGCTGGCCGATCCGAAGCTCAACCAGATCCCCAAGGGGGACGGCGCCCTGCGGCTGTCGGAGATCTTCAAATGGTATGCCGAGGATTTCGGCGGTTTGGAGAAGATCGCCGGCTACATCAACGCCTATCATGAGGCTGACACAGCCGGCCGGGCCGTCGAGTTCATCCCCTATGACTGGACCTTGAACGACCGCCCCCGCTGAGGCAGTGCATCGTGGCATGGGCGCCTCGCCCGCGCATCTTGTTCCTCGAACAATCACGGGCGAGGCGCCCGTACGACAAAATCGCAACAATGACATCCACAGTCGTACCCCTCACCATCAACGGCACAGGCAGTTTCGATGCCGATGTCGAATCCGCACAGGGCCAGCCCCTGCGCGGCCTTTCCATCGGCACGGTCCAGGTCAACATCACCCTCCGCTGCAACCTGGCGTGTCATCACTGCCATGTCGAATCCTCGCCCAAGCGCGAGGAGGAGATGACCTGGGAGACGATGGAGCACGTTCTGTCAGCCGCCGATCGCGCCGGCGCCGCCACGATCGACATCACCGGCGGCGCGCCGGAGATGCATCCGCGCTTTCGCGACTTCGTCATTGCCGCCCGCCAGCAAGGCAAGGATGTCATGGTTCGCACGAACCTGACGATCCTCCTTCAGCCAGGGTACGAGGATCTGCCTGAGTTTTTCCGCGACCACCGCGTGCACCTGGTCGCGTCGCTGCCGTGCTATCTGGAGAAGAACGTCGACAGGCAGCGCGGCCGCGGCGTGTATCACGACAGCATCGAAGCCATCCGCCGGCTGAATGGGGTTGGCTATGGTATTGAGGCCCATCTGCCGCTGGATCTGGTGTACAACCCGCTCGGCCCGAGCCTGCCGCCGATGCAATCGGCTTTGGAGGGGGATTACAAGCGCGAGCTGGCGGCGCGATTTGGTATCCAGTTCACGCGTCTGATCTGCATCACCAACATGCCCATCGGCCGGTTCCTGCATGAGCTGCAGCGGGACGGCCGGGCCGAGCAGTACATGCAGGTGCTGAAAAACGCCTTCAACCCCGCGACGCTGGATGGGTTGATGTGCCGCCACCAGCTTCACGTCGGCCACGACGGGCGGCTTTACGATTGCGATTTCAACTACGCGCTGGCGATGCCCGTCGACCGTCGCACCTGCGGCCACATCGCCGACTTCGACCCCCAGCGGTTTTTGTCTCGTCGCATCACCACCGCCGACCACTGCTACGGCTGCACAGCCGGCCACGGCTCAAGCTGCGGCGGCGCGGTGGTTTAGCTGAAACCACAGATAGACACGGGTGAACATGGAGGCATGTGGTGCGGCTCCTCAGTCGCAGGAACCGCTTCAGCGGACCCCTTACGTGGTGCTCGACCGGGAGAGGACGCCTTCGTATTCGTGGCGGGCAGATAGTCCGTCCTGCTGACCACGGAGCACGAATGAACCTCCGTGTTCATCTGTGGTTCCAATCTCAACTCCCCGACCCCGACTGGAAGTAGACCTCCTCATACGGCTGAACAACCACAAAACCGTCGCCGTGGAAGGCCATCTGCAGGCTTTCGCCTGAGCCGCGGCCGAAGAAGGTCTTCAGCGACACGTCCGTGCGGAAATCGGGCGAGAGATTGCCGCTCCAGGCGATCGTGGCGTTGGGATCGGTGTAGACCGGCTGCTGCGGCGTGACGCGCAGCGTCAGCGGATCGTAGTGCGTGGTGATGGCCACCATGCCCGTGCCCTCGAAGCGGATGTTGAACAGCCCGCCGCTGAGCATGGCTGCGACCTTCCGCATCATCGTGATGTTGAATCGCAGGCTCGGCTCGAACGCCAGCGCATCGTTGCCGTTGACGTAGATCGACTCGTTGTTGAGGTGCAGCACGGTGATCTTCTTGCCCATGTCGGCCAGGTACAGCTTGCCCTGCCCCTCTGCTTTGGTCAGGCGGGCGCCCTCGCCCGTCAGCGCCTTCTTGAGGAATGTGCCGATGCCGTGCTCGAGAATCCCCTCGCGCGTGAACTTGATGTTGCCCAGATAGGCCACCATCGAACCGGTCTTCGTCCAGATCATGCCGTTGAGGTTGACCTCAAGCGTGCGATCCCCCTCGAGCTCAAACAGCCCCTGATTGAGATCCTGCTGTGCGGTCCGCTGAACGAAATCCGCCAGTGAATACCGGCTCATCGGGTCTCCTTCCTTTCCCAGTTGGCCATTGGTGGATTGCCGTTGGCAGTCAGAACGTCTGAACACCAGGCACAAGACACCCGCGCGTCGATCTGTGACTCCCCCATCTGCCTGCCCTAAGATACCCTCCGGATGATGCGGGGCAAAAAGGATCCAGACTGGGCACAGCTTGTCGAAGGCTGGAAACAGACGCAAAACGACATGCGTCAGCGGATGATCGTCCAGCCGCTCGAACCTCTGCCGCGATTTGTCGCAGGCGCGGACGTCGCTTTCTCAGCCGACAAGCAGACCGTCTTCGCAGCCGCCGTCGTCTACGATCGTGAAACGCAAACCATCGTCGACATCGCTCGCGCCGCCGTCCCGGCTGAAGTGCCGTACATCCCGGGATTTCTCAGCTTTCGCGAAGGTCCCGCCCTGTTTCAGGCGATCAGCCGGTTGAAGCATCCCTTCGGTGCGATCTGCTGCGACGGCCAGGGGTATGCCCATCCGCGCCGCTGCGGGCTGGCGTGTCATATCGCCATCACGCTCGATATCCCCGGAATCGGCGTCGGCAAGAGCCGGCTGGTTGGCACGTTCGACGACCCGCCCCCGCAAGCCGGTGCTGCGACGCCGCTGATGGATGGCGATGAGCAGATTGGCCTGGTCCTCCGCACACGCGACAACACGCGTCCGCTGTTCGTCAGCATCGGCCATCGCGTCGATCTCGAATCGGCCCGCGCACTCGTCCTCAGCTGCTGCACCAAATACCGCATCCCCGAACCCACACGCCAAGCCGACATAGAAGTCACCCGCCTGAAGCGCCAGCGCGCTCGGTAGAACGGCGACCGCGATGACGCGAAGAGCGCGAAGGGGAAGCGCAAAGATCGCAGAGAGCTCAAAGATCCCCAAGGTTTGCCTTTTTGAGCCGTGGCAAGGGCGTCCCGCACGTGCAATCTGGGGCTGGACGCTGCACAGGCGAGTGCGCCCATGCAACCCCACAAGCCAGGACCGATGCGAAACATCCCCCCCCACACACAAGCAGCTCCAAGGGTGGATCCCACAGTAAATACTTTAATTGCAATCTTTGAGCCCTTTGCGAACTTTGCGCTTCTCGTTCACGCCACCTTCGCGCCTTAGCGGCTCCTTTTGTTCCCCTCCAAGAGAGGCTTACCGGGGTTCCTCATATGTCTCGGGATCGTCGCTGCCGCCTGTGGGGCGGAACATGGCTGTGCCCTTGGGGAACTGCGTGACGTAGAAGACGAAGGCCACGAGGGCGGGGATGATGTTGGGGGTGAACGATCGCGCGTACCACACGCCCGCCAGGCTGAGCAAGCCGCCGATCTCGAGGATCGTCCACACCGTCACCGCCCCAAGCAGATAGCGATTTGGCGGCACCGGC
This sequence comes from uncultured Phycisphaerales bacterium, assembly GCA_937904525.1. Classification (GTDB taxonomy): domain Bacteria; phylum Planctomycetota; class Phycisphaerae; order Tepidisphaerales; family Tepidisphaeraceae; genus CALEKX01. The sequence goes on from CALEKX010000052.1 coordinate 12,451, forward strand.
TGGCTGTCGTAATAGCGGTGGAACATGCGGCTTCGGAAGAAGAACCCTGCCGGGATGCCGATGGCCAGGTACGCCATGTTGATCAGGAACCAGGTGCTCCCCATCGTCGGCCGGGTCGGCTGATGGCCGAAGTTCAGGGCGTAGACCACGCCGATAAACACAAACGCCGGCAGGAACAGCAAGCCAAACCAGATCCACCAGGCATACCGTAGCGCCGCACCGGGCGTCAGACCGACGGGTTTCTCAACTGGATGCGGAACACTCGTCACAGGTCACCTCCTGACTCTGAAGGTCCCCATGCAAAGTCTATTCCGCCAGGGTCGGGCAGGGACAGGTGGAAAATGGCGACCCAGGGCGCGGTGCTCCGCACCGCCGCAAACCGGGGTTGTGATTTTGGTACTTGTTACTGGTTACTTGTGTACGCCTGATCTCCTGATCTGTCGTCCCCTCCGTCGCTTCGTCGCTCCGTCGCCCCGTTAAACTCCGTCTCCTCCCCCAGCCGTCTGTGCCTCCGGGATCTTGCAAATCCGGCCTCCGTGCCTATTATGATCGGTCTGCCGTTCGGCACGGGCAGGTAGCTCAGTTGGTAGAGCAATGGACTGAAAATCCATGTGTCGCCGGTTCGATCCCGGCCCTGCCCAGTTCTCCCCTTTTTGCTGTGACTGGTTTGACTGGTGCCACCCGCCAAGCTCGCGTGACCATTGTCGGGGGCGGTCTGGCGGGTATGGCGGCAGCCGCGGTGCTGAGCGATGCCGGCGTGGACGTCACGCTCGTCGAGCGTCGGCCACGCCTCGGGGGACGGGCCACCAGTTTCGACGACCCTGCCACCGGCCTGCTGCTGGACAACTGCCAGCATGTCCTGCTCGGCTGCTGCACGCGCCTGCTGAGCCTGTACAAGCGGATGGGCGTCGAGCCGGCGATCGAGCGGTTCGAGCGAATCATGTTCGCCGACGCCGCCGGCCGACGGGCATCGCTGGCGGCTGGGCCTTTGCCCAGCCCGCTTCACCTGGCCGGGGCGATGCTGCGCTTCAGCCTGCTGACGCTCGCCGAGAAGCTCGACATCGCCCGCGCGATGGCAGCCATGAAGCTCGCCGGCGAGACAGGCGCCCTGTCAGCCGGCCGAATCCCCTTCTCGCAGTGGCTTATCGACCATCAACAATCGCCATCGACGATCGCCCGCTTCTGGGATGTGATCGTCGTCAGCGCCCTCAACGCGCGCTGCGACCAAGCCAGCGCCCGCTACGGGATGCAGGTCTTCCAGGAGGCTTTTCTCGGCGATCGACAGGGGTACGTGCTGGGCGTGCCGCGCGTACCGCTGGCGGAGCTGTATGAGAAGGCGGTTGCGCGACGTGTGATCACAAACACGCGCGTCACAGAGCTGCAGGTCGACCACGACCGTGCCGCCATCATGCTCGCTGACGGCCAGCGGATTGACGGCGATGCGGTGATCGTGGCAACGGCGCCGGATTCAGCCAGGCGGTTGCTGTCCCCCCTGCCGCCGATGGCGGGGACGATCGAGAAGCTGTCGCAGCTGCGGTATCACACAATCCTGGGGGTGCATCTGTTCTTTGACCGACCGGTGATGGCCGAGCCGCACCTGGCGCTGATCGGGACAGAGCTGCAGTGGCTTTTCCGCAAGGATTCCGAGGGGCGGCACGTGCACGGGGTGATCTCAGCCGCACAGGAACAGACCGATGAGGGATCGGCCCAACTGGAGCAGCGGCTGGTCGGCGAGGTGCGCCGGCTGCTGCCGGAAGCCGAGAATGCACGGCTGACGAGCATCCGCGTCGTCCGCGAAAAACGGGCGACGTTCGTGCCGTCGCCGGGGGTGGACGATCTGCGGCCACAACAGGCGACCGCCATGCGGCGGCTGTTCCTGGCTGGCGACTACACACAAACCGGCTGGCCTGCCACAATGGAGGGAGCGGTTCGCAGCGGTGAGATGGCGGCTGAGGCTGTGCTGAAGGCGCTGTAGCGGCGGCGCGTGGCAGGAGACGGGAGCCGCCAAGAAGGAAACAGCGCAAAGATCGCAGAGAAAGCAAAGATACCAAAGGCGGGAGAGTGCGGTCTCCGCGCGAATCGTTGTTTATTCTACCTTGGTATCTTTGGGATCTTTGCGCTCACGCCGCTTCGCGCCACCTTCGCGCTATTCGCGTCTTCGCGGCTCCCTCTTGACCTCCCTACTTCCGAGCAGCCTTGCGGCGACGGAGTTCGGCATCGATGAACAGGTCGAGCTCGCCGCGGTCGAGGACGCTTTCCACGTTGCTGGTTTCGACGTTTGTGCGGTGATCCTTCACGCGGCGGTCGTCCAGCACGTAGCTGCGGATCTGGTTGCCCCAGGCGATCGAGCCCTTCTCGCCATACATCTTCTTCAGCTCTTCGTCGCGCTTGGCTTGCTCGAGCATCTCCAGGCGACCGATGAGCATGGCCATGGCCAGCCGGCGGTTCTGCTGCTGGGAGCGTTCAACCGAGCAGGTCACCTGGATGCCCGTCGGCAGGTGCGTGATGCGGACGGCGGAGGCGACCTTGTTGACGTTCTGCCCACCCGGGCCGGCTGAGCGCGTGAAGGCGACGACCTCGATGTCCTTCTCGGGGATCTCGATGCCGGTGTCTTCCTCCTCGAAGTCGGGGACGACATCGACGCTGGCGAAGCTGGTCTGCCGCTTGCCCTGGGCGTTGAACGGCGACGGCCGCACCAGGCGATGCACGCCGGCTTCTGCGCGCATGTAGCCGAAGGCGTACTCGCCCTTGACCAGAAGCGTCACGTTCTTGATACCGGCTTGCTCGCCCTCCTGCCGGTCGACCTCGCTGACATCCCAACCGCGATTCTCGAAGAAGTACAGGTACATGCGCAGCAGCATCTCCGCCCAGTCCTGGGCCTCGGTGCCGCCGGCGCCGGCATGGATTTGCACGAAGCAGTTGCGCGGATCGTTTGGGCCGTCGAGAAGGGCTTGGAGCTCGACGCGCTCGCCCTTCTTCTCGAGCTCGGCCAGGGTCTGGTCGGCTTCTTCGAGCATCTGCTGATCGCCGGCTTCGCTGCCCAGCTCGTACATGGCGCGGACGTCGTCGATCTGCGCCAGGAGGTTTTCGACCGGCTCGACCTGGGCTTTGACGATCTTGAGCTCGGAGACGATCTTTTGCGCCAACTCCTGGTTATCCCAGAAGTTAGGTTGGCCCATCTTCGCTTCGAGTTCGGCGAGTTTCTTCTTCTTTTCGGGCAGGTCAAAGAGAGTCCCGGATCGTCAAAATCCGGGCCGAAAGGTCCTCAATGGCCTGTGGCAGGTTCTCGTGAATCATGGGGCGGTGACTGTAGATGCAAACGCGAAAGGACGCAACCCGCGCCCCCCCGTCCAGCTACGTCCCCCTGCCGGGAGGGGTCAGACATTTTTTTGGATGTTGCAATCTGTTGCATCCGCCCCGGCGGCAGGGACGCCGTCCGCGCGCGGAGGATGCGCTGTCGGAAATACCATACCCCACGCCGGGGTGCGTGTCAAGTATATGTTAGGATATTTTCTGTGGCCCCTCGTGTGAGAAAGGCGCGGTGCTGCGCACCGCCGCAAAATGGGTGGGATTTTGTTATTTGTTACTTGTTACTTGTTGTTTGCGCTCGCCTGATCCCCTGATTTCCTGGTCTGTCCTCCCCTTCGTCGCTTCGTCGCTTCGTCGCTGCATCAGCTCCGTCTCTTCCCCCTACACAAACCTCCTGAGCGCCTCGATCCGCCCTTCGATCTCCTCGGGCGGCATCTGGCGGTAGTGTTCGGGGAGGAAGCGGGCGTCGGTGCATTCCTTCACGGCGATGAGGTCCATGTACTCGAGCTGGCGAGTGTGGGCGCTGGGGCGGACGGCAGCGAAGGCCTCAGCCAGGAGCTGTTTCAGTGGGGGTTTGGGATCGCAGGCGAGCTCGTAGGTGCGCATGGCGCGCACGAGGACACCCTCGATCTCATTGCCGCCGAGCTCGACGCCGGCCAGGTCGGGCAGGTCCTCGCGCGACAGGGGGAACTTCATCTTGCCCGCGATGGCCAGCAGCAGATCCTGCATCTCCTGCGGCGTCTGCGGCGCAAACAGCGGGATGTGCACGTCCAGCCGCCCCTGCCGCTTGAGGTCGACCTCCAGCAGATCCGGGCGGCTGGTGGCGAAGACCCAGATCACCTTGCCGCGGTTGCGGGTGTCGCTCATCTCCTTGGCCAGGGCGGCATAGACGCGCCCGGACAGGCCGGAATCGCCATCGCCGCCGCCCCGCCGGCCGGTCATCTGGTCGGCTTCGTCGACGAAGACGACCACCTGCCCCAATGCCCGCAGGATGGTGAAGATCTTCTCGAGATTGCTCTCGGTGGCGCCGACCCATCGGTCGCGGAAGTTCTTCAGCACGACGCAGGGAATCCCCAGCTCGCCGGCCCAGCAGTTGACGATGAACGTCTTTCCCGTACCGATGCGGCCGGTGATCAGGTAGCCCATCGGCAGGGCATGCAGTTTCCCCTCGTGCAGGAGCTTCGCATCTTCGCGAAGCCACGCCTTCACCGCATCATGCCCCGCCACCATGTCCAGCGTGAACGGGGACTCGATGAACTCCAGCAGCCCCTGCGTCTCCCGCTCGATCATCTGCTTTTTCGTGCGCGTCAGCCAGGCGCGCGTGAGCCGCTTTTCGTTGCGCAACGCCATCGAGATGAGCGTGCGCGCCCCGACGCGCGACAGGCCGGTCAGCCGGCGCGCCAGTACGTCGATCGGCACCTCCGACTGCTGGGGCAGATCGGGGAAGGTCGTCTGCTGGAGCATCTGCAGGTACTCCCGCATGTCGTTTTCGTCGGGCAGCTCGATCTTGAGCTTGGCGGTGTGGGGGTTCTCGACGATCAGCTCGTTGAGGTCGTGCAGGTTCTCGGTGATGCAGACGGTGGCGATGTTGGCTTGCAGGATGGCGGGGTCGTTGGCCCAGGACAGGAGCTTGACGATGTTACCCGCGAACTCGCCGCCAAGCTGCAATGCCTGGCCGGCGGGGACGACGAACTCGGCAAAGTCGATGACGATCGCGATCCGCAGCGTCTGCCCGCCGACGGCGCGCAGGTTCAGCGATCGCAGGATGTAGCGGTCGATCAGGTCGAGGACCTTGCCCGGCTCGCGGAGGGCGGCGAGCTTGCGGGCGTCGTCGTCGCCGGCGACATCGGAGAGCCACTGGCTGAAGTCGTCGGATCCGCGGGAGAGGCGAATTCCCTTGCCGCGGTCGTAGTGGAGGATGACGTCGTACGAGCCGAACATCACCTCGTCGAGATATTGCTTGAGCGGCAGGAGTTTCTGGCCATGCGGGACGACGTCGAAGACGTTGCCGTGGAGCAGGAACTGCGCCACCGACCCGCTGCGAAACAGATCGCGCATCTCAACGGCCCAGGGGGGAAGGTCAGCCATGGGAATCTCCTGATCGTTCCTGTCACGGACTTGGCGTCCCGTGGGCGAGATGTCTGGCCTGCACGTGCGGGACGCCCGTGCCGCAGCAGCAAAGTGTACACGACCGCCGGGGCAGGGTCCCGTTGTGTGCGGAACGGACGCCGATTCGTCCGATAACGTGAGTATGGGTTGTTTTTCGTGCATCACGCCCGGGTTTAAGGCGCTGTCGCGGGCGGCAGCCAAGGCGACGGCGGCCCGGCTGCGCGCCCTGGGCCGGCTGACGGTGCATCCGCACTGGCAGGAACGGGCGGAGATGTGCGAACGCTGCCCGATGCGCGTGATCGCCAGCGGGCGAACGTATTGCGGTTCGCCGTTTCTGCAGAAGATCGACCGCGACCCCGCCACTGACGGCTGCGGCTGCCCGACGATCGCCAAGGCGAAGGATCCGTCGGAGCATTGCCCGCTGACCCCCCGCTACACCCCCGCCACACGCCACGCCTCGGCTTGCGATTGCCGGTGGTGCCAGATCAGGTGCCAGATCAGGTGCCAGTGATCAGTTGCCAGTGACCAGTTGCCAGTTGCCAGTTGTTGGTTGCCAGCAGTCGCCCGCACTGGTAACTGACAACTGGCAACTCTCCACTACCCACTGCCCACTTTATCCGTGGTTCTATCTGGAGATTGGCGATAGTTTGGGCGGGACAGGAGGTCACGCTCATGAGCCTCAAGTCACTGATCGAGACAGGAACCAAGGTATGGCTGGACTCGGTGGATCCGGATGAGGTTCGCCGCAACTACGAGCGGGGGATCACAGGGGCAACGTCCAATCCGATCATCATCTCCGACATCCTCAAGACCGGCGCCTACGACAAGCAGATGGCGGAGCTGATGGAGGAGGGCCTGGACGACAAAGCCGTCGCGTGGCGGATGACCGAGCAGCTTGTCCGCGATGCACAGGGTGTGTTTGCGCCGGTGTGGGAGCGCACGGGCGGCAATGACGGGTACGTCAGCTTCGAGCTGGACCCCCTGCTGGAAGATGCCGAAGCCGGCCCAGCCATGACCGAGCGCATTTATCAGTATGTCCAGCTCGGCAAGCAATACGGCCTGGGGCAGACCAATCGCATGATCAAGGTCCCCGCGACCGAAGCCGGCCTGGCGGCGCTGGAGCAACTGGCGGCTGCCGGCGTGACGATCAACGTCACGCTCATCTTCTCCGATCGCCAGTACAAAGCCGCCCGCGACGCCATCTGGCGCGGCGCCCAGCGGCGCCGCGACGGACTGGCGAAGTTCAAGAGCGTCTATAGCATCTTCATCTCGCGCGTGGACGTGTACACGGAGAAGCACGTGCCGGAGCTTTCGGACGAAGCGCAGGGGCTGGTCGGCATTCTCAACGTGAAGGAACTGTGGCGGGAAAATCAGGCGTTCTGGCGGGACAAGCATCTGCCGCTGCAGCAGGAGATCATCTTCGCGTCGACGGGCGCCAAGCTCGACTGGCAGGCGGAGGATTACTACGTCGAGCACCTGGCCGGCAGCGACATCATGACCAATCCGCCCAAGACCAATGACGCGATCGAGAAGCTCAACAAGCGCTACACGGGCCAGATCGACAAAATGCCGCCGCAGGCGGTGATTGATGAAATCCATCAGAAAGTGGATGCGGCGAAGATGGAGCAGGTGCTGATGGAGGAAGGGCTGAAGAAGTTCGCAGATCCGTTCAAGGCGCTGCTGAAGACGATCGCGGAGAAGCGGTCGGCATTGGTGGCGTAGGGGCTGGCTTACCGCGGAGATGCGGAGAGCGCAGAGAGCAGAGAATAGACGAACAATCGATCCGCTGAAGCGGATCCTGCAGGTGGAGGAAGTTCCAACCACCTGGTTCCAAAGAAGTTCCAAGCCCTAAAGAAGAAAGCCGCGGGGGTTGTGGTCCCGCGGCTGGTGCATTCGAAGGCCTGCCGGCGGCAGTCACCCACGCTGCCGTGGCTGGCTTCGTGCATGCTCCCCCAACGTAAGCCGACACAGCGATCAGTACCGGTAGTAGTAGGTCGTGCTGCGGTAGTACGTCCCGTAGTTGGGATAGCAGTCGTACGGCCGATAGGTCGGCTGATAGATCACCACCGGCGGGTGGTAGACGACCGGCGGAGCCTGGTAGATCACCGGCGGAGCCTTGTAGATGACCGGCGGGCGGCAGATCACCGGCTCACGGTGGCGATACCGCTCCTGCACATGCACGCGCGGCGGGTGGTAGCTGACGCCGCGACCATGCTTGTAGCCTTCGGAATAGGTGACCCGGGCATCGAAGTAGTCGCTGGACCGATAACCGTAACCTTCGGAATAAGCAAAACCGACTGAAACGGACCATCCACTGTTACGACTGCCCGCCTCCGCCCAGACTGGCGCCAGCCCGATTGCCAACATCGCAAGTAACAGGTATCGCATGACTTAGCTCCTTTCGGCAAAACGACACCGTCCGACGCCAGTCCACCGTTCCGCTTGCGGATATCGGCGGACCAACAGCAGGGACACGCCTGTCCCCATAGCCGTTAGTCTATACGCCCTGATTCTTGCCAGCCTGCGCGACCGGCGGCGACATGAGCACCAGCAGATTGTCGCGGTGCACCACTTCGTCGTAGGCGGCTTCTTTTAACAGGCTGCGAACTTCCGACGATTTCCGCCCCGCGATACGGGCGATGTCCTCGGAGGAATAGTTCGTCAATCCGCGCGCCACGAGCGCCCCATCGGGAGAAACAATCCGCACGGCGTCCCCCGGCTTGAAGGATCCCTCCGCCCGGACGACACCGGCAGCCAGCAGGCTTCGGTTCTTCTCGACCAGTGCCTTGACGCATCCGGCATCGACGACGATCGTCCCCGCCGGCCGGACCGAGCCGATCCACCGCGAGCGGCTGGAACGCTTCGGCCCGGCCGGGGTGAACAGCGTCCCCAGTTCCTCTCCTTCCAGCAGCCGCAGCAGTACATCGCGCATCCGCCCATCCACCACCGCCACCGTCTCACCGCCGAGTGTGACAATCCGCGCAGCTTCGACCTTGGAGTTCATCCCGCCCTTGCCCAGCGGCGACTTGTCAGACCGCACCAACTGCTGAGCCTGCTCGATGCTGCGGATCAGCCGAACCGGCTTGCCTTCCTTGTCGAGCACGCCGTCGACAACCGTCATCAGCACCAGCAAATTCGCGCGCAGCGCGTGCGTCACCAGCGCCGCCAGCAGGTCGTTGTCGCCGAAGGTGATCTTGATCAGCTCGTCGGTGCTGATCGTGTCGTTCTCGTTGATGATCGGGATGCCGCCCATCTGATGGACGGCGGCGATCGTGTTACGGAGGTTGAGGTAACGCGTGCGATGATCGATGTCCTCGCGCGTCAGCAGGAGCTGCGCCACAGGCAGACCGAACGGCGCAAAGCCCGCCGCCCAGATGTCCATCAGCCGGCGCTGACCGACGGCTGCCACAGCCTGCAGCTTGGCCAGGTCCGTCGGACGGCTCGGCAGCTTGAGTTCCGCCATGCCGGCGCCGATCGCGCCCGAGCTGACGATCGTCACGTTCAGCCCGCGACTCTTAAGCTCGGCCACCTGCCGCGCAACGTTGCTGACAAATTCCGCATCAAGCCGCCCCTGCCCGTTGGACAGCAACTGCGTTCCCAGCTTGATCACGATGCTGCGGACCTCCCCCAGGTACGCCTTTCGCGAGTCCGATTCTCCTGTCGATTCGCTCATACAAACCCTGTCCTGCGAACCTGTGCGATGTACGCGCCGGTCGTGCGCTCACGTGACACGAGCCACCAGCCCGTGATTCCGTCGAAGCGCCTCGGGCTGATAGCCCGTGCCACCTTCATTCGCGAATCTCACGAAGGCCGGCTGGCGCGGATGTACATCCTGATTCGCCTCAATCCTGTCTGCCCGACTCTGCAATTCCTTAAGCGCCGCTGCGACATCCGGTTCACGCATCCAGTTGTCCGAACGGCAGATTCGGATTCATCGGCGCCGGCCGCTGGTAGGGAACCGTCGGCGTAAAGGCCTTGCCCGACTGGCTGGAATCCAGGAATCCCTGCATCAGGTCCAGCACCGCCAGCGCCTGATCGCCGTTGGCACGGAACGGCCGGCCGGAGCGGATCGCGTAAGCCATATCCGCCACACCGACGCTGCGCCCATATCCTTTCACAAACTGATGCGGCACTTCGCGCCACTCTTCCTCATCCCAGCCGCGGACATGGATCGGCCCGTCGAACTGGTTGGGATCGGGTACGCGCATCGCGCCGGTCGTACCAAAGATCATGATCGGCTGCTGCCCGCCAAACGGCGCATGCGGCGTGGCGAAGCTCGTCACCATCGTGCAGACGCAGCCGTTTTCGAACTCAATCGTGCCGGCGACGTGATCGGGCGTCTCCACGGGGATGACCTTGCCGTACTTGTGCATCGGCTTGCCTTCGCGGTCTTTGTGGACGATTGTCCGCTGTGGCCGGCTGATGCTGGCCATGCCCATCAGGCGCTTCACCGGGCCGAGGATGTTGAGCAGCGCTGTCAGGTAGTACGGCCCCATGTCGAACATCGGCCCACCGCCGACTTCGTAGTAGAACTCGGGATTCGGATGCCAATGCTCGTGGCCCTTGCCCATCATGAAGGCGGTGGCTGCGACCGGCTTGCCGATCACGCCTTCATCGATGAGCTTGCGCACCGTCTGGATGCCCGCGCCCAGGAACGTGTCGGGGGCGCAGCCGACCAGCAGCTTCTTCTCCTTCGCAAACTGGATCACCTTCCGCCCCTCTTCGCGATCGACGCCCAGGGGCTTTTCCGCGTACGTGTGCTTGCCGGCCTCCAGCGCCCGCATCGCGATGGGCAGGTGCGCTTTGGGGACTGTCAGGTTGAGAACCAGCTCGATCGACGGATCCGCCAGCAGCTCATCCACGCTGAGCACCTTGGGCACGTTGAACTCCGCCGCCCGCTTCTCGGCGACCTCGCGGTTCAGGTCCGCACAGGCCACGACTTCCACGATCGGGAAGTTTTTGGCCATGTTGAAGTACTGCCCGCTGATCGCGCCGCAGCCGATGACGCCCATCCGAACCCGTTCCATCGCGAAGCTCCTTCCGGTTTGCAAAGGTGGTCGATTGGGGACGCATCATAGCCAAGCGGCGGCATTCCTACGAGAAACCGGCCAGGAATCGCCCCCCTGGATGCGAGACCCGGCGCTGGCTGGCCTCCCCGCCCCGCACAAAAGAATTTGACACCCCGTAATTAGGTGATATTCTGGATATGCAAACTGGTATACCAGTTCTCCCATTGGGGATTCCTTCCATGGCGACCCTGCTCAGCGACAAGGCGTATCACCGTATCTACCAGATGCTCGTCTCACGCGAGCTGAAGGTGGGGCAGAAGATCTCCGAGTCGCGCCTGGCCAAGACGCTCGGCATTGGCAGCCGCACGCCCGTGCGCGAGGCGATCCACCGCCTCCGCAATGACGGTCTGCTGGTCCAGAAAGCCAACAGCGGAACCTTTGTCGCCACCCCCAACCGCCAGCAGGTCGTCGAGATGTACGAGGTTCGCCTGGCGCTGGAGACGATGCTCGTCGCCAAGGCCATCCGCCTGATGCGCCCCCGCCAGATCGTTCAGCTCCAGGAGTACGTCGACCAGATGCACGAGTATGTCCGGGCGTTCCGCCAGAGCGGCCGGGAGTGCATGAGCGTCTCCGAACAACAGGCCTTCCTGGCCGCCGACCTGGCGTTCCATGAACTGATCATCGACGCGGGCCGCAACAGCAACGCCGCCAAGATTCTCAGCGACGTGCTGCTGCGGCAGCGCGCCTTCGGCTTGAACAGCCACCGCCGCGACCTGCACCACGTTGCCTGGACGTGGCTCTACCACGCACGCATCCTCGCCGCGATTCGCCGTCGCGACGCCGTCGCCGCCCGGCGGATGCTGCGGCGCCACATCCAGTTCAGCATGCGGGAAGCACTGTTTGTCATTGACAGCGGCGGCCTGCCGCAGCAGGCCCCGCGCAAACCCCGGTCCAACCAACGCGCCGACCGCCTGTCAGCGCCTCAGATAAGCAATAAGGAGGATTAGTTATGCCCAGGGCACGTTTTCTTTCATGTGCAGCCTGACTGCTCTCGCTGGCTCTGCTGAGCCACGGTGCCGCCGCGGCTGTGATCACCATTTACGAGGACACACTTACCGGCGATGACGAGCAGTTGCACGGCACGACGGTGCAGTACTCCAGCGGTCAGCATGGGCGGCACGCTGAACGCAACCTGGTACAGCCCGATTCCGTCACGCACCGCGCGGACGGCAAACGGCACCACGATGGGAGCCTACACAGCCGCGTACCTGCCGATCACCATCGAGAGTGGGCTGGTCTACCAGCTAACAGCAACTATCCACAAGACCGCCGGGAACCAGGCGTGGGCGGCCCTGGGCTTCATCAGTGCAGGTCCCCCCGCCGAAACAATTGGGCGGGTCTACATCAGCAACTGGTCTGACCACAGGAGCACCGCCGCAGTCCGCGTCTACAGCACAGTCAATGCCATTCTCGGCCCGCCGGAGTTCTTCGCCGGACCGGGCGAAAGCAATAAGGTGCCCACAGACGCCTGGACGAACGACATGCGCGGTGAGCAGACGGTATCGATCATTCTCGACACCACCGAAGAGCAGTGGAAGATCCAGGCCTTTGTCGGCGACGTCCCCTCCAGCGTCTACACCTACAGCGTCGCCGACAGCAAACCCGAGAACTTCCGGTACGTCGGTTTCGGGGGTGACGCGTCGGCCAACAACATCTTCAAGGATTTCTCCCTGGTCGTGATTCCCGAACCCGCGTCAGCGGCGCTGACCCTGCTGGGCGGAGCCGTGGTGCTCGTGCGCCGTCGCGTCCGATGAGATTCGCTGCCACGCGTGGTACCGAACCGATGACCTGACGCATAGACGCCAGAGGCGTTTCCTCACGGAAACCTTCTGGCGTCTTGTTCAATTCTCGCCCTTCGGCGCGTGGCGGCTGCTTTGCATACTGGAGCCGGTCGAATGAACCGACGACGATCCTTTCTTTGTGGCCCGCGGATGCGAGGCATGTGGAGGTTTCTATCGATGTGTATTCTCGGCGCTGCAACGAGTAACGCCCCTGCCGCCGAGCCGGACGATGCCCGCCTGGCTGATGCCCAGGAATGGGCGATGCGCACGCCTGTGCTCGACCTCAATCCCGGCCCGCAATACCGGGACGAGAACCGCAATTACAACATGATCTTCGGCGCCGACATCACGCCCGGCGGCCGAATCTGGGCGGCATGGAGCGGCGGCGGCGACAGCGAGCTGAGCTATCTGATTGCCGCCACCAGCGATGACCAGGGTAAGACCTGGTCGGCGCCGCGCCTGGTGATCGATCCGCCCGATACGCCCGGCGGCATCCCGATCCGCACGCTGGTTGCCAACTTCTGGACCGACCCTTCCGGCCGGCTGTGGCTGTTCTTCGACCAGGCAGCCGGCTACTTCGACGGCCGCGCCGGCGTCTGGGCGACCATCTGCGAGAATCCCGATGCAGACCAACCCACCTGGTCGACGCCCCAGCGCATCGGACATGGCGTTGCCCTGAACAAGCCCATCGTCCTGTCCACAGGCGAATGGCTGCTGCCGGTTACCCTTTGGGCTCGTAATTCGATCCGTGCATCGACCGAGCGCCATAACCCCACCCATCGATCCAGCCACCGTGCCAGCTGGTTTCTCCAAGCAGTTCACCGACCTGGACAGCCAGCGGAACGCGCACGTCTACGTCTCCACGGACCAGGGCAAGACCTGGGTCCGCAGCAGCGGTGGTGTGGTCTTTCCTCATCGAACCTTCGATGAGCCCACGCTGATCGAGCTCAGGGATGGCCGCATCTGGATGCTCGCCCGAACCACCGACGGCATGTATGAGAGCTACTCGACCGACCGTGGGCAGACATGGAGCCCACCGCAGAAGCGCTTTCCGCACGTCAGTGCCCGCCATTTCGTGCGGCGCCTGGCCTCCGGCCGGCTGCTGATGGTCCGCCGCGGCCCATCGACAAGGTGTTGCCGCGTCGATCGCACCTGACGGCTTTCCTGTCGGACGATGACGGGCAGACCTGGACCGGCGGCCTGGTGCTCGACGAGCGGTCGATGATCTCCTATCCGGACGGATTCCAGGATCCCGACGGCGTGATCACGATCGTCTACGACAACAATCGCTACGGCCAGGCTGAGATTCTGATGGCCCGCTTCCGGGAAGAGGATGTGCTGGCTGGCAAGTTTCAGTCAGCCGACGCCAAACAGCGGATGCTCATCAGCAAAGCCACCGGCCCGAAGTCCAAACCCTGAACCGCGGCCGGGGCCAACACGTGGCATCAACGCATTCAGCAGTCGTCCAGAAAACGGTCATCCTGAGCGAAGAGAAGGATCTGGCGCGTCAGGGCAGCTGAGATCCTTCGTTTCGCTCAGGATGACAACTTGCGCGCAGGCATGGATTTGAAACCCACCGCCGAACAACAGCCCGCCCCTGTGCCCGCCTTTTCTTGACACTCTCCGACTCCCCCCGGATACTCAACGGCTTATCTGACCGCAGGAGCGTGGCGTGAAGCAATGGGCTTGGATTCTGGCTGTCTGTGTGGGCGCCGCAGGGTGCAACGGTGACGGCACCACCCAGCCGCCTCCGCGCACCGATCGAACGATCACCCCACCGCCCGCTCAGTCCACTGCTCAGCCGGCTCAGCCCGTGGCCACGGCCCCGGCTGCCCGCGTGAATCAGGACGATGAAGCCGTCGCCACCATCGGCGACATCAAGATCACCCGGCAGGAGCTGCTCGAGCCGCTGATCCGCGCTCATGGTTTGGATTTCCTCCTCCAGCTCGCCACCTACGAGCTGGCCCGCACGACGGCAGAGCGCAACGGCCTGACCGTCACCGAGCAGGACGTCCAGACCGAAACCGAGCGGACGATCGCCCGCATGTTCCAGGACGCTGCCAAGGAGGACTACGGCCGCCTGCTGGAGCAGTTCCTTTCCCAGCAGAACCTCTCCCAAGAGCAGTTCAACCTGGTCATGCGGACCAACGCCTACCTGCGAGCCATCGTTGTCCCGATGGTCGAGGAGCGCATCACCGAACAGTCCCTGCGGCAGGCCTTCGGGGCTCTCTATGGCGAGACGGTCCGAGTCCGCCATATCCAGCTAGCCAACATGCAGGAAGTGGCTGAGGCCCAGCGTCGCCTGGCTGCCGGCGAGACCTTCGATCAGGTCGCCCGCGAGCTCAGCCGTAACGCCCGCACCGCCCCCCTCGGCGGCGAGCTGCCCCCCTTCAGCCGGCAGATGCAGGGCCTGCCCGATTCCTTCAAGGAAGCCGCCTTCGCCCTCGAAACCGGCGAAGTCTCCGATGCCGTCCTCTCCGACGGCTCGTACCATCTGATCAAGCTCGAAGAGCGCATCCCCCCGAAGGCTGTCGAGTTCGAAGATCACCGCGATGCGGTCTACGAGCAGCTTGCCGACTCCATGACCACCCAGGGCATGAAGCAGCTCCGCAACCAGTTTGCCCAGGAGGCCATGCAGCGGATCGACATCAAGCACCCCGCCCTGGCTGAGCAGTTCCAGCAGCGCATCCGCGCCAGCCGGCTGGAAGCCGCTGAACGCGAGGAAGTCCTCCGTGACCTGGAGCTCCAGCGTCAGCGCCGCCAGCAGCAGGAGGCCCCCGCCCCCGCCACCGCACCCGCACCGGCAACCGCGCCTGCGGCGCAAGCCGCTACCACACAACCCACCGGCGAAGAGCCGAACAAGTAACGTATATAAAGAATTGCGGATCTTGGACTGCGGATTGCGGATTTGGACTGCCGCCTTCCGCCCAGTGCCAATCCAGAATCCGAAATCCAAAATCGAACCGGCACCGCCGTTTCGACGACAAATGCTATAATCCGGAACCCGTTATGGAATCCAAACCGATCAAGATCGACGTTTCTCCCCGTATCGCCCGCCTGCCGCCGTACCTCTTCGGCCGCATCAACAAGATGAAGTACGACAAGCGCGTCGCGGGCGTCGACATCATCGACCTGGGCATGGGCAATCCCACCGATCCGACGCCCGAGTGCGTCGTCGAGAAGCTGGCTGAGGCGGCGCGCGATCCGCGCAACCATCGCTACACCAGCGACGGCAAGGGCATCCCCGGCCTGCGGCGTGAGGTCGCCAAGAAGTACAAGTCGCGCTACAACGTCGATCTCGACCCCGACACCGAGGTCATCGCCACCATCGGCAGCAAGGAAGGCTTCAGCCATCTGTGCCTGGCGATGCTCGGCCCGGGCGACACAGCCATCGTGCCCGACCCGGCTTTCCCGATTCACGTGTACGCCGTGGCCATGGCCGGCGCCAACGTGATCAAGGTCCCGCTGGGCAACGACCAGGCATTCCTCGACCGCATCGAGCGCGTCATCGAGGAGCTGTATCCGACGCCCAAGCTGCTGATCCTCAACTTCCCGCACAACCCGACGGCTGTCACGATCGATGACGTGTCGTTCTGGGAGCGGGCTGTGGCGCTGTGCCGCAAGCATGGCGTGATGCTCATCAGCGACTTCGCCTATGGCGAGATCAACTTCGACGGCTACAAGGCGCCGTCGGTGCTGCAGGTGCCGGGCGCCAAGGACATCGCCGTCGAATTCACGACGATGAGCAAGTCGTACAACATGGCCGGCTGGCGCTGCGGCTTCTGCGCCGGCAATGCCGAGATGGTCAAGGCCCTGGGCACGATCAAGGGCTACTACGACTACGGCATGTTCCAGCCGATCCAGATCGCCAGCGTCATCGCGATGCGCGAGTGCCAGCAGACGCCAGCTGAGCAGTCCGCCATCTACCAGGCGCGTCGCGACGTCGTCTGCCATGGCCTGGACAAGCTCGGCTGGACCTACGAACGACCGCGCGCCAGCATGTTCGTGTGGGCGAAGATCAACCCCGCCCACTTCAAGCCGGGCGAAGGCTCGATCGACTTCTGTCTCCGCATGATGGACGAAGCCGAGGTCGCGCTGGCCCCCGGCCGCGCCTTTGGCGAGAACGGCGAAGGCTGCGTGCGAATCGCCCTGGTCGAGAATGAGCAGCGCCTCGCCCAGGCCATGCGCAACCTTGATCGCGCCCTCAACCCGCGTCCGCCGAAGCGCAAGAAACAGCCGGCGACGGCGTGACGGCGCGCATGCAGGGCACGCTATTGCATGCCGAAAGCGTCCGCGGATCAGACGTGGCAGGCAGATAGCGTGCCCCACGGGCCGCTGAGATCGACGGAACGTCAGAGGACAAAAGGGACAGGGCAGGCTTGTTGCCTGCCCTGTTGCCTGTCATACGTCGATGACGGGAAGGAGCGTCAATTCTGCAACCGCAACTGCTCGGCAACTGTCGGATCGACTCCCCCGCCCTGGCAGGCATGGACCGCTACGTCGCCACAGCCGTCGGCGATGGCGTGGCCTATCTCTTCCCGCCCGGCACGCTTGCGCGCACGCGATGGCTGACGTGCGACATGCTGCTGGATGGCCAGGAGCTGGCGGTCTTCGAACTGGCGATGCAGGAAGGCGACGGCGGCCGGCGGTTTCAGCTTCGCTTTGGTCTGCTGGCCAACTGCCAGGCGCGCGTACGCGTGCCTTTGACGGTCACAGACCAGAACCGCTGGCAGATCGGCCGGGAGGGCGCATGGCTGAAGCCGCTGTGCAGCGGCGATGCGGTTGATCTGTCGCGCCTCGACCGGATCACGCTGACGCTGTTGCGTCATGGGTCATCGCCCGTGCGGTGGTGGATGTCGCGGCTGGAGGTGCGCGACGCCGAGCCGCCGCGGCTGGAGCATCCGCTGTTGCCGCAGGGGCAGCTCGTGGATGAACTGGGCCAGTGCGCGATTCGCGACTGGCCGGGCAAGACGCGCTCGCTGGAGCAGATGGCCCAGCGGCTGCGCGATCAACTCGCGGCTGCGCCCCGCCACCGCTGGCCGGCGCGTTTCACGCGCTGGGGCGGCGATGCGCATAGACGGCTGGGCGAAGGCACGGGCTTTTTCCGCACACACCATGACGGCCGCCGCTGGTGGCTGGTCGATCCCGATGGCCATGCGTTCTGGTCAGCCGGACAGGACTGCATCGGCCTGGGGGCGGATGCCAACGTCGAGGGCCTGGAAGACGCCCTGCCGTTCGCCATCGAACCGGATGCGAATCCGATCCGCTATCCGTGGATGAAGCGGAACTTCGCCCGCGTCTTTGGATCCGACGGCTGGCAGGAAGCGTGGAAGACGATCATCCTCGGCGAGCTGCGGCGGACGGGGTTCAACACCATCGGCAACTGGTCGCAGTGGCGCGTCGCGTCGGAGGCGGGATTTCCGTATGTCCGCCCGCTGGAGTTTGCCCCGCGGCGAACGGCTCGGATCTTTCGTGATTTTCCGGATGTTTTCGATCCAGCCTTCGCCGAAGATGCGGAGGAATTTGCGCAGCAACTGGCGGAGTCACGCGATGATCCGGCCCTGATCGGCTATTTCCTGATGAACGAGCCGACATGGGGATTTGCGCACATGACGCCGGCTGAGGGCATGCTGATCAACGCGCCCGATTGCGCAACGCGGCGCACATTCGACCGCTGGCTGGCCGAGCGCGGCATTACGACGCCGTCGGAGGAGGATTTCCGCGCCTTCAGCACGATCATGGTGCAGCGATTCTTCGGCACGCTCAGCGATGCCTGCCGGCGCGTCGATCCAGATCACCTGAACCTGGGCGCCCGGTATCACACGATCCCGCCCGACTGGGCGCTGGCTGGTATGGAGAGCTTTGAGGTCTTCAGCTTCAACTGCTACCGCGAGCGGATCCCCACCGATCAGGTCGCAGCCGTCTCCCAGCGGCTGAACCGACCTGTGCTGATCGGCGAGTGGCATTTCGGCGCGATGGACGTCGGCCTGCCGGCCACCGGTATTGGCGCCGTCGCCACGCAAGCGGACCGCGGCAAGGCGTATCGCGTCTATCTCGAAACGGCAGCCGCCGATCCGCACTGCGTCGGCGTGCATCACTTCATCTGCTACGACCAGTCGTGCATCGGCCGGTTCGACGGCGAGAACTACAACATCGGCTTCTACGACATCTGCCATCAACCATATGAGCCGCTCATCGCCGCGGCTCGCGCCAGCCATGAGCGCATGTACGATGTCGCCGCCGGCACAGCAGAACCCTACACCGACGCGCCGCAGTATCTGCCGAGGCTCTTCATCTGACGTCGCACGGAACCTGCGCGTGGGGCACGCTATTGCGTGCCGCAACCGACCTCACAACCGACACGGCAGGCAATAGCCTGCCCTACGCGCCACTCGTATGATCTACTGAACGCACCATGCTCTCGGTCGTCACGCGCGAGTATCAGATCGCCAACATCGTCGAAGCCGCCGTTTGGGTGGCTGTCGGCATCCTCTGTTTGCTGCCGACGCTGAAGGTGCGATGGACGCGCAGCCAGCGATGGCTTGCGGCTGTAACTTTCGTGCTGTTCGGCATTTCGGACCTGGCTGAGACGCAAACCGGCGCCTGGTGGCAGCCGTGGTGGCTGCTGGTATGGAAGGCGGCGTGCATTGCGCTTATCCTGCTCCTGGTCGTAGTGGCCATTCGCCGTAAACGCCAGGAGACACCCAGCCCATGACAGACAAACCCCAGCCGGAGTTCAAATCCGCTCCCTGCATTCGCCGCCACCCCGAGCCCATCCTCACGCGCGAGGATGTGCCCTACCCGGCATCGCTGATCTTCAATGCCGGCGTCTGCAAGTACCAGGGGCGGTATGTCATGGTCTTCCGCAACGACTATGGGGCTGACAACGAGGAAGAGTTCCAGGCTCACGGTTTTGGCGGCACGAATCTCGGCCTGGCCTTCAGCAACGACGGCATCCATTGGGAAGTTCAGCCCAAGCCGTGCATCGATCTGGACTACGCCCGCCGGCTGATTGCTCCGCTGATCCCCAACAAGGACCCGCAGACCGAGCTGCACCGCTTCTACGACCCGCGTCTGACGGTCATCGACGGCCGCGTGCATATGTGCTTCGCGATCGACACGGCCCACGGCCTGCGCGGCGGCGTGGCGGTGACCGACGATTTCGAGAAGTGGGAGCTGATGAGCGCGTCGGTCCCCGATAACCGCAACATGGTCCTGTTCCCTGAGAAGATCGGCGGGCGGTATGTCCGCTATGAGCGGCCGGTCAACTGCTGGGGCGGCAACGTACTGCACGGCAGCCAGGCAATGATGTGGATGAGCTTCTCGCCGGACCTGCGGCACTGGGGGGATTCGCGACACGTGCTCAGCAGCGCCGAGGTCGCCTTCGCCAATGACAAGATGGGCCCCGGCGCGCCGCCGGTGCGCACGAAGCGCGGCTGGCTGACGACGTTCCACGCCGTTTGGCGCGACGATACGCGCGGCAAGCACGGCTGGGAGAAAAAGTGGCCCAAGATCTACTCAGCCGGCTTGATGCTGACGGACCTGGAAGACCCCAGCCGCATTATCGGCCGCCTGCCGACGCCCCTGCTGGCCCCCGAAACCGAGTACGAAATCTCCGGCGGCTACCGCAACCACGTCATCTTCCCCGGCGGCATGATCCTCGAGGACACCGGCGAAGTGAAGATTTACTACGGCGCAGCCGACACGGTCGAATGCCTCGCCACCGCTCACGTCGATGACCTGTTGGCGTTGTGCAAACCCGTGAGCTGATGCTGTCGAACCGGCGACCGTAACGGCGGTGTGGTTTGCGTGAAGGAATCAGCGCAAAGATCCCACAGACTACAAAGATCGCAAAGCAGGCAGATCAAGCGTGGTGCCGGCAGCTTCAACTTTATATCTGCATCGTCAATGGCTTCCACAAAGGGGTCATCCTGAGCGAAGCGAAGGATGACCATTCGTGGACAAAAATGAACCTCGCCCGTGCCGATCATGTTGACCTGCGCGGGCGAGGTTTTTGCGCTGTCAGCGATCGTGATTACCGCCGGCTGCGCTTGATGAAGATGAAGTGCGAGCCGCGCTCGGTTTCGACGTAGAGGCGAAGCCCGTCAGCCAGGCTGGTGCTGTTGATCGCCTCAGCCGCCTCGGCGGCGCTGCTGACGGTCTTGTCGCCGACTTTGATGATCACATGCCCCGGCCGCAGACCCTGGGCAGCGCCCAGCGATCCAGGCTTGACATTCGTGATCACCGCGCCCTGCTCTGACCGCAGGCTGAAGCGCCGCGAGAGCTCCGGCGTGATGTCCGCCAGCGTCAAGCCGAGCTCATCGACCGTCGCCGCGCCGGGCGTGCTGGGCCGCTGGCTGGAGCCGCGTTGGCCAAAGGCCATTACATCCTCCGGCTGCTCGCCGACGGTGATCTTCACATCCTGCAATTGGCCGTCACGATAGATCGTCAACGTGACTTCCTGCCCCGGCAGCGTCGCCGCAACCGCGTTGCGAAGCTGCTGCATGTCCGACAGGTCACGGCCATTGAGGCTGACGATGATATCCCCCGGCTGAAGGACGTTGTGCGCCGGCGTGTTGGGGAAGGTCTGGTCGACCAGCACGCCGCGATCGCGCCCGTATCCGAAGCTGCGCGCCAGCTCGATATTGGCGCTCACATCACGGATGCTGATGCCCAGCCAGCCGCGGGTGACCTTGCCCTTCTCGCGAAGCTGGGTGTAGACCATCTTCGCCTGGTTGGACGGAATCGCGAAGCCGATCCCCTGGAACCCGCCGGTGCGCGACGCGATGGCCGTGTTGATCCCCACGACCTCTCCGCGAATGTTCACCAGCGGCCCGCCGGAGTTGCCCGGGTTGATCGGCGCATCCACCTGGATGAAGTCCTCATAGCCGCCGGCGCCCAGGATCCCGACGTTGTTACGGTTAAGCGCCGAGACGATGCCGTGCGTCATCGAACCGACATATCCAAACGGCGAACCAAACGCCAGGATCCAGTCGCCCTTCTGCAGCTCATCGCTGTTGCCCCACTGGGCGGGGATCACGTTGCTGGCTTTGATCTTGATGACAGCCAGGTCGGTTTTGGGATCGGCGCCGACAACCTCGGCCTCTTTGATCGTGCGGCCGTCATAGAGGGTGATTTCCATCTGCTCGGCGCCGCCGGCGACGTGGTTGTTGGTCAGGATGTAGGCTTCGCCGTTGACGACATCCATGATCACACCCGAGCCGTTGCCCATCTGGCGGAACGGCTCGCTGTCGGGCAGCTCAAAGCCTTCGGGCAGATCCGGCTCGCCGTCGCCGTCGCGGTCGGGGAAGAAACGTCGCAGGACGTCATCGTCCAGCGGGATGCGTGACCGCATTCCCGGCACTTCCTTGATCACGCGGATGTTCACGACCGACGGCTCGATGGCCTTGCCCACGTGCCGGAACACGCTGGCCAGGTCCTCGACCTGTGCCAACTGCTCGCGTGTCGCCTGCACCTGCTCCTGCGCCCGGGCGAACTGCGCGGATCGCAGCAGCCAGTCGCCGCCGAAATACCCGCCGGCGACCAGAGCCACCGTCAGCAATGTGGCGGTCAACGGGGAACGAAGTCTGTCAAACATGGCTACTCCTCAGCGTATTTCAAACCACAAACGTCTTGCCCACGATGGCGGCGCCGGCTGGCGTCTACAGCCCAGGCAACTGTGCTTCCAGCGCCTGCCGCTGGTCAACGGGCATTTCATAGTTGTGCTCGGGCTGTGGATACTTGCCCTGCTGAACCTGGTCGACATAGGCGGCAAAGGCTGCCGTCAGCGGTGTCGCCAGATCACCCACGCGTGGGACGAATCGCGGCGCCATGGGGGTCAGGCCCAGGGCGTCCTGCGTCACCACCACATACCCATGGCAGGCAGGGCCGGCTCCACAGCCGATGACCGGCACGTGGGTCTTCTCGACCACCGCAGCCGACACCTCCGGCGGAACGGCCTCCAGCAGGAACGCCGCCGCCCCGGCGAGCTCCAGCTCCATGCACAGCCGCACGATACGCATTGCGTCTTCGGCTGTGCGGCCCTGGTAGCGATATCCGCCCATCAGGTGCACCGCCTGCGGCCGCAGGCCGACATGCGCCATCACGGCGACGCCCGCATCGGCCAGCCGTTCCACCAGCGGCAGGTGGCTTTCCGCCACCTCAAGTTTCACACAGTCGCAGCCGGTTTGTTGCACCATTTTCATCGCCGCCCGCATCCCCTGGGCTGTGGAGGCCTGGTACGACCCGAACGGCAGATCCGCCACCACCATCGCCAGCGGCGCCCCCCGCCGCACGGCTGCCGTGATCTGGATCATGAACGACAGCGGCACGGGCAAAGTTGTGTCATGGCCGAGGATCACATTGGCGGCTGAATCCCCCACCAACAGCGTGGGCACGCCCGCCTGCTGCATGTGGCGAGCGGTGGTGTAGTCATAGCAGGTCAACATCGGAACCTTCGCGCCGGTCTCCCGGGCTTTGCGAAGGTCGGTCAGAGTGTAACGCTTGGTCAGAGGCTGGGCCATGGGAGCGAATTATAGGTCAGCAAGGGGCGGGATACAGGGTTTGGGGCGAGAGACTAAGAGACCGGGAGACGGAGAGGCAAAATGGGGTGGGAGCGACGGAAGGGGAAAACAGCCCGTTTTACCGCTGGTAGGACACTCCCAGTCGCCCGTGCGAATCGAGTGGCCGTTCAGGAAGGCGACGGCGCGGGACGAATCTCACGATGCAGTTCAAATAGGAGTGGCCGCCGCTGACGCCTCCGGCGTCAGCGTCACCAGCGTCATCGGCGAGAACGTGAACTCCGCCATCAGGCGCCGCAGGTCGTCGGCTTTCACAGCCATCAGGGCCTGCATGTCCTGCTCCAACGAACGGTAGTCGCCGTTGTACAGCCACTGCGACCCAAGTGCGTTGACGCGCCCCAGCGGCATCTCGCCGCTGAGCACAATCGACGTGGCGATCTTGTTCTTGGCGCGCTCGACCTCGGCGTCGCTCAGGTCCTGCCTGACGCGCTGCAGCTCAGCCATCGCAATCTGCAGCGCCTCGCTGCGGCGGGACGGATCGCAGATCAGCGAAATGTAGAAGCTGCCGCAGCCGTCATGCGGATAGAAGCCGAAATCGGCTTCCTCGGCGATGGCGTTGTCCACCAACGCCCAGTAGAAGCGCGACCCTTCGGCATCGCCGATCACATCCGACAGAACGCGCGCCGCGAATCGCCGCTCGTCCTGCGCGCCCGGGCCGGGCGTCAAGCCCATGACGTACGCACGGTTGAGCTTGGGATCGGTGATCACCAGGTCATGCGGCTTGTAGACGGGCTGGGTCTGCTGGCGCGTTGCGTGCACGCGCGGCCACTGGCCGTAGAAGCGATCGGCCAGCCGGATGATCTGGTCGAAATCGAACTGCCCTGCCACCGCGAGTACCATGTTCCCCGGACCATAGCGCTCGGCGAAGTACGCCCGCATCTGTTCGTGCGTCATCGGGCCGATCGTGTCGGCTGTCCCCAGCACGCTCAGCCCCAGCGGGTGGTCGCCGAAGTGCACCTGCATGATCTTCTCATACAGCCGCTGGGTCGGCTCGTCCTGATACATCGCGATTTCTTCCAGGATCACCTGCTTTTCCGTGCGGAAATCCTCCTCGCGCACAGCCGGCCGCAGCAACCGGCCCAGGTGCTCCATGATCGGCTCGGTAAACTCCGGCAGGACATTGGCGTAATACGCCGTCATCTCCTGCGTCGTAAAGGCGTTGTAGCGCGCCCCCAGCTCATCGAAGATGCGGTTCATCGCCTCCCAGCCCATCGACTCGGGGCCCTTGAACATCATGTGTTCAAGGAAGTGCGACACGCCGCACAGCTCCGGCCGCTCATCGCGCGAGCCGGTCTTCACATACAGCCCGGCTGCGAACGAATGCGCATCGGGATTGTGCTCGGCGACGATGTCCAGGCCGTTGGCAAGCTGATGATAGTGAAACGTCAGTGGCATGGTTGATGGTACGTCGCGCTACGGGCCGTTGATGCCGGGCTTGAGTTCCTTCGGGCCGACCGTCACGATCGTGAACGGTCCGGGCGGATTGGCAGCCAGCCACGCGTTGACCCGCTCGAGCGTGATGCTGTCGATCGCGGCCTTGATCTCATCAAGCGTGCGGATGCGGCCGCGCATGAACCAGTCATGCGCGATCGCGGCTGCGCGGGCGGCCGTCGATTCGCCCTGCATGATCATCGCGCTTTTCAGCCCCACCTTCGCCCGCTCGAGCTCCTCAGCCGTGACCCCGCGTGTAAAGCGGTCCAGCTCGCCCAGGAACGCATCCAGCGTCTCCTGCGCGCGGTCGTTGCTCGTACCGGCATAGCCGAACACGCCGCCGTAATTCTTCAGGCTGGAGTAGCCGGCGGACACGTGATACACCAGCCCGCGCTTCTCGCGGATCTCGGTGAACAGCCGCCCGCTCATCCCGCCGCTGAGCATTTCGATCGCCAGCCGCATGACGTAGTAGTCCGGGTGCGTTTCCGGCACGGTCGTCCATGCGATGCCGATGTGCGTCTGCTCGGACTGCTGCGGCTGATGGAAAAATCGCCCCGGCGGCGACTGCAGTTCGATCGGCTGATCCTCCCCCCGCTGCCAGTCGCCGAAATGCCGCTCGACCTCATCCTTGAGACGCTCCCACTCGATGTTGCCGGCCACAGCCAGGATCGCCTCGGCTGCATGATAGCGCTGCGCAAAATCGCAGCGCGCCATATCCAGCGTGATCCGGCGCAGGTGGTCGATCTGCCCGATGCTCGGACGGCCGTACGGCGGCGGCAGATGCCATTCATGCAGCTTGATGAACAGCTTCTGGCGGGGGTCGTCTTCGATGCCTTCGACGGCCTGGATGGCCAGATCCCGGGCGGCTTCGAACCCCGCCCGCGGCAACTGCGGCCGGCGGACGATATCCGCATACGCCGCCAGGCCCTCTAGGACGCGCTCGCCGAGCCCGCGGCAGGCCAGGCGCGTGTGATGCACACCGACCGTGCTGCTCCGCTGCAGGCCCAGCGAATCCAGATGATCGGTCAGGGCCCGGCTATCCCGATCGCCGGCGCCACGGAAAATCAGATCTGATAAGACGTTAGCAGAACCTGACCCATGAAGCGGATCCGTCGCCGCCCCTGCCGGAACCAGCAGGTTCATCCCGGCTGACTGCACCCCTGCCATGCGTTCTGCCAGGAGGACCAGTCCATTGGGGAAGGTGTGTTGGAAAAACGTCTCAGGCAACAGCGCGCTCCTCCATGCAGCAGAATCTTCCATTATAGCGCCGCCGGGACGGTGGTAAACGCCCTGCCGCGGCTGCTAGAGCTCCCACGGTGGAACGCCGCGCGTCCGCAGGAGCGTCGTCCGCACGCGTGCCTTCCAGATGGCGAACGCGGCTGGGTCGCGCTGTTGACGGATGGCGTCAAGCTGCTGGGCATTCATGCGATCGGGGGCTTCGGTCGCCGTGTACTTCATGTCGCGCAGCTCGGTGGCGACACGGTCCAGCCGCTGCCGCAGGGACTCGATCCGTTCGGTCTGTCGGCGGCGCTGGGCGGCGTCGTTGGTGCGGGCCTGCTCGACACGCAGTTCGTTGATCTGCCGGCTGACCTCCTGGCGCTGACGGATCAGCTCGCTGACCCGCTGCCACCACAGGCGATCCATCGCCGTATCCAGCAGGCGATCCAGATGCGGCTCCCAAAGCGGATCGCGATGCTGGGCGCGGAAATCCTCGATGATGACGACCGCAGCCGTCGGGGGCGAGTGAACGGCCGCCTCGGCGGCCCGCCGGTAGCCGGGATCGTTCAGATCGACCTCCGGCGGCGTCGGCGGACCGGGCTGATGAGCCTGCTCGGCTGGGGCCGCCCAAGTCTGAGCCGGCGGAGTTCGCATCGGCCGGGCCTGCGGCTGAGGCTGCTGTGCTGTGGCCTGACCGGAAGGTTCCTGCCGAAGCTGGCCTGTCACCGGCGCATCGGCTGAGTCCGCCATGGCGACGGGCGCAAGCTCCGCCTGCGGGCTGATGGTCGCAGCCGTCCGCGGGGACGGAAACTCCAGGATCCCCCCGATGGCCCCCTCCGCTTGCCCACGGCCCAGCGTCATCAAGGCCACAGCCGCCGCCATGCCCGTCACAACGACCGCCGTAACCACCCCGCCGATCACTTCCGCCCAGCCATCATTGCGTTCGGCATTGTCCATGCGAAGTTCCCGGCATCAGCGGCCCCGCTGCCGCAAGGCCCCCAGCTTGACCGGCAGCCAGCCCGCCAGCATTCCCACGATCAGACCGCTCAGATGCGCCACATTGGCGATCGGCATCCACCCCATCATACACACAACCAGCCAGATCAGCAGGATCATCACCACCTCCCGCTGCACCCCCATCCGTTGCTGTGGCGCGTAGCGCCCACGCATCCACACGAATCCAAACAACGCGTAGACCACGCCCGACATGCCTGCGGCAAACCCACCCGGGGCGAACCGGAACACCCCCGGCACGTCCAAGCCCAGTTCAAACAGGTGCTCCAGCGTGTTCGACACCGCCGCAGAGACCAGCACCAGCACAGCCAGCCGCCAGCTCCCGCGCGATCGCTCGATCTGCGCGCCCAATCCCGCCAGCCACATCATGTTGAAAAACAGATGGATCAGGCCGAAATGCACAAAGATCGGCGTTACCAATCGCCACACCTGCCCCGACAAGATCGCATCAAACCCCAGCCGCTGCGGCGACGGCGAATACCTCAGCCATTGCGCAACAACCGGCGTCTGATCGCTCATCATCGCATTGGTCAGCAGCGCCACCAGGATCGACAGCGCGACCAGCGCGATCGTCACAGGCACAGGCTGGCTGCGCATCCGCTGCCAGCTCGTGCGGACATCGATGTAATTGGCAGCCAGGCGTTGCTTGCGATGTTGCTGCTGGACCCGCGCTGCCTGGGCGGGCCGATGAGCCAACTGATAGCGCGGATGGTTGGGGTTCTGCTCGAACGTCCGCAACTCGTCGCGGGCGCGATCCATCGTGTCGTCATCGACGACCCAGATCGTCCAGCCACCGGGGCCAGGCTCGACATGGTTGTCCACATCGACACTCAGCAGGTAATCGCCAAAGCGGCGTGCCCGCTGCTCGTCATCCATCACGGTCAGCATTCGCATGAGGCTGCGGAGCATAGCACAAGCCCGCGCGCCACCCCAACCGCCTGCGCGCTTTTGCCGCTGCGGGGATCACGCTGCATCGGCTACTCTGTAGATGCTCCCGATGCCCGCATCGACGACCGCCGCAACCCGATCCCACCCCACGCGCGATCATCCGCGCGCCGCGCGAAACGCGGGCTTGCGCTATGTCAGCGACGACAAACCCGGCATCCGTCGCGTGCGGCGGGGACGCGGGTTTGCATATGTCCTGCCGTCGGGCAGGGTCGTGCGCGACAAAGCGACGCTGGCGCGCATCCAGTCGCTGGTCCTCCCGCCGGCCTGGACGGATGTATGGATCTGTCCGCACGCCAGCGGCCATCTGCAAGCCACCGGCCGCGATGACCGGGGGCGCAAGCAGTTCCGCTATCACCCCCGCTGGCATGAGGTGCGCGACCAGGCCAAGTTCGAGCGGATGCTCGACTTCGCCCGCGCGCTGCCGCGCATTCGCCAGACCGTGCAGCGCGACCTGCGCCGCCGCGGCCTGCCGCGGCGCAAGGTGCTGGCAGCCGTCGTGGCGCTGCTGGAGCAGACGCTCATCCGCGTGGGCAACGAGGAGTATGCCCAGTCGAACAACCACTTCGGCTTGACAACGCTGCGCGACGGCCACGCGCGCGTGCGGCGTGGCCGCGTGCGCTTCGAGTTCGCCGGAAAGAGCGGCGTCAATCATGAGATCGACCTGCACGATCCGCGACTCGCAACCATTGTGCGGCGATGCCAGGACCTGCCGGGTGAGGATCTGTTTCAGTATGTCGACGACGATGGCCAGGTCGTCGATGTCACCAGTACGGATGTGAACGACTATCTGCGGGAGATCGGCGGCGAGGCGTTCACGAGCAAGGATTTCCGCACATGGGCCGGGACCGTTCTGGCTGCGTGCGCCCTGGGCGCGCTCGAGCCGTTCGCGTCAAAGGCGGAGGCGAAGAAGAACGTCGTGGCGGCCGTCGACACAGTCGCCCGTCGCCTGGGCAACACGCGCAGCGTCTGCCGCAAGTGCTACATTCATCCCCGCATCATCGAAGCCTATCTCAATGGCGATGCGCTCCCGCCCCCTGCCGACTCGAACGGCCAGTCTCCATCTCGTCTGCGCCTTCGCGCAGACGAAACGGCTGTGGTGATGCTGCTCAGGAAATCGATGAAGCGGTGGTGATGCCAACTCACGCCGCCGTGAGAGGGATGACCGGCAACGCCGATTCGATCTGCTGCAGCAGCCGGGCTTCGTCGTCTTCAAAGAAGCGAATCGCCATCGTCAGACGCGCGACGGGCAGGCGCAGAGATGCGCGATCGAGGTGCTTGAGCTTCGCCCAGTCCTTCTCGGTTGTGACAAGCACATCAGCTCCGGCGTCGCGCGCCGCCGCGTCGAGGGCGGACAAGTCTTCTGCAGAGTAGTCGTGGTGATCGCCGAACCAGCGATCGCCCGCATAGGTGCCTGCGAGCTTTCGCAGTTGCTCCGCCAGCGGCTGGGGGTCGCCGATGCCGCCGAAGGCGAAAATCGAGCGATTTCCCAGCTCATCCAGCGGCGACTGCACCTCACAGCGGCTGCCCGTCTCCTGCGCGCTTTCCTGCAGGATGCCCGTGAGGGCGTGCCGCGAGCGGTAGATCGGCACGTGCGGATGGTAGCGGCGAATGCGCTGCTCGATGCGCGCGATCACCTCCTCGTCGACCAGATCCGCGCGCGTCACCAGCACCGCATCGGCCCGTTTCAGCCCCGACATCGGCTCGCGCAACAGGCCCCGCGGCAGGACATGGTTATAGCCGAAGGGGTTGGTCGCATTGACCAGCACCAGGTCGAAATCCCGGCTGGCCCGGCGGTGCTGGAATGCATCGTCCAGCACGAACACATCGACCTCGGGATCATGCCGGACAACCACCCGCGCGCCGGCGACGCGATCGGGATCGGCATGCACGATGACGCGCCGGCCGTGGCCGCGGTGGAGCTGCTCTTCGAGCATGAGCTGTTCGTCGCTGTGCTGCGATGTGCCGACCTTGTAGCCGCGCATCAGGATGGCCGGCTTGCGACCGGCATCGCGCAGCCGCTCGACCAGCCAGCGCACCACAGGCGTCTTGCCCGTACCACCGGTGGTGAGGTTGCCGACCGACACCGCCGGCCGGGGAAGCTCATGGACGCGCCGCCAGCCGCGATCGAAGGCGACATTGCGGATTCGCATCGCGCCGGCATAGAACGGCTCGATCAGGCGCAGCCCTGCGCGCGCCAGCGTCGGCCCGACGCCCCGGGCGTCGCCGCTGAGGATGCGAAGAAGTTGCTGCGTCGCGGGCATGGCAGTCGCGGCGATCTAGCGTTGCGTGGCGCACCGGGCCAGCGGATCGTCCGAGGCCGTAAAGATAATCGGCTTTTTCGGCAGTTTTTGGATATCGAAGCGGGTGAGCAGGTCGCCCGCGGAACGGATGCCTGATGGCGCGTCGATCCCGCACCAGCCGGCCAGCATCTCCAGGATCTGCCCGGCGGATACGCCCTGCTCGCGGTAGTGCGACAGGCGCGTGTCGCCATGCCGCTTGGCCAGCCGCCGGCCGTCCGTGCCGATCACCAGCGGCAGGTGCCAGTACGTCGGAATCCGATCGGCTTGTCCCAGCGCGCGATACAACAGCATCTGCCGCGGGGCTGAGTCCAGCAAATCGTCGCCCCGCACAACCTCCCTCACGCCCATGTCGATGTCGTCGACCACGACAGCCAGGTGATACGCGGCTGTGCCGTCGTTCTTGCGGATGACGAAATCGCCCAGCTCGCGGAGCACATCAAACTGCCGTCGCCCGGCGAAGGCATCATCGACTGTGATCACCTCATCCGGTACGGCAAAGCGCATGGCAGCGCGCGGCGGCTCGGTCACATAGCCGGCCTTTCGGCAGGTGCCGGGATAGATCACGGCTCCATCGCCGGCATGCGGCGCGCTGGCAGCCAGCTCGATGTCGCGCCGCGTGCAGGTGCAGTAATACGCGTAGCCGCCCTCGCGAAGCTGCCGCAGCGCCGTCTGGTACACGTCCGTCCGCTGCGACTGGTAGATCGGCCCGACATCCCAGTCAATGCCCAGCCATTGCAGGTCTTCAATCGCCTGCCGGTCCGCGCCGGCTTTGATGCGCGGCGAATCGATGTCCTCGATGCGGAGGATAATTCTCCAGCCGCGCTGGCGCGCCATCAGCCAGTTGACCAGGAATGTCCGCGCGTTGCCCAGGTGCAGCGCGCCGGTGGGAGAGGGTGCAAGTCGCGTCACCGCCATGGCTGTCTTCAGGCCCCGTCGCCGGCGACATGCCCAGCCGCTGCCGCATGGCCTGCCGCATCGGCGAGCTGTCCACCCTCGGCGTGCACGGCATGCCGTGCATTGCGTTCATCGTTGATGACACGACCGTCATGCAGGTGGAGGACGCGCTGGCAGCGATGCGCCACCGTCGGGTCGTGCGTGACCATGATGATCGTCTTGCCGGCGGCCACCAGCTCATCGAACAGGGCCAGAATCTGGATGCCGGTCTTACTGTCCAGGGCGCCTGTCGGTTCGTCGGCAAGCAGAATCAGCGGCTCGTTGATCAGCGCCCGGGCGATGCAGACGCGCTGCTGCTGTCCACCGGACAGCTGCATCGGACGGTGATCCAGGCGATCCGCCAGGCCCACGCGCTCCGCCAGCTCGACGGCACGCCGCCGCCGCTCGGCGGGCGGAATGCCCAGATAGAACATGGGCACTTCGAGGTTGCCGAGCACCGTTAACTGCTGGATCAGATTGAAGTTCTGAAAAACGAAGCCGATGCGGCGGCTTCGGATTTCCGAGAGCTTGTCGTCTTCGAGCTGGCTGACGTCCTCGCCGCCGAGGATGTACTGGCCGCTGGTGGGCTGATCGAGGCAGCCGATGATGTTCATCAGCGTGCTCTTGCCCGAGCCCGACGCCCCCATGATGGCGGTGAACTCCCCCTCCTTGAAGTCGATGCTGACATCCCGCAGGGCATAGACCTCGACGTCGGTCCCCGGCTTGCGATAGATCTTGTACAGATTGCGAACGGATGCGACGGTGCTCATGATCCTTTGGCCAATCGTACCGGCGTGGCCGGGGGATTGCCATGAAAGGAAACCTTTGCGTATTGGGTTTTACTTGGGGTAGTGTAGTTGCTGTGTTCGCTCCTCTGGCCCTGGTCATCCCGGCATTGCTCACGGCGGCGGTGGTGGCGTACGGCACACACCCCAACTGGGCACAATATGATGGCGGCTTGGAGCTGATTTACCTCTCCCGGCGGCTGCAATGGCCGCTGGTGGCGCTGTGCCTGGGTTTGTGCATTGGCCTGATTGGGATGGTGGTCGCCGGCAAGCAGCGGGCCTGGTGGCTGATCGCACTGGCTCCCGTGCTGGCGATGTTCGTCTATCGCTTCTCCACACGATCGCTGAACGCGTTCCAGGTGCTGGACAACCCGACCTTTGTGCAAGCCGACCAGGCGGACTTCGTCGGGGCGGACGACTATGTCGTGGGCTTGCGGTTCGGCGATGAGTACTACGCCTATCCCTATCGCGCGTTATACACGCGACCGGTGGTGATCCAGCAGGATCATGACAGGCGAATGATGCTGATCTGGTCCGCCTTCTGCAATCGCGCGATGGCGGTGCACATCGACCGTGAGCTCAAGGCGCGCGATCTGGAGATCGTCTCCATGCCGGCCAACGCCCTGCTGCTGTACAACCGCCGGCTGGGGCAGTTCATCAATGGCGTGACGCTCCAGACGCGCGACGGCAGCACGCCGACGGGCGTGGGAGCGCCGATTGAGACACAGAAGATGCCCTGGAGCCGGTGGCGTGCGATGCATCCGCGGACGCGCGTGCTGTCGCCGCCGATCAACCGCCCGGCTGACCCAGCCACGCCGGCACTGCCGTTCTACGACATGCCGCCGGTGGTCGGCGAGGTGCTGCCGCCGGAGACGCGGGTGGTCGTGGTGATGACCTCCCCGCCGATCGCCATTCCGACAGACCGCATCCGCAATGATCCGATGAACCTGCGCGCCGATCAGGTGCCGATCCTGCTGCTGCGCGACCGGGAGACCGGCCAGATCCGGGCGTTTGACCGCCGCGTGGAGGAGGATCAGACGCCGACGTTCCGGAGAAATACCGATCCCTCGCGCCGGGGGGTGGCGCTGGTGGACAGCGACACGACCATCGGCTGGAGCGCCACCGGCCGGGCTGTGGATGGCAACCCCGCCCGCCGGGGGATGCAACTGACAGAATTGCCGGTGGAAACGGACCTGTACTGGGGGGTGATGAAGTACTGGTATCCGAACCTGCTGCTGCACCAGACGGACCTGATCGGGGACGTCCGTGCACCGCAGTGATTTCGGTGCAACCGGCTGATTTTACGCACCCCGTCAGGCCGCTACCCTTCCGAATTCGCCCGCCTCGGCGTATGCTGTCCGCTCTACCCAACACCCGAAGGGAAGGAAATGGACCGCATCAGCCTCTACTGGAAAAACGCGACCGCCGAAGCCGTTGGTGACAAGCACGGCGTCAGCGACAAGGAACTTAAAGCCCTCGCCCCCCGCATCAAGGCGCTGACCAAGCAGTTCGCCGATGAGCGCAAAGCCGGCAAGCTCCGTTACCGCGATCTGCCCTACGACGAGGACATGCTGGACGCGATCAAGTCGCAGGTCGAGCATTTCCGCGACCGCTGCGACGTGCTGATCGTGCTGGGCATCGGCGGCAGCGCTCTGGGCAACATCGCGCTTCAGCAGGCGCTCAACCCGCCGACGTACAACCTGATGTCGGACCGCACGCGCCCCGGCCCGCAGTTGTTCGTTCTGGACAACGTCGACCCGGAGATGATCAAGGCCGTTGTCGACTACGTCACGCCCAAGCTCAAGAAGACGATCGTCAATGTCATCTCCAAGAGCGGCGAAACGGCTGAGACAGCCGCCCAGTTCATCCTCTTCCGCGACCTGCTGCAGGCGAAGCTGGGCAAGAAGTATACCGAGAACATCCTGGCGACGACCGATCCCTCGGAAGGCACGCTGCGCGAGATCGTAAAGCGCGAAGGTTACCGGACGCTGGATGTTCCCCCGGGCGTCGGCGGGCGGTTCTCGGTGCTGAGCGCGGTCGGCCTGTTCAGCGCGGGCATGTGCGGGATCGACCTGGATGCCATCATGGAAGGCGCCCAGGACATGGACAAGCGCTGCAAGGAGGCGGATCTGATGAAGAATCCCGCCGCCATGCTGGCTGCCATCCACTACATCCTGAACAACCGCGGCAAGTCCATCAGCGTGATGATGCCCTACTCCAACGCCCTCTACTCGCTGGCGGACTGGTATCGCCAGCTCTGGGCCGAATCACTGGGCAAACAGCACGGACTGACCAAGAAGAACGTTTTTACCGGACAGACCCCCGTCAAAGCCCTCGGCACGACCGACCAGCACAGCCAGGTCCAGCTCTATCGCGAAGGGCCCAACGACAAGATCATCACCTTCCTGGAGGTCGAGCGCTTCAGCAGCAAGGTGACGATTCCCGATAGCATGAAAGACGTGGAGACTCTGCGCTATCTGGCAGGGTCGAACTTCCAGACGCTGATCAACAGCGAGAAGCTGGGAACCGAATACGCCCTGCTGGAAAGCCAGCGGCCGACGATGACCGTCTCGTTCCCGACGATCAGTCCGGAAACGGTCGGGCAGTTTATCTACATGTACGAGGTCGCCACCAGCTACATGGGCGGCCTGCTGGAGATCAATACCTACGATCAGCCAGCCGTCCAGCTCGGCAAGGACGCCACCTACGCCCTGATGGGCAAGAGCGGGTATGATGAACTGTCCAGGAAGATCCAGCCGGTGGCGAAGCGGGACAGGAAATTCATGATTTGAGGCGGCTTCACCGCACAGACGCAGAGGCGCGGAGAAGACTACCCCAAATAGGAGGCTGACGAGGCCCCCAGCGTATGTGTCTGACTTGATGAAACAGCGGCCAGCCAAGTTACATCTGGCGAGCAAGGCCGACTTTGAGCCTCTGCGTCTCAGCGTCTGTGCGGTGGATAAGGCAGAAGGACTGACTACGGATTAGAGCACCATGGAATATGGCGTCATCATGGCGGGGGGATCGGGAACGCGGCTTTGGCCGCTGTCGCGCGGCGGGCTGCCCAAGCAGCTTCTGCCGATCGTCCGCGGCAAGAGCCTCCTGCGGCTGAGCTTCGAGCGCCTGCTGGCGGTCTTCCCCCCCGAGCGGATCTACATCTGCACGGGCGCAGCCTTCGCCAGGGAGATTCTCGCCGAAGTGCCCGAGATGCCGCCGGAAAACCTCCTGGGCGAGCCGGAAGGCCGCGACACTGCCAATGCCGTCGGCTTCTCCGCGGCTGTGCTGCACAAGAAGGATCCCGACGCCGTGATGGCGGTGGTCACAGCCGACCACGTCATCGAGCCGATCGATGCCTTCGGCAATGCCATCCGCACCGCCTTCGACGTGACGCGCGATGAGCCGCAGGCGCTGGTCACCTTCGGCATCATCCCGACGCACGGCCATACGGGCCTCGGCTATATCCATCGTGGCGAGCAGCTCAAGCAGCCGAACTCCTACCGCGTGCTCGCCTTCCGCGAGAAACCCGACAAGCCGACCGCCGATCGCTACGTCGAATCCGGCCGCTACTACTGGAACAGCGGCATGTTCGTGTGGCGCGCCCAGACGGTGCTGGCTGAGATGAAGACGCTCCTGCCCGACGGCTTTGCCGGCTGGCAGAAGATCGCTGACGCCTGGGGCTCGCCTCAGCAGCAGCAGGTCCTCAAAGAGGTCTATCCCAAGCTGCCGAAGATCAGCGTCGACTACGCCCTGATGGAACCTGCCTCGCAGGGCAAGGGTTCGGGCAAGGTCGTCACCGTCGAGATGCCGGTGAACTGGCTGGATGTCGGCTCGTGGCCGGCGCTGGCGGACATTCTCGAGACCGACGAGCACGACAACGCCATCGACTGCCCCGCTTGCGTGCTGCTGGACAGCGACAACAACATTGTCGTCGCCCGCGGCCCCGAGCATTTGATCACCACCATCGGCGTCAGCGACATGATCATCATCCACACCGCCGACGCCACGCTCATCTGCCCCAAGACCGAAGCCCAGCGGGTCAAAGACCTCGTCGCCCGGGTCAAAGAGAAGTATGGGGATCGGTATCAGTGATCTTTAGCAGTTGCCAGTTGCCAGCGAGGGCCTGTTGGCAGTTCGCAACTGGCAACTGACAACTGGCTACGCCCACCTACTCCATGCGTCATCTGGCCATTGATCTCGGCAGCCGGCGCGTCGGGCTGGCGATGTCCGATGCGGGCGGCAGCTTCGTCACGCCGCTGGACGTGTTGCAGGTCAGCGATCCCGACGACGCCATCGAGCCGGTTGTTGAGCTGGTCGCGCGTGAGGGGGTTGAGCGGCTGGTCGTGGGATTGCCGCTGAACATGGACGGCTCGCTCGGCCCGCAGGCGCAGAAGGCAATCGCCTGGGGGCGCCGGCTGGCCGAGCGTGCGGGGATTCCGGTCATCTTCGTCGACGAACGCCTCAGCAGCTTCGATGCCGAGCAGCAGCTCATCAGCCGCAAGCGGGCTGGGGAAAAGCTCACACGCAAGCGCAAGAAGGAGCAGCTCGACGCGATCGCAGCGGCCACGTTTCTTCAGGATTTCCTCGACGGGCGAATCTCGCCGATCGAGGTCTGAGGTCTACCGGCCGGTAAAGAACGCGGGCCGCGAAGATGCGAAGGTGGCGTGAAGGGGGATGGCGCAAAGAACTCAAAGATCACAAAGATCCCAAAGGCAGCAGATAGGAAGATCTGGTCTGCCGGATCGCCGCTGTTCGTGGCACGGGTGCCTCGCCCGTGCAGTGATGATGGCGCATGGGCGAGGCGCCGATGCCACGTGAGCAATGTCGGACGCTCCTGCCTGGGCCCTCTTACCCCGAATGGGAGTCGCGCGTGATGGCCAGGATTGCGATGGTCCACGAACCGACACGAATAGACACGAATGAGGAAACATTCGTGAAATTCGTGTCAATTCGTGGGCCCCTTTGACGGCTCGGTCCAAGACTTGAGTGAAGAGAAGCGCCACTGTGTGACGCGGCTGAGTCGGTCGCCGTTGCTAGCTGCGCGATCGGGTTTGGCAGGCAATGGCCTGCCCTACGGCGGCTACAGGTGTGGCACGGGCGTCCCGCACGTGCTGCCTTAGCAGCCACGCACATGCGAGACACCCGTTCGATAGAAGACCGCCCCCGCTCAGCCAGGCCGAGCGGGCAGTCGTTCATGCAGATCGCAGGCCGAAGCGATTCGACCTTAGAACCACTGCTTCTTGTTGACGATGTATTCCTGGTAGAACTGCTCGTCGCTCTTGGTCAGGTACATGATCCCTTCGATGAGGCCGATCAGCCCGCCAATGCAGCAGAAGCCCAGGACCAACTGGATCAGGCCTGTCGTCGTGTTGCCGAGATAGAACTTGTGCACGCCGAAACCGCCGAGCAGGATCCCCAGCAGGCCGGCAATCAGCTTGCGATTGGAGATGTCCGGCGGCATGCCGCCTGGAGGAGGGGTCGGCGAAGATGGCGGCGGCGTAACAGGTCCCTGCGTCATGAAATGCTCCTTCTCCGATAGGGGTCTCGGCAACTGATTCCTGCGATACATGTACCGTGCGGATCGCAGTTTGGCAAAAGAATGAGATGGGTGCGACAAGGGTTGGTGAACGACGGAGCATTCGATAGAGACGAAGAGACGATGAGACTGAGAGACGAAGTGCGCATCACGCCGGGTGCGGCGGAACCGGCGTCTGGGGTGACGACTGGTCGTCAACGGGGTTGGTCATCAGCCCATCTCCTCACCACTGCGCACGGAGGCCTGACGTGATACGCGCGCAAGACACTACCGCACGCCGCCGCAATCCTGGAAAAAATCGCGGCCGTGCGTCCAGGTGGACCCTTTACAGGCGGGAGGTCTGAACGGCTGGGGCACTTGCGCCGGCTGCGGTGCGGATGGCATCGCGGACGCTGCGGGCAATGCCGGCTGCATCCAGGCCGACTTCCGCAAGCTGCTCCTTGCGCGTGGCGTGGGCGATCAGGCGATCGGGCATGCCCAGACGCGTGATCCGCTCGGTGGGCAGCCGCCGTGACTGGGCGAACTCCAGCACCGCCGAGCCAAAGCCGTTTTGCAGCGCATGATCCTCCACCGTGATCACCGGCGCCTCGCCGCGCAGCAGGCGCGTCAGCATCGCCCCGTCGATCGGCTTGCAGAAACGGGCATCGACCACCCCCACAGCCAGCCCATCCCCCTCCTGGAGCATCCGCGCAGCTTCCATCGCATTCTGCACCATCGCGCCATACGCAACGATGGTCGCATCGCCCCCTTCGCGGAGCGTGCGCGATTCGCCCAGCACCCACTCGCGCGATGCATCGGCTCGCAGGTGCTCATCAATGATCTGCTCAAACGGCGAAGCCGGCACGACATCGCGCGGATAGCGCAGCGCCGATGCCGTCTCCAGCGACAGGGCCAGCCGCAGGCACCGCTGCAGCTCCAGCTCATCGCTGGGGGCCATCAGCACCATCCCCGGCAGCGGCCGCAGGAAGGAGATATCGCAGAAGCCGTGATGCACGGCGCCGTCATCGCCGACGAACCCGGCTCGATCCATCGCGAAAATGACCGGCAGGTGGTTGAGGACCACTTCCTGCCACACCTGGTCGAACGCCCGCTGGAGGAAGGTCGAGTAGATGGCTGCCACCGGCCGC
This sequence comes from uncultured Phycisphaerales bacterium, assembly GCA_937904525.1. Classification (GTDB taxonomy): domain Bacteria; phylum Planctomycetota; class Phycisphaerae; order Tepidisphaerales; family Tepidisphaeraceae; genus CALEKX01. The sequence goes on from CALEKX010000052.1 coordinate 50,588, forward strand.
AGGCCGCTCTTGGCCATGCCAGCCGCCATCGCCACCAGGTGCGACTCGCAGATGCCTGTGTCGTAGTAGCGATCGGGGAAGACCTTTTCGAACTTGCTCAGGCCCGTGCCGTCGGGCATGGCAGCCGTCAGGCCGATGACGCGTTCGTCCGACCTAGCCAGGTCAATCACGGCATCGGCGAAGGCCGACGTCCAGCTCTTGCCGTCGCTGGTCTTCAGCTCAACGCAGCAGCCGTTGACCTCCATCGGATTGCCCTTCACCTTGAAGGCGGCGGGCGAATGGAATTTTGTCGGCTCAGCCGCAGCCACCTCATAGCCGCAACCCTTGACCGTCCGCACGTGCAGCAGCACCGGCCGGTCATGATCGCGGATCTCGCCGAGCGTGTTGATGAGCTGCGGCAGGTCATGCCCGTCGATCGGGCCGAAATACTTGATCCCCAGCGTCTCGAAAATCTGTCCGGGCCAAACCGTGTGCTTCACGGCCTCGCGCGTGAAGTTCCAGACCTGCTCGATCGTGTGGCCGACGCTCGTGGGCAGCTTGCCGACGATCTGCTGGGCGATCTTCTTGGCTTCGTCGTAAGTGCTGGAGACGCGGATGCGCTCCAGGTAATGCGCAAACGCGCCCTGCGGACGCGAAATGCTCATCCCATTGTCATTGAGGATGATCAGCAGTTGCCGCTTGAGCGTACCGGCGTTGTTGAGGCCCTCGAACGCCAGTCCGTTGACGATCGACGCATCGCCGACAACGGCGACGACGTGATTCTTGCGGCCCATGTGCTCATCGCCGCGGGCCATGCCCACAGCCGTCGAAATGGCAGTGCCCGCATGGCCGACCGCAAACAGGTCGTACGGCGATTCATCCGGCGACGGGAATCCGCTGACACTCCCCTTCTTGCGCAGGCGATCGAACAGATGCGCCCGGCCCGTCAGCAGCTTGTGCGGATAGCTCTGATGGCCGACATCCCACAGCAGCCGGTCGGGCCCCTGCGGATACGGACCGAAGTCATAGCAGTAGTGCAGCGCAAGCGTCAGCTCGACCACCCCGAGGTTCGACGCCAAGTGTCCGCCATTCTGGCTGACCGCGGTGAAGATCCGATCGCGCATCTCCGCTGCCAGCTCGGTGAGCTGTTCGGGCGTCAGTTTCTTGAGGTCTGCCGGTGAGGCGATCGAATCCAGCAACGCCATGCGCGAAACCTCCGTGGTCATTCTAGCTGCCCCGGCAAGCCAATACGCATCGGATTTCCGCTCGCCAGGAGTTTTGAAACATCGGCGCGCCGTCCGTGGCCGCCGTGAGGAAAAACGCAGGGGGATGTTTTAACCCGTTTACCCATCGACGTCTACGCGCAGCCATCGCCGATTTGCCGCCCGCCCCACTGCGTTTGTGCTGTGCCGCAATGAAGCGCCAGGCTCGGGGTTCGGGTCGGCGGAGAACTTGATGCGAATCTCCGTTCGTGTCCTGCCCCCGGGGTGCATACAATCGCGCCATGGAAAGCAGATCGAACGTCCTGCGGGCGATCAATCCGGCTACGGGCGAGTTGGTTCATGAATATCCCGAGCACGATGACGCGGAGGTGGAGCAACGGCTTGCGGGCGCGCGGCAGGGTTTCAAACGCTGGCGCGACCTGCCTGTCGAGAAGCGGGCTCAGCATATGCGCCAGTTTGCGCACGAGTTGCGCGCAGCCAAGGAATCGCTGGCGCGCCTGATCGTCCGCGAGATGGGCAAGCCTATCACTGCCGCCCGCAGCGAGATCGAGAAATCCGCCGCCTGCTGCGAGTATTTCGCCGATCACGGCCCGGCGATGATCGCCCCACAGACACGAAAGTCTGATGCTGACGAGAGTTACATCCGATTTGATCCGATGGGGCCGATCCTCGCGATCATGCCGTGGAACTTCCCGGTCTGGCAGGTCGTGCGGTTCGCGGCCCCGAACCTGATGGCAGGGAATGTGGGCGTTCTGAAGCACGCCCCTTCCATGCCAGGAACGGCACTGACCATCGAGCAGCTATTCGCCAAGGCTGGGTTCCCAGCCGGCGTGTTCACGACCCTGCTGCTGCGCAACGAGCGGGCTCGGGATGTGATCGAACATCCTGCCATCGCAGGTGTTACGTTCACCGGGAGCGTCAAGGCCGGTGGCATCGTCGCTTCGCAGGCGGGGGCTGTGCGCAAGAAGACGGTGCTCGAGTTGGGCGGATCGGATCCGTTCATCGTCCTGGCTGACGCCGACATCCCTACCACAGCGAAGCTGGCTGCCCAGGCCCGCTGCATCAACTCCGGCCAAAGCTGCATAGCAGCCAAGCGGTTCATCGTCGACGCACCGGTGGCTGAAGCGTTTACGGCTGCCTTCGTTGCTGCGATGCGGGCGATGAAGGTGGGCGATCCGATGCGCGACGAGACGCAGGTCGGCCCGCTGGCGCGCGAAGACCTGCGCCAGACACTCGAAAGACAGGTCCAACAAACGCTCGACTCAGGCGCGAAGCTCCTATACGGAGGAGAACGGATCGAAGGTCCGGGTTTCTACTACCTTCCGACCGTGATTGCAGGCGTCCGGCCCGGCATGGCGGCGTTTGACGAGGAGACGTTCGGCCCGGTCGCAGCCGTCACGGTTGCAGAAGATGCCGATCACGCGATCGAACTGGCCAATCGCTCCAGCTACGGCCTCGGCAGCTCAATCTGGACGCGCAACATCGATCGCGCACGCGAGATGGCGGGCCGAATTCAGGCTGGTTGCGTTTTCATCAATGAACTGGTTCAGAGCGATCCACGCCTGCCATTTGGAGGCATCAAAGACAGCGGTTACGGACGCGAATTGTCTGAGCTTGCGATGTATGAGTTCGTGAACGTCAAGTCGGTGGTCCTACGCCGATCCCCCACCCCGAGGTAATCCGCTTTATCGCATCGCCATCGACGTTGCGCGCGGATCGAATGCGCGCTGCATAGCGATTTCACCAGGTTCGTTAACCAGATTACTGGACTTTTGCAGGAAATTTGGTCGAATGTAGAGTAATCTAGGATACGGAAGACGATTGTACGGGCAGTCGATGGGGTCTTACTCCGCGACGGCTGCGGCTGTGAATCGCGTAGCAGAAGCGGTAGTAGGAGTTGGGGTTTCATGATGCAGAACACGCAATCATCCTCGGCATCACAGACGCAGCCGAAACGCCTGAGCTACAAGTTTCAGCGCCTGCGTGAGTCCATCCGACGGGCGATCGAAAGTGGGGAACTGTCCGGAAAACTGCCCGGTGAACGTCAACTGGCTGAGCGTTTTGGAGTCAATGCAAAGACGCTGTCCAAGGCATTGACCGATCTGGCGGCTGAGGGCCTGCTGGAGCGAACCATCGGCCGCGGCACGTTCGTGCGGGGGTCGATGACGCCGACCGTGCGCCAGCGGTGGCTGATCCTCGAAGATCCCGGCAGCACCACCAGCAGCCTGGCGCGCCGGCTGGCCGATGCCTGCCCCGAGTCGCAGATCGTCCAGGACGACAATCTGCTGCGTCCCAGCTTCCTGAATCAGTTCACAGCCGTGGTCGACCTGGGCACGCGAAGTCGCGAGGCGCTGCTGCGCGACCTGGTCGTGCGCAATGTGCAGGTCGTCGTCGCCGGCCGCGAACCGGGAAGGCTTTCGGTCAACAGCGTCCTGGTGGACACAGTGCTGGGCGCCGGATGTGCTGCGCGCGATCTGCTGGCTGCCGGACATCAGACGATCGCAGCCGTCGAATCGTCCCCCACCCCGCAGGTGGAGTATGCCCTGCAGAAGACGGCTGAGCGTTTCGGCCAGGCGAATGTGATCCGCGTCGCCAGCGACGAGCTGGAGCTCGCGATGGATCAGCGCGCCACGGCGTTCGTCTGCGATGGTGTCGCGACGGCCCGGCGCGTGCTAAGCGGTTTGCAGAAGCTGGGATTGCGCGTGCCGACGGATGCGTCGGTGATGGCGGTCGGCTGCCTCGACGGTCAGCCGCCGTGCAGCGGCTATCTCGTCGATGAATCGGAGATGGCCGAAGCCGTCATCTCGCTGCTGACCAATCCCAACCACCGCCCCGTGACGCTGTGGCTGGTCGGTCGCCAGGTCGATGCCGGCACGACCGCCGGTGTCGCCACCGCGTCGGCAGAAGCCGCCTACATGCCGATGTCCAACCTCGCCATGCTCGGGGCAAATCACGATTAAGTGTGTGGTCGATAGAGACGGAGAGGCCGAGAGACGAGGTGTGGTCACGCGTTTCTGGATCTCTCCCTGTAGATTTCTCCTCTGCGTTGCTCTGTCACGCATTGCCCCATCTCCCACCTGCCAATCACGGCCCGCCGCTCGCAAGCACGCCCGTTCCCCGCTAATCTGTGGGGATGAGCCTGGCGTGGCTGGTGGTCTGCTTCGGGATTCTGCTGATCGGTGTCACCAAGAGCGGCTTTGGCGCGGGCGTGGGCCTGCTGAACGTGCCGCTGATCGTGCTGGCGATGAAGTACACCGACCGCGGATCCGAAGCCGCCCTCGGCTTGATGCTGCCGCTGCTCATCCTCGGTGATCTGATCGCGGTCTGGCAGTACCGGGGGATGTTCCTGCCCCAGCGGGTGAACAAGCCGGCATCCAGCGATCGGTCCGATGCCGGGAAGCCCACCACCTCCGGCTCCGCCGCAACGGAATCCGCCGACGGCGCTACCTACCCCGGCCCGCAGTTGATCAAGGCCCTGATCCCCGGAACCGTTGCGGGCGTGATCCTCGGCGGCCTGCTGCTGTGGTGGTTTCACCAGTATGAACAGCTTGTCGGGGCGTTGATCCGCCTGGAAATCGGATTCGAGTGCATCGTGCTGGTGGGTCTGCACTGGTGGCGGCAGGCGCGCGGCGTGCAGACCCATCTGCTGCCTGAGCCGTGGCGAAGCTGGCTGACCGGCGGATTCGCCGGCATCAGCAGCACACTTGCACACGCAGCCGGGCCGATCATCGCGATGTACCTGCTGCCGCTGCGCCTCGATCGCCAGCTCTTCGTCGGCACGTGCGCGCTCTACTTTTTCCTGCTGAACACAGCCAAGTTGCCCGCCTACTACACCAGCGGTATGTTTGCCCAGGCGGAGCTGGGATTCACAGTCAAATTTGTACCACTCGTCATCTTGGGTGCATTGCTCGGCTGGTGGATGCTTCGCCGCCTGAGCGACAAGGCATTCGCATTGATCGTCTACACGGTTACGTTCCTGCTCGGCTGGTATCTGCTGGGCGAGGGCATCATGCAACTGGCGCGTCAGCTCGGATAAGCTTTGGGGCGAGCACGTCGTTTGAGAGGGGAGGACCGATGTTCTGGCGAAAGAAGAGCATTCCGTGCGAAGGCATGGTTCTGTTTCGCGGGACGATCCCGCCGCGTGCAGAAGACTTCGCATCCCTGAAGGAACAGGGCATCGATATCGCGCCGTTGGACGCCACGGCAGACGAACACTGGCGCCTCAAGCTGACGCACCGAAGCTTCGGCAGTATCCAGATGTTCAGTCCGCGTGATTTCACGCCGCCGGCGCCGATGGCGATCCGGTTCGCTCCGGAGCTGGTGCCGCACGAGAGGGAGCTGGCTGCGCTGGGCCGCAGCGGCGTTGTGCTCCGGATGGACACCGTAGCCGGCGATGATCACCCCGCGCAACACCATGCTGGCGCGCCTCATCCGCGAGAACCAGGATGAGCTGCGCCAGGCGATGCGGGAGGCGGAAGAATCGGAGTGATGGCCGGTTCACGGCATGTCCTGAACGGCAAACTCTTTGTCTGCCACGCGCTGTGCTGCACGACGGACGCATGGTAAACCTGCATCACCATGAGCAATCCAACGGTCCCCACAGCCATCGTCACGGGCGCGTCGCGCGGTATCGGCCGCGGGATCGCCCTCGGCCTGGCGCGCCAGAAGTTCAATGTCGTCATCAACTACGCGTCCAACGCCGCCGCGGCGGAGGAAGTGCGCAAGGCAATCGAAGCCCTCGGCGCACGGGGGCATATCGTGCAGGCTGATGTCTCTGTGGCCGCCGATCGGCAGAAGCTGGTGGATGAAACCATCCGCACCTTCGGCGGCATCACGCTGCTGGTGAACAATGCCGGCGTCGCGCCGTCGGTTCGGGCGGACATTCTCGATGCCGGCGAGGAGTCGTTCGATCGGCTGATCAACATCAACCTCAAGGGCCCTTACTTCCTGACGCAACTTGTGGCGCGAAAGATGGTTGAGCAGCAGCAGGCCGCGGCGGAGCCCCCCACCGGCCCGAGTGCCCCGCGCATCGTCACCATCTCGTCGATGAGCGCGTACACCGCCAGCGTCAATCGCGGCGATTACTGCATCACTAAAGCCGGCTTGTCGATGATGACCAAGCTCTTCGCCGCGCGGCTGGCGGAGCACGGCATCGGCGTCTACGAGATCCGCCCGGGCATCATCGAGACCGACATGACCGGCCCGGTGAAAGCCAAGTATGACAAGCTGATCCTGGAAGACGGCATCACCCCCATTCGCCGCTGGGGTCAGCCGCAGGACATCGCCAATGCTGTCCTCGCCATCGCCCTGGGCTACCTCCCCTACAGTACAGGCGAGGTCATCAACGTCGACGGCGGTTTCCATCTGCGGACGCTGTGAGATACGCAGGCGCGAAGGTTTCGCGAGGGGGGATGGCGCAAAGATCGCAGAGATCCCAAAGATTGCAGAGGGGAACGCAGTCATGATGTGGCGCGGATGTCCCCAACACTATGCATCAACATAGGCGATAGTCGCCCGAAATCGTCATCCTGAGCGTAGCGAAGGATTTCAACCGTCCGAACGCCGAGATCCTTCGCTTCGCTCAGGATGACCTTCGCGAAAGGACTTGCGCCGATCATGCATAATGTTGGTCCCGCCCGCGTCCT